>JAKLKS010000264.1 GCA_023150535.1 Planctomycetota bacterium
GGCCGCCGGCGCCGACGCCCCCCGCGGCGCCGAGGTGCGGGCGCTGGCCGCCGACGCCCTCCGCTGGCTCCGCGCGGCGGACGCCGCCCTCCCCGGGGACCGCAGGACCCTCGCCGCCGTCGCCCGCGCCCGCACCCTCGACCTCGACTTCGCGGGGGCCGCGGAGACGCTCCGCTCCCTCCTGGCGAAGGAGGGCGCCGACCCTGGGCTGCACCACCTCCTCGCGGCGGCGCTCCGCGGGGCGGGGGACCTCGAGGGCGCGGCGGCCGAGGAGGGGACGTGCCTCGCGCTCGACCCGGCGCGCGCCGACGCGGCGGCGCTCCGGGCGGGGGACCTGGCGGCCCTCGGTCGCGTGGAGGAGGCCCGGGCGGCGGCCCTGGAGGGGCTGCTCCGGGTCCCCACGGCGGATTCCCTCTACCGCGCCCTCTGGCAGGTGGACGCCCCGGCGCGCCGCTGGGCGGCCGCGGAGGAGGCCCTGCTGGCGGTCCTGGCGAAGCACCCGGACCAGCCCACCGCGCTCCACTACCTCGGCCACCTCCGGATCTCCTCGGGCAGGATCGAGGACGCCCTGCAGGCCTTCTCCCGCAAGGCGGCGCTGGAGCCGGGTAACCCCGCCCCGCTCCTCCAGGTGGCCCGCCTCCGCGTGGCCCGATCCGACCTCGCCGGGGCGGAGGAGGCCTACGGCCGGGTCCTCGAACTCCTCGGGCCCGGCGACGGGGACCTGCGCGCCGAGATCCTCGACGGCTACTACGCCGTCGCGGCGGCCCACGGGGTCGCCCGGCGCTTCTCCGAGGCGGAGCGGCTCTTCCGGAGGCTGGCGGCGCTGGACCCGGCGAGCGCCTCCTACAGGATGTTCCTCGGGCTGTCGCTGCGGCGCCTCGGGCGCTACCCCGAGGCGGAGGCGGCCTACCGGGAGGCGGTGGACCTGGCGGTCTTCGACGGATCGGCGAGGAACGACTTCGGGCTCCTGTACCTGGGATGGGGCAGGCCCGCGGACGCGCGCCGGGAGTTCCTCCGCTCCGCTGAGGAGGATCCGCGGATCACCGCGCCCCTGGAGAACCTCGGCCTGATGGCCGTGGCGGAGGGGAGGCGGGAGGAGGCCCGGGAGCGGTTCCTCGAGGCCCACCGCCGCGCCTCCTCCTTCCGGGACGAGGCGGACCGCCTGAAGTTCCGCAGGTACCTGGATTCGCTGCGCTAGGGGGACGGGCGTCCGCTCCCCGGCGCCGCGCCCCCGGGGAACCCCGCGGCGCGGACCTCCGCCGGGGCGGGAAATCCGGAAAACCGAAGTCGGCCCGCATCGGTTAGGATGTCCCCGGCGTCCGGTTCCGCCGCGCCGGGCGGAGGGGACGACCGCGCACCAGGAGGCGCCATGAAGATCCTGCTCGTCGCGTCCGCGGGGCTCCTCGCCGCCCTCTGCCTCGCGCCCGCCGCACCCGCCCTCGAGGAGCCGAAGCCCGAGGCGCCCCCCGCCGGGGAGGGCGCGCCGAAGGCGGAGGATCCCCCCCCCGCCCCCGAGAAGCCCGCGCCCGAGAAGCCGGCGGAGGAGAAGCCCGCGCCCGAGAAGCCCGCGGCGGAGAAGCCCCCCGAGAGGAAGGTCCCGAAGGAGCCCTCCCGCCCCGTGGCGGAGAGGATCCACGGCTCCCTCAAGGCTCTCTTCACCGGGAGCGGGGCGGCGCGGATGGCGGCGCAGTCGGCGCTGGAGGGCGCCGTGGCCGAGTGGGCCGCGGAGGCCAAGGACGACCCGCTCAAGGCCACCGAGTGGTGGAGGACCGCGCTCGCCGGGACCTTCAACGCCGGCGCCCGGAAGGCCGGCATCTCCGAGGTGAGGATCCCCCTCGAGGGGAAGGAGGCCCGCTTCTGGGTCTCCGTGCCGAAGTCCTACAACCCGAAGAACCTCCATCCCCTCCTCCTCGTCATCCTCGATCGCGAGGAGGATCCGAAGCGGTGGCTCGGCGGCACCTACGGCGACCTCCTCAAGGACTGGCTCGTGGTGGCGGTCTCCACGGATTCCAAGGCCGCGGGCATCGACATCCCCCGCGAACCGTGGCTGGCGGCCCTGGGCCTCCGCCACGCCATCGAGGAGTACCGCGTGGACCTCGACCGCGTGGTCCTCGACGCCGGCCCCGGATCGGCCAACCTCGCGGCGAACCTCGGGGCGGAGTGGGCCGTCCACTTCTCGGGGGTCGTCCTGCGGGGCCCCTCCCTCGTCTCCCCGCTGGCGACCAACCTGCTCCTCTGCGGGACGCTGGCCGCCATGCCGGACAACCCGAACCCGGCGCAGAAGGGGGCCCTCGAGGCCCTCCAGAAGTCGGTCCCGGGCGCGGCGGTGATCCCGGCCACGGCCCACGCGGAGGTCCAGAAGTGGATCGCCGCGCTCCCCCCGCGCCGGATCACCAACCCCGGCACCCTCTCCTTCTCCTGGAAGACCCGGCCCCAGGGGGGCGAGCCCTGGGCCTACTGGTTCTGGGTCTTCCGCGCGGCGGACGCGAAGAAGGACCGGTTCGTGGACCTCACCTTCACCCGCACCGATCGCGGGGGCTCGGTGGCCATCACCGGCGACAACCTCGCCGAGGGGATCCTCCTGCTCAACGACGACCTCCTCGACCTCGACCGGGAGGTGGCGGTCACGGTGAACGGGACCGAGGTCTGGAAGGGCGTCCCCCGGAGGCAGGTCCGGACCGCGCTCTACTGGATCGGGCAGTCCGGCGAGCGGACCCTCTTCGCGCCCACGGAGATCCGCTTCACGGTGCCCACGGCGGCCGCGGCGGCCCCCAAGCCCGCGGGCGGCGGCTAGGCCGGCTCCCCATCGGCACGGCGCTCGCGGGGAGGCCGGCCGCGCGGGGGCCCTTCCCCGGCAGCCCGCCGTCGCCACGGAGGCCACTCCCTTGAATCCCGATCCCGCACCGGTCCCCCCCCTGCAGGCCGGCGGCCGCGCGCTCCTCCTCGCGGTGGTCCTCCTCTCCGGGGCGGCGGTCATGGTCCTCGAGGTGTCGGCGGGCCGCCTCCTCGCCCCCTGGTTCGGGATGTCGCTGCCGGTCTGGACCAACGTGCTGGCCGTGGTCCTGGGGGCGCTGGCGGCGGGCTACGCCCTCGGCGGCCGCCTCGCGGCCCGGGGGGCGGACCAGAGGACGATGGGGGTCCTGCTGGCGGCGGGAGGGCTCCTGGCCGCGGGCGCCGCCTGGGCCGGCCCCCGCCTCGCCCCCGCCCTCCTCCCGCAGGGGGCGAACCTCGAGGGGCTCGCCGCGATCCTCGTGAAGGGCTCCCTCCTCGCGACGCTCCTCCTCTTCGGCCCGCCCATGGTCCTCCTCGGGACCGTGGGGCCGCTGGCGGTCCACCTCCTCGCGCCGGGGCGGGACGCCGGGAAGGCGGCGGGGTGGGTCCTCTCCCTCTCGACCGTCGGCTCCATCGCCGGGACCTTCCTCACCACCTACGTCCTCCTCCCGGGGATCGGGACGCGGGCGACGGTGGGGGGGAGCGGTGCGGTGCTGGCCGCGGCGGGCCTCCTCCTGGCCGCGGCGGGGGCGGGGAGGGGGCGCGCCGCGGCGGCCGCGGGCGGGGCGGCGCTCCTCTCGGCGATCCTCGCGGTGCTGGCCTCGGCGGGGGAGTTCCGGCCCGCGGGGCCCGGCGAGGGGAGGATCCTCCTCGAGGACGACGGGGCCTACCAGTTCGTGCAGGTGCGCGAGGTGATGGACGCCGGCGCGGGCGGGACCCCCGTCCCGACCCGGCTCCTCAACCTCAACGAGGGGGTGGCGACCTACCACTCGGTGCTGAAGCCGGGGAGCGTGCTGACGGGGGGGCGGTACTACGACCTCTACCCGGTGCTCCCGCTGCTCTGCGGCGCGCGGCCGGGGAAGCCCCTCGACGTCCTCGTCCTCGGCCTCGCCGCGGGCACCCAGGCGCGGGCCCTGCACCACTTCCTCGGCGGGGATCGGCCCTTCCGGCTGGACGGGGTGGAGATCGACCCCGCGGTGATCCGCGCGGGGCGGGAGCGCTTCGAGCTCCCCGCCGACGCCCCCTGGCTGCGCGTCCACGCCATGGACGCGCGCCCCTTCCTCGAGGCCGCCCCGCCGGACCTGCGCTGGGACCTCGTCCTGGTGGACTGCTACAGCCAGGAGTACTACATCCCCTTCCACCTCTCGACGCGGGAGTTCTTCACCCGCCTGAAGGGCCGCCTCAAGCCCGGCGGGATCCTCGCCTACAACGCCTTCGCCTACCGGTCCGACGACCCGCTCCTCGCGGGGCTCGTCAACACGACGGCGCAGGTCTTCGGCCGGGCCTGGCGCATCCCCGTGGAGGGCTACCCGAACTTCCTGGTCCTCGCCTCGAACCGGGAGGGGGACCTGCCGCTCCTCGGCTTCGCCGCCGACGCCGCCGAGGCCGCCCGCGGCCGCTCCCCCGGGGGGGAGCCGCTCTCCCTGTTCGCTGGGAGGCCCGAGGGCCGGGAGGCGCTCCGCCTCGCCGCCCGCGCCCTCCCCGGGGCGATCCTCCGCCTGCCGGAGGACGGCCTCCCGGTCTTCACCGACGACCTCGCCCCGGTGGAGCGGCTCATGGACGGATCCATCCGCCGCTACGACCGCGAGCGGACCGGGGGGCGCTGAGGTGGGCTCCCGGCGCGGGACCGCGATCCTCCTCGCGGCGGGCGGCCTCCTCGCCGCCCTCCCCCGTCCGCCGGCCCGGGCGCAGGAGGACCTCGCGGCCCTCCACGCCGCCGAGGCGAAGGAGGCGGACGAGCTGATGACCCTCCTCTACGAGAACCCGGGGGACGGGGCGGTCCTCGCCGCCGCGGCGGCCCTCCGGGAGCGCTGCCTCCGCTCGGGGAACCTCCGCTCGGCGGAGTTCCTCGCCGGGCCCCTGGCGCGGGAGCACCCGGAGCGCCTCGACGACAACCGCCGCTGGGTGGAGATCCTCGTCGCCCGGGGGAAGCGGGACCGGGCCCGCGCGGCCCTCCGGGAGATGGTCCTCGGCCGCCCCTCGGACTGCTCGGCGCCGGGGATGCTCGCGGACCTCCTCCTCGAGGACGGGGACCCCGCGGCGGCGATGGAGGTCCTCGCGGCCCACCTCCGGGAGCACCCCCGCGAGGCGGCCCCCCTCTACCGGCGGGCCTGGATCGCGCTGCACGCGGCGGGGGACCGTGCGGCGGCGCGGGCGGCGGTGGCCGACATGCGGGCGGCGGCCGCGGACCCGGCGACGGCCCCCGCCGCCGCCTCCTGGCTCGCGGAGAACGCGGCGCTGCTGGAGGAGGAGGCGGCGGCCATGGACCGGGACGGGGAGGCGCTCCGCTCCCGCGAGGCCCTCCTCGACCGCGGCCTCCTGGCGGCCTTCGCGGCGGCCCTCCTGCTCCTCGCGGGGGCCTTCCGCCTCGCGCGGCCGCGCCCCTGAATCGAGCCGGGCGCCCCCGAGGGGGCGCCCGGCGGAGCGGCGGAGGAAGCGACTCTAGAGGATCGTCAGGACCTCGCCGACGGCCTCGAACCAGGCCCTGTAGTTGACGTCCCTGGAGATGCGGGAGAGGACCGGCACGTCCGCCC
>JAKLKS010000265.1:0-5104 GCA_023150535.1 Planctomycetota bacterium
GTACGGAGCCAGGCTCCCTTTCTTCACGGGGGCGACCCCCGGGGTCGCCCCCGTGAAGAAAGGGAGCCTGGCTCCGTACCGGTCACCGGCTCCGCAGGGCGAGCTTGCAGCGGCCGGGCTCGCCGAGGACGTGGAGGCGGAGGCGGAGGGTCTCCCCGGGGGCGAGGAGCACGCCTCCCGGTTCGCCGAGGCGGGCGCGCAGCGGCCAGGTCCCGTGGGGTGCCCAGAGGATGGTGGCGGTCCGCCCGGGCGGATCCTCGATGACGGCCTCCGTCAGTTCCCGGGGGGCCCCGGGCCCGGAGAGGTCCGCCTCCAGCGTCTCCACGGGCGCCCCGGTCCGGTTCTCCACGAGGAAGACCGCCCCCCGCCGGTAGGACACCGGCCAGGCCACGAGGGTCTCCTCGACGCCCGGCAGGAGGACCGCCCGCGCCTCCTTCCCCGGGACGGGGTCCCGGTAGGGGTCGGTCACGCAGCCCGCGAGGATCGCCCCCGCCAGCACGAGCGCCGCGGCGATCGGTATCCTCACGGCAGCACCCCCAGGCGGCCCCCCTCCACGGTCGTGAACCCCCGGGGCGGCCAGAAGATGGAGAAGGCCCTCCCGTGGAGGTCGTGGACCGGGACGAAGGAGAGGGGGACGGGCTGGTCGGAGACCCGCACCTCCCCCTCGGCGAAGGACCGCAGGACCCCGTCCCGGTCGCGGAACACCACCCTCCCGTCCCGCGGGTAGGGCCGGTTCTCGCTCCGGAAGGTCCGGCCGCCCGGGGCCGTCTCGACCACCTCCCAGCCCTTCCAGAGGCGCGCGTCCTGGGAGTGCGCGCTGTTGTCGCCGAGGAAGAGCACGTGCCCCTGCGGGACCTCGAAGCGGGTCGTCCCGGTGGACGTGTAGAAGACGTCCCGGTCCAGCCGCACCGAGCGGAAGGTCGCGCCCCCCTTCTCCACGCCGAAGGAGACGCCGAAGGTGGCCCGCTCGCCCCGGGGGAGCGGCACGAGGTCGTCCATCGTCCCGACCTCCTCCCCGTCCACCGCGAGCCCGAACTGGAGGTCGGCGAACCACGCCTCGACCTCGCCGACCGGGCCGCCGCCGAGGGGGAAGGAGGCCTTCGACGCGGGCCCCGCGGAGGCCTCCGCCGCGCCGCCGGCCACCGGGACCCGCACCTCGCAGGGGCCCGCGCGCCCGGTGATGCGGACCACGAGGACCGTCCCCGGCTCCGCGTCCTCCACCTCGAAGCGCAGTCGCACGTCCCCCACCGCGTTGGTGCCGCCGGTGCCGAGGACGGAATCCCGCACCTGCCCCTCGTAGCGGAGCAGCTTCCTCCCCGTCGCGCCCGCGACGGCGAACCCGTCCTCCCCCTCGATGCGGAACCCCTCGCCCACCCAGGGGACCGCCTGGTCCTTCCCCTTCCGCGGCGCGGGCCAGGCCGGGAACCACATCGCCTCCCGCGTCCTCCGGGGCTTGCGGGCCACCTTCCCGTCCACGAGGAGGTCCCCCTCCTCGATCTCCACCGTCTCCCCGCCGAAGCCCACGGCCCGCTTCACGTAGTTGATGGTCCGGTCCAGCGGCGGCCGGAAGACCCAGATCTGCCACCGCTCGGGCCCCCCGAGGACGGCGTCCCACTTCTTCACCAGCACCCGGTCCCCCGGGCCGCGCCGCGGGTCGTCCCCGAGGAGGGTCGGGGCCATGGACTGCGTGGGGATCTTGTAGGCCTCCACGGCGAAGTGGCGGATGACGAGCGCGAAGACGATGGCCACGAGGACCGATTCGAGGTTCTCCGCCGCCGCCCCCGCCGCCGAGGCCGACTTCGCCTCCGCGGCCTCCTCCCCGTCGCCGCGGCAGGCCGCCGCCCCCGCCGCCGCGAGGATCGCCAGCAGCGCGTGGACCCCCAGCGCCCCGACCAGGGGGGCCGGCACCGCCCCCAGCGTCCTCACCGCCCACCACCACCCGAGCCCCGCCGCGGCGCCGTGGAACAGGGCCACGAGGGGCAGCGCGCGGGAGGGCCGGCGCCAGGCCGCGGCCGCCGCCGCGAAGGAGGCGAGCGCGAGCCCTCCCAGGGGCGCGGCGAGGTCCCGCGCCGTCGCCACCGCGGGGTCGGCCTTCGGCTCCACGAGCCCGAGGATGACCGCCACGAGGAGGTCGGCGCAGCCCGCGAGCACCGCGCCCCCGGTCGCCCAGGCGTGCAGGGTCGATTCCCCGGGGTCGCGCGCCGCGGCCGCGGTCACCGCTTCCTCCCCCCGCCCTCGTCCTCCTCCCGGGCGTTGAGCACCGCGAGGAACGCCTTCTGCGGGATCTCGACCGACCCCACGAGCTTCATGCGCTTCTTCCCCTCCTTCTGCTTCTCGAGGAGCTTGCGCTTGCGCGTGATGTCGCCGCCGTAGCACTTGCTGGTCACGTTCTTGCGGAGGGGGGCGATGTTCTCCCGCGCCACGATCTTCCCCCCGATGGCGGCCTGGAGGGCGACCTCGAACAGGTGGCGGGGGATCTCCTTGCGGAGGCGCTTGAGGACCTCGCGGCCGCGGCGCTCCGCCTCGTCCCGGTGGCAGATGCTGGAGAGGGCGTCCACCTCCTCGCCGCCCACCAGGATGCGCATGCGCACGAGGTCGGCCGCCCGGAAGCCGAGGAGGTCGTAGTCCATCGTCCCGTAGCCCTTGGTCGCCGACTTGAGGAGGTCGTAGAAGTCGTAGAGGATCTCCGCCAGCGGGAGGTCGTAGACGAGGACGACGCGCTCCGTCGAGAGGTACTCCTGCCGCACGAAGGCCCCGCGGCGGTCCTCGCAGACCTTCATCAGCACGCCGATGGCGTCCTTCGGCAGGATGAGGGAGACCCGCACCATGGGCTCGCGGAACTCCCCGATCATCATGGCGTCGGGGAGATCGGCCGGGCGCTCGATGAGGATCACCTCGCCGGTGTTGCTCTTGATCTCGTAGGTGACGTTGGGCGCGGTCTGCACGAGGTCGAGCCCGAACTCCCTCTCGAGCCTCTGCTGGACGATGTCCATGTGGAGGAGCCCGAGGAACCCGCAGCGGAAGCCGAAGCCGAGGGCCTCGCTCGATTCCGGGTGGTAGGTGAAGGAGGAGTCCTGGAGGTGGAGCTTCTCGAGCGCCTTGCGCAGGGGCTCGAAGTCGGAGTTGCTGGTCGGGTAGAGCCCGCAGAAGACCATGGGCTTGGGCTCGCGGTACCCGGGGAGCGGCTCCACGCCGTCGCGCGTGGAGTCGTGGGTGAGGGTGTCGCCGATGGTGACGTCGTGGATGGTCTTGATGTTGCAGACGAGCCACCCGACCTCGCCCGCCTCGAGGACCGGCACCGATTCCTGCTGCGGCCGGAACTTCCCGAGGTCGAGCACCTCGTAGGACTGCCGCGAGCCGAGGGTGAAGACCCGCTGCCCCTTGCGCACGGTGCCGCCCTTGAGGCGCACGAAGACGATGACGCCCCGGAACTCGTCGTAGACGGAGTCGAAGACGATGGCCCGGAGGGGCCCCCCCGGGTCCCCCGCGGGCGGGGGGACGCGCTCGATGACGGCGCGCAGGATGGCGTCCACGCCCTCGCCGGTCTTGGCGGAGACCTTGAGCACGTCCTCCGGCCGGATCCCGAGCACCTGGTCCATCTCCCCCATGACCTCCTCCGGGCGGGCGGCCTGGAGGTCGATCTTGTTGAGGACGGGGATGATCTCGAGGCCGCCGTCCAGCGCGAGGAAGAAGTTCGCCATGGTCTGGGCCTGGACGCCCTGGGCCGCGTCCACCAGCAGCAGCGCCCCCTCGCAGGCGGCCAGCGACCGGGAGACCTCGTAGGAGAAGTCCACGTGGCCCGGGGTGTCGATGAGGTTGAGGCGGTACTCCTTCCCCCCGTGCTCGTAGCGCAGCGCCACCGCCTTCGCCTTGATGGTGATGCCCCGCTCCCGCTCCAGCTCCATGGAGTCGAGCACCTGGGCGTGCATCTGCCGCTCGGCCAGCGCCCCGCAGCGCACGAGGATGCGGTCCGCCAGCGTGGACTTGCCGTGGTCGATGTGGGCGACGATGCAGAAGTTCCGGATGAGGGCGGTGCTCACGCGCGCACCTCCGCGCGCAGCAGCGCCTCGAGCACGCGTCGCATGCGGCCGAAGGCGCGGGCGCGGTGGGAGACGCGGTTCTTCTCCTCCCGGGGGAGCTCCGCCATGGTGCGGCCGAGGGGCTCCATCCAGAAGTGGGGGTCGTAGCCGAAGCCGCCGCCGCCGCGCGGCTCGACGACGAGTTCGCCCTCCACGGCCCCCTCCACGACGAGGGTGCGTCCGTCGAGGGAGACCTCCGCGGGGCGGGGGTCCCCGGGGAAGGGGAGGGCGCCGGCGTCGCGGAGCGCGTCGAGGGGGAGGTCTCCGCCCGCGACGCGCAGCGCCGCGGCGCAGCGGAAGCGGCAAACGGGGCGGACGAGGCCGGCGGCGACGGCCTCCTCGACGATCTTGGCGTTGTTGTGGGCGTCGGTGGCGCCGGGGCCGGCGTAGCGGGCGCTGCGGACGCCGGGGCGGCCGCCGAGGGCGTCGACCTCGAGTCCGGAGTCGTCGGCGAGCGCCCAGAGTCCGCACGCGGCGGAGGCCTGCCCCGCCTTGGCGGCGGCGTTCTCGGCGAAGGTGTCGCCGTCCTCCACGAGTTCGGCGGCGACGCCGGCCTCGTCGAGGGTCAGGAGGCGGACCGGGAGCCCCGCGAGGAGGAGGCGGATCTCCTCGATCTTGTGGCGGTTCCGGGTGGCGACGACGACGGGGCGCGGGTCCATGGGAACCCGGGATTGTACGCCGCCCGCCCGGCGGGGCCGGAGGAAGGAGTACGGTACCCGGCACGAAACAGCAGCGGGGCGGCCGCCGGACCGCTGCTGCTTCGTGCCGGGTTCCGTATCACCGCCCGACCAGCCGCCGCGCCTGCTCCTCCACCCAGGGATCCTTCCAGGCCCAGTCCGACAGGAGTTCCCGCCCCACCACCGCCGCCTCCTCCCGCTTCCCGAGCCGCAGCAGGAGCGCCCCCTCGTCGAGCCGCGCGAGCACCTGGAGGTCGGGCACGAAGGGGTGGTCCCGCCGCACCCCCCGGAGCGCCTCCACCGCCGCCGCGTGGGCCGCCGCCAGGTCCTCGACGTGCACGTAGTCCC
>JAKLKS010000265.1:5114-5492 GCA_023150535.1 Planctomycetota bacterium
TGCTCCGCCGCCGCCCGCCCCGCGGTCTCCAGGCGCTCCCGCGCCGGGAAGGCCTCCTCCCGCCACTCCGCGTACTCCCTCGCCGCGGCCGGGAGCAGCGCCTCCAGCGACCCGCCCGTCTCCGCCGCGAAGGCCGCCCGCCAGTCCGGCGAGGAGAGGAGCCGGTGCGCCAGCGAGAGCGCCGCCGGCCGCCCGCGCATCCGCTCGAGCACGTGGAAGAGCGCCATGCCGGCGACCCGCTGCTCGTAGGGGGATCCCGACTCCAGCGCGGCGACGGAGGCGAGCCGCGGCGCCACCGGGTCGGCCGCCGGCCGGCCCGAGGCGAGCGCCCCCGGGTCGAGGAGGTACTCCTCCACCTCGCGGCCCTCCTCCTCGGAG
>JAKLKS010000266.1 GCA_023150535.1 Planctomycetota bacterium
GCCACGAAGAGGTCCTCCCCCATGCGGAACCCGGTCCAGTCGGCGCGGAAGCGGCGCTCCCCGCGGGCGGGCTTCTCCAGGAGGACGACGGTGCGCACGGAGCGGGCCCCGCAGAGGCGGAGCCCGGCGACGACCGCCTCCAGGGTGCGGCCGGTCTCCAGGATGTCCTCGGCCACGAGCACGTCCCTCCCGGCGATGCCCCCCTCGTCGAGGACCTGGAGCTCCACGCGGCCCCGGGAGACGGTGCCCTCGCCGTAGGAGGAGGCGCGGACGAAGTCGATCTCCAGCCGGTCGTTGCGCAGCGAGCGGGCGAGGTCGGCGGCGAAGATGGCGCCCCCGGTGAGGACGCCGCAGAGGGTGAGGGGGCGGCCCCGGTAGCGCCGATCGATGGCGGCCGCCAGCTCCCGCACGCGGCGGGCGATGCGGCGGCGGGTGTAGAGGACGCGGGGAGCGGCGCGGGGGGGCATCGGCGCATGGTACCCCCGCCGGAGGGCGGCGGCGAAGGGGTGGGGCGGGGTAGGATGCCGTCCATGCGATGGCCCGCGGCGCTCCCGCTCCTGCTGCTCCTCCTCCCCGCCTCCGGGCCCGCCTGCGCCTCCCCCGCCCCGGCGCCGGCGGCGCCCGCCCCGCCGGCGGCGGAGGATCCCGCCCCCCCGCCGGCCCCGGCTCCGGCTCCCGCCCCGGATCCCGCGCCCGCGCCCGCTCCCGCGCCCCTCCCCTTCGACCGGGCCGTCGCCCTCCTCGCCGGGGACGGGGATCCCGCCCCCGCCCCCCCCGCGCCCGGCGAACCGGTCCCGCCGCCGGCGAAGGAGGACCCGCCGAAGCCCCCCGCCACCGCGCCCGAGGCCCTCGCCCTCATCCTCGAGGCGGCCGGGAGGCAGGGGACGGGGAAGTTCACGGGGGAGAAGGCGGTCACGCGGTTCTTCGCCGTCTTCGACCCCGTGGTCCTCCACTCCCCGAAGGGGGACCGGGTCCAGTCGAGGAGCACCGAGGCCTTCTCGCTCCCCCCCGCGGGGGGGACCCTGCCGCTGATCCAGTCGCGGTGGATCCAGGACGGGAAGGAGATCCTGCTCGGGCGGGACTCCCGATCGGGGTGGATCCGGGCCGGGACGGAGCCGGCGCGCCGGTTCCTCGACCCCGAGGGGCGCGACCGGCAGGAGGTCGCCGACCTCGAGGATCGCACCCGGATGCTCCGCATGGCGCTGCGGGTCTTCTTCCTCGGGAACCTGGGCGGGGGGCCGGTGGTCACGCTCCGGGAGCCGGAGGCCATGTCCCTCCCCGTGGGGCTCGGCGGGGAGCCGCGGAAGGTCCGCTGCCGCGTCCTCGACCGGGAGGCGGACCCCGGCGCCGGGGAGCCGGCGATGAGGATCTACCTCGCGGAGGACGCGCTGCTGCCCGTGGCGGCGGTGCTCTACTCCGGGGACCGGGGGGCCTCCTCCTTCCTCCTCACCTTCGACTACGACGCCGAGGAGACCCGGAAGCCGGAGGACCTCCCGCAGGGGGTGAAGGTGCCGAACTGGTGCGAGCTGTTCGAACTCCCCGCGAAGCCCGGGGAGAAGCCGGCGCTGCGGATCCAGGCGGGGGTGCAGAGGCTCGAGATCCACCCCCTCAAGGTCCCGGACTCGCTCTTCGCCTTCCCGAGGTAGTCCCGGTCCCCTCACGGTGCTAGGATGCCGGCATGGCAACCCACCGGAAGCGTGCGGCCCCTCGCCGGGGCAGGCGCATCGTCTGCGACCCGGCGGTCCTCGGCGGCAAGCCCGTCGTCGAAGGCACGCGGATGAGCGTGGAGCAGATCCTCGGCCTTCTCGCCCGGGGCATGTCCCCCGCCCGCATCACGGAGTCCTATCCGATCCTCACCGCCGCCGACGTCCGGGCCGCCGTCTCCTTCGCCCAGCAGGCGGTGAGGGACGAAGTCGTCCTCGACGTCTCGCGGTAGGTCGGTGCTCCCCCCCGTTCTCGCCGACATCAACGTGGCGGTGCAGGTCGTCGCGTTCCTGCGGGAGAGGGGGGTGGACGTCGCGTCCGCCCTCGAGAGAGGCTGGGCCCTCCGATCCGATGCGGAACTCCTGTCCGAGGGGCTTCGCTCCCGGAGGCTCCTCCTCACCCATGACGCCGACTTCGGCCGCCTCGCCATCGCGGAGGGACACCCGGTGCACGGGATCCTCCGGCTGAGGCCGGGGGACGACCCTCCCGACGTCGTCATCCGCGGGATCACCCCTCTCCTCCAGCGGGAGATCGACTGGTCTCCGCCCCTGGTGGCCGTGTTCCGGGACGGCATGGACGGCACGGGGGAGTTGTTCCGGCCGCTCCTCCCCCGCCTTCCCCCCTGGATCGAGCCGCGGGTCGTCGCCTACCCGCCCCGCGTTCTCCTCGACGAGGCCGGCCTCCGCGACCACGTCCGCGCGGCGGCGCCGCGGGAGGGGCCCTGGTTCCTCCTCGGGGAGTCCTTCTCCGGGCCCGTGGCCGTCGACTTCGCGGCGACCCGGCCGCCGGGCCTCCGCGGGCTCCTCCTCTCGGCGACCTTCGCCTCCTGCCCGGTCTCCCCGGCCCTCCGGAGCCTCCGGGCGCTCGCCGCCCCCGCCCTCTTCCGCGTCCCCCTCACCGCGATGTTCGTCCGCGGCTTCCTCGCCGGGAGCGACTGCCCGCCCGAGGTCATGGACCTCGTCCTCGATCTCGCCCCCCGCCTCGACCCCGCGGTCATGGCCCACCGCCTCCGCCAGGTCCTCGACCGGGACGTGACCGGGCTCCTGCCCGGCATCGGCGTCCCCGTCCTCTACCTGCAGGCCTCCCGCGACCTCCTCGTGGACGCCCGCTGCCGGGACGACCTCGCCGCCGGGATCCCCGGGATGCGGACGGAGGTCCTCGACGCCCCCCACCTCCTCCTCCAGGTCCGGCCCCGGGAGGCGGCGGCGGCCATCGCGGACTTCATGGCGGAGGGGGCTTGACGGGGGGACCCCGCGTGGTGGCGGCAGGTGGAGGCCAGCCCCCGACTGCGGTGGGAGGCGGTGGACGGGGCCGGGAGGGCGCGGACCGCCTTCTTCGGGCACGGCGACAGGAGGTGGTCCTTCACCGACTGCACGAGCCTCGTGGTGATGCGGGAGCTGCGGATCCGGGAGGTCCTCACGACGGACGGGAACTTCCGGCGGATGGGGTTCGAGACCCTGCCCCGCGAGGCCTGCGGCCGGGGAGGTGCGGCACCGCGACGCGCTACAGCCCCTTCCTCCGGAACCGCTTCTCGAGGTCGTCGAAGGAGATCCTGAGCTCCGTCGGCCGCCCGTGGGCGCAGTGGCCGCCGGTGTCGAGCGACCGCCCCTCCTCGAGCAGCGCCCGCGCCTCCTCCTCCGTCAGCGGGTCCCCCGCCCGCACCGCCCCGTGGCAGGCCATGCTCTCGAGGACCCCCTCGAGCAGCGCCTCTCCCCGGGACGCGTCCCGCTCCTCCCGCAGGCGGCGGAGCGCCGCCGCCGCCACCGCCCGTACCGGCCGCGCCGCCAGCGCCCGCGGCACCCCCTGCACCGCCACCGCCCCCGGCCCGAAGCGCTCCAGCAGGAGCCCCGCCTTCGCCAGCAGCGGCGCCGCCTCCTCCACCCGCGCCGCGTCCGCCGGCCCCACCTCCAGCACCTCGGGCACCAGCAGGCGCTGGGTCTCCGCGCCCCCCGCCCGCGCCCGCGCGCGCAGGCGCTCCAGCAGGACCCGCTCGTGGAGCGCGTGCTGGTCGACGACGGCGATCCCGTCCTCCGCCTCCACCACGAGGAAGGAGTTCCGCACCTGGAGGACGCGGAGGGGGGGGCGCGCCCCGGCGGGCGGGGGCGGGGCGGCGGCCGTCCCCGGGGAGAACGCGGTCCGCTCCGCCCCCGGCGCGAAGGGGAGCCCCGGCGGCGGGAACTCCAGCGTCGACGCCCGCATCGCCGCCGCCCCGGCCCCGCCGAGGTAGGCGTCGAGCGCGTCCCGGATCCCGTCCCTCCCCCGGAGCGCCTCCACCGGGATCCCCGGGGCCCCCTCCCCCG
This sequence comes from Planctomycetota bacterium, assembly GCA_023150535.1. Lineage (GTDB taxonomy): Bacteria > Planctomycetota > JAJSAM01 > JAJSAM01 > JAKLKS01 > JAKLKS01. The sequence goes on from JAKLKS010000266.1 coordinate 4,005, forward strand.
CGAGCACCGCCTCCCGCACCGCCGCCTCCACCGCCGCGTGCACCGCCGAGGGGCGGCGGAAGCGCACCTCCGACTTGGCGGGGTGCACGTTCACGTCCACCTCGCCGGGAGGGAGCGTCACCGCGAGCACCAGCGCCGGCTGGCGGTGCACCGTCACCAGCCCCTCGAGCGCGTGGCGGACCGCGTGGAGGATGGTGCGGTCGTTCACGGAGCGCCCGTTCACGAAGAGGAACTGCGGCGGCCGCCCCTTCTCCGCCGCCGAGGGGGGCGCGATGAACCCCTCCACCGCGATCCCCCCCTCGCGGCGGGAAACCGGCAGCAGAGCCTCGGCCCGGTCCGCGCCGAGCGCCCGCGCCGCCCGCTCCCGGGGGGGCTCCCCCGCCGGGGCCCGGAGCACCGTGCGGCCGTCCACGGAGAGCGTGAAGGCGACGTCGGGGCGCCCGAGGAGGAAGCGCACCACCGCCTCCGTGGCGCGGGCCGCCTCGGTGCCCGGCGCCCGGAGGAACTTCCGCCGCGCCGGGAGCGCGGCGAAGAGCGCCCGCACCTCCACCGTGGTCCCCTCGGGGTGGGCGGCCGGGGCGGGGGCGGAGACCTCCCCGCGGCGGTCCTCCACCCGGAAGCCGTCCGCCGCCCCCCGGACGCGGCTCGTGACGGAGGCCTCCGAGACCGCTCCGATGGAGGCGAGCGCCTCGCCGCGGAAGCCGTAGGTCGCCACGGCATCGAGGTCCTCGACCCCGCGGATCTTGGAGGTCGCGTGGGCCTCGAAGGCGAGCGGGAGGTCCGCGGGCGGGATCCCCTCCCCGTCGTCCTCCACGCGGATGAGCGTCCGGCCGCCGTCCTCGATGGAGACGGCGACCCGCCGCGCCCCCGCGTCGAGCGCGTTCTCGACCAGCTCCTTGACCACGGAGGCCGGCCGCTCCACCACCTCGCCCGCGGCGATGACGTCCACCACCGAGGGCGGGAGCGGGCGGATGGGCGCGCTCACGGGCCCTCCGCGTAGCGGACGACGAGGGCCTCCAGGCGGGCCCGCTCCCCCCCGGAGACCCCGGCCTTGAGCGCCGCCTCCAGGGCGGTCGTCCCGGAGAGGAGCGCCGCGAGGCCCTCCGGGGTGGACCGCTGGAGGATGCGGCGCGCGTCCCGGCAGCCGAAGCGGAGCGCGGGCGGCAGCGGTCCCCCGCCCCCCCGGAGCGCCGCGCGGGCGTCCCGGGCGAACCGGCGGACCTGCCCGAGGAGGAGGAAGGTGACCGGGGAATCCCCCCGCGTCGGGGTCTTCGCGCCCCAGGGGGTCGCCCCCTCCCGGTAGAGGCCGGCCAGCACGCGGAGCGCCTCCTCCGCGTCCTTGGACAGGAGCGCCTCGGCGAAGCGGTCCGTGGATTCCGCCGGGCCCCGGGGGGCGACCGCCTCGAGATCGGCGGGGGTGATCCTCTCCGCGCCCCCGGCGTGGAGGGCCGCGGCGGCGACGGC
>JAKLKS010000267.1 GCA_023150535.1 Planctomycetota bacterium
GCCGGGATACCATGGCTCCGGAGGCGCGCCCCGCGGAGGCGGCCCTCCCGCACCACCCCCCGGAGCCCCCATGCGACGCCTCGCCGCGTTCCTCCCCGCCGTCCTCCTCGCCGCCGCCCTCCTCCCGGCGCCCCTCCTCCCGCGGGCCGCGGCCGGCCCCTCCACGGACGCCTTCGACGACCTCCTCCTCGAGCTCGACGACCGCGCCGAGTCCCTCCCCTCCTCGGGCCTGACGAAGGAGCAGCGGAAGTGGAAGCAGGCCATCGACCGCTCCTTCCGCGCCCTCGGCGCCGATTCCCCCGACCTCGCGGGGGACCTCCGGATGGCGGGGAGGGTCGCGAAGGCGCTGGAGAAGGGCTACCCCGGGGACGCGACCTTCGGGGCCCTCCTCGCGGGCGCCCTCGACGAGCTCGAGTCCCTCCTCGTCCTCGGCCGGGACCAGCTCGAGGTGACCGCGTCGCTGCTGGCGGAGGGGGCGCCGAGGACGAAGGCCCTCGCGCGGCTCGCCGCCGCCGACGACCGGCTGGAGGCGGCCGGGGACGCCGGCACGGCGACGCTGCGCGCGAAGGAGATGGGGAGGGCCCAGCGCTTCGTGCTCCAGGGGGCGGCCGCGGCGGCGAAGGGGGAGCCGGGGGGGACGCCGGACGAATCCACGATGACGGCCACGGTGAAGGGGCAGCCCTGGGCCGCCAACTCCGACTTCGGGACCGCCGTCTCGGGGCTCGCCGCGGTGTCGGAGGAGGGGGGCCTGCGGCGCCTCCTCGTGCGCGGGCGGCGGATCCTCTCCGTCCCCGCGGATCCCGCCCCGCTGCCCGGCGACGAGAGCATCCTCGAGCTGAGCCTGCAGGCGTCGGCCGGGGGCCTCGTGCCCGGGACCTACCCCGTCGGGAACGTCGGCGGCTTCTCCGCCGGCGCCTCCTGGATCGAGGAGACGGAGGCGGGCCTCGTCAACGGGCTGGCCGTCTCCGGGTCCATCACCCTCTCGACCGTCGAGGTGAAGCTCGGCTCCGTGAGCGTCACCGGCGGCTTCAGCCTCACCATCTGGGACGGGCTCACCGGCGGCACCTTCACCGCGACCTCGGGCCTCTTCGAGGCCTCCGACCTGCCGCGGACGACGGAGGACTGATCGCCGGGTCCTAGGCCCAGAGCAGCAGGTCCGCCTGCGCGGGGTCGGGGGGCCCCCCCTCGGGGTCCCGGACGCGGACCCTGACCCCGCAGGAGAAGCTGCCCGGCTCCCCCATGCAGCAGGAGGCCTGCCAGAGCGTGCGCCGCCCCTCCTGCGGCCCCGCGGGCTGCATCTCGACGACCGTCGTGGCCGCGGGCTCACCGTCCGGCTCGCGCCGGGCGAGGACCAGCTCCACGAGGAGGTCGCCGGGCTCGAGCCCCCCGCGGTCCACCTCGACCTCCACCTTCAGCTCGTCGCGGACCTCCATGCGGCCCGCGTCGGGGAGGGTCGCCGAGAGGATGCGCACGTCCCCGAAGCCGCGGCGCAGGCGCCGCTTCCGCCCCACGATCTCCCGGGCGCCGGCGTAGTCGTCGGCCCGGAGCGCGTCGTGCGCGCGGGCCAGCGGCAGGTAGGCCCGGTCGCGGTACTCCTCCACCATGCGGCCCGTGCCGAAGCGCGGCGGCACCGTGGCGAGGCAGTGCCGCACCCGCTCCAGCCAGCGGAGCGGCACGCCGTCGTCGTCGCGGTCGAAGAACAGGGGGCCGATCTCCCTCTCGAGCTTGCGGAGGACGTCCTCGGCGTCGAGGGCGTTGCGGGATTCCGCCGTCTCCCCCGTCTCGCCGCCGGTGATGGCCCACCCGTTGAGCCCGTCGAAGGCCTCGGGCCACCACCCGTCGAGCACCGAGAGGTTGAGCACGCCGTTCGCCGCCGCCTTCATGCCCGAGGTCCCGCAGGCCTCCAGGGGCCGGTCGGGGTTGTTGAGCCAGACGTCCACCCCCTGCACGAGGAGGCGGCCGAGCTCCATGTCGTAGTCCTCGAGGAAGTACACCTTCCCCCGGAACTCCGCCGACCGGGCCCGCGCGGCGACGCGGCGCAGGATCTCCTGCCCCTGCCCGTCCCGGGGGTGGGCCTTGCCCGCGTAGAGGATGCGGATGGGCCGGTCCTCCCGGTCGAGGACGCGCAGCAGGGCGTCGGGATCGCGGAAGAGGAGGTCGGCCCGCTTGTAGGGCGCGAAGCGGCGGGCGAACCCGATGAGCAGCGCGTTCTCGTCCAGCCCGTCCAGGCTCCGGCGCAAGTCCTCGGGCGGCTCCTTCAGCTCCGCGGAGGATGCGCGGACGCGGGCCCGCAGGGCGTCGAGGAGGCGGTGGCGGCAGGCGGTGCGCGCCCTCCAGAGGGCGGCGGGGGCGACCGAGGGGGCCCGCTCCGCGAAGTCCGACCCGAGCGGGGCTCCCCCCCCGGGGCGGACCAGGGCCGCCACCTCGGGGGCCGTCCACGTCGGGAGGTGGATGCCGTTGGTCACGGGGACCACGGGGACCTCGCCGCGGAGGAACCCGGGCCAGACCGGGGAGAGGATCCTCCGCGAGACCCCCGCGTGGATCGCGCTCACCCCGTTCACGAAGGAGGCGAGGCGGGCGGCCAGGCGCGTCATCATGAAGCCGCCCGGGTCCTCGTCGGAGGTGCCGAGCGCGAAGAACCGCTCCCAGGGCAGGCCGACCCAGGACTCGACGTCCGAGAAGTACCTCCTCATGAGGCTCTCGGGGAAGCAGTCGTGGCCGGCGGGGACCGGCGTGTGGGTCGTGAACACCGTCCCGGAGCGGACCGCCTCCCGCGCCTCCTCGAAGGTGAGCCCCTGGTGGCGCACGAGGCCCGCCACCCGGGTGAGGGGCGCGAAGGCCGCGTGGCCCTCGTTGAGGTGGATGACCGAGGGGTGGATGCCGAGGAGGTGGAGGAGGTGGGGCCCCCCGCGCCCGAGGACGACCTCCTGGCGCAGGCGCATCTCCTCGTCGCCGCCGTAGAGGTGGTGGGTGATGGTCCGGTCCTCGGGCCGGTTCGCGGGGAGGTCGGCGTCGAGGAGGAAGAGCGGGACCCGGCCCACCATGGCCCGCCAGGCGTGGAGCACGAGGCGGCCGCCGGGGAGGACCACGGGGATCTCGAGCGGCGCCCCGGATTCGTCGCGCACGAGGTCCAGCGCGTGGCCGTCCGGCGCGTTGTCCGCGGGGGACCAGAGCTGGGAGCCGTCCTGCCCGATGCGCTGGCGGAGGTAGCCGCGGTGGTAGAAGAGCCCGACCCCCACCAGCGGCAGGCCGAGGTCGCTGGCGGCCTTGAGGTGGTCGCCCGCCAGGATGCCGAGGCCGCCGGTGTAGGTCTGGAGCGTGGACTCGATCCCGAACTCCGCGCTGAAGTAGGCCACGGGCCGCTTCGCCGTGATCCCGGCCGCCACGGCGACCGGGTCGGGGGGTCCGCCCGCGGCGGCGCGGAGCCTGCCGACGGCCGCCTTCACCCGCTCGGCGAGGCCGGTGCCCACCGCCCGCTTCCGCACCTCGGAGATGCGGACCTCCCGGAGGAGGCGGGCCGGGTTGCGCCCGCAGCGCTGCCAGCGCTCCGGGTCGATCTCCTCGAAGAGCGCCCGCATGCCCGCGTCCCAGGTCCAGAAGTAGTTGCGGGAGATCTCCTTGAGCCCGTCCAGCTCCGGGGGGAGCGACCCCGTCACCTCGAAGGTGCGGAGCCGGGGCCGGGCCGGGGAGGGGCGCGGCGCCGCGCCGCCGCGGGCCGCCTCCGAGCGGACGGGGGCGTGCCCGGGGAGCGGGGCGCGCCGGGAGGCCTCGTCGCGGGCGACCTCGAAGGCCTCCGCGTAGCGCCCGACGAGGTCGGTCCAGGCGACCTCCGCCGCGGCGGCCCGGCAGGTCGCCGCCGTCGCCTCCCGGTCGCCGGGGGCGGCGAGCAGTGCCTCCACGCGGGCGAGGAGGGAGGCGGTCACCTCGGCGTAGGGGATCCCCTCCCGGTCGAGCACCGTGAGGCCGCGGTCCTCCCCCACCCCGTGCTCCCGCATCCAGCGCCCGAACCCGGTGTAGTCGGTGGTCACCGTGGGAACGCCCGCCACGAGGCTCTCCACCGGGGTGAGCCCCCAGGGCTCGTAGAAGGACGGGAAGCAGGTGAGGTCGAGGCCGCGGAGGACCCCCTCGTAGGGGAGGTCGAGCACGCCGTCGCCGCGGCGCAGGTAGACGGGGACGTGGATCACGCGGACCCGCGAGCCCGGGGCGTTGTCGAGGCCGTGCTTCGCGCAGGCGCTCTGGATGGCGTCGTTCTCCTCCTCGAAGAGGTGGTGGGTGGAGACGACGGAGGAGGGGCGGCGGCCCGGTCCGCCCCCGTCCGCGGAGGGGGGGATCCGGATCGCCGAGGCGCCCGCGGGGATGAAGAGGAAGAGGACCACGGGCCTGCCCGGCCTGCGGTTGACGCCGGCGAAGGCGTCCAGCAGGACGTCGATGCCCTTGTTGTGGAACTCGTAGCGGCCCGAGGTGCCCACCAGGGCCGCCCCGGGGACCTCCTCCCCGAGGAACCGGGCGGCGAGGCGCAGCAGGGCCGCCCGCGCGTCCGCGGGGGAGACCTCGGCGGCCAGCGCGTCGGCGACCTCGAGGTCGATGCCGTTGGGCGTGATGGGCGAGGGGCGGCGCCCGAGGAAGGTCCCCGCCTCCTGCGCGGTCACCTCGCTCACCGTCGTGAAGACGTCCGCGGCCCGGGCGACGGCGGCCTCCATGGAGTGCTTGGCGACGACGTTGAGGGCGCGGGCCTCGTCCTCGGGCTTCCCCGGGAGGGCGACGCCGGGGTCGCGGCCCCGGGAGGCCAGCGCCCGGCCGAGGACCGTGGCGTGGGTGGTGAAGACCGTCCCGACGGGGGGGACGAGCTCCTTCAGGTAGAGGAGCCCCGAGCCGGTCATCCACTCGTGGAACTGGGCCGCCGCCTCCCGGTGGGCCGGGGCGACGAAGTCCTTCCACCACTGCTCGATGACCATGCCCGCCGCCCGGCCGAACATCACGGGCTCGGCGTAGTCCCAGCCCCCGGTGAGGGAATCGACCCTGTGCTTCTCCCAGAGGCGGGCGAACCAGGCGTCCTTGCCCGAGAGGAGCCCGGTGAACTCGACGAGGACCGTCCGCGGGCGGCCCGGGATGCGCCAGCGGCCCACGCGCACGGGGACGCCCAGGCGGCGGCAGGACTCCGCGAACTCCTCGAAGCCCCGCTCCTCCTCGAACTGGGACTCCCGGTCCTGCGCCGAGAGCAGCCAGGGGCCGACGCAGACGTACTCGTCCCCGAACCTTTCCACCAGGAGTTTCGCCTTCGAGGAGACGACGGTGTAGATGCCGCCGACCTTGTTGCAGACCTCCCAGGAGACCTCGAAGAGGGTGAAGGGGGCGTTGGCGGGGCGGCGGACGGCGTCGCTGTCGGGCATCGGGTTCACCTTCCCTTGGGGCGGCGGCGGGACGGACGGCGGGGGC
>JAKLKS010000268.1 GCA_023150535.1 Planctomycetota bacterium
GCCTCGACGAGATCGAGGAGCCGCCAGGCGGCCGCCTGGGCGGAGCGCTCCGCGGCGCAGGCGGGGCAGCCCGCGAAGTGGGCGTCCATGGCCTGCCGCGGCGCGCCGTCCACCTCGCCGTCGAGGTAGGCCGCCAGGTTCTCCCGCACCTCGGGACACTTCATCGCCGTTCCTCCTGTCGCGCCGCCGGGGGCGGCGCCCCCGCGCGGGCCGCCTGCCGCTCCCGCCTCCGCCGCTCGTCGGGGGAGAGGGGCGCCTCCTCCTCCCCGGGCGCCGCGGACGGGGCCCGGTCGAGGATCCCCGCGAGGTCCTCCCGCAGCTTCTCCCGGGCCCGGACGAGGAGGCTCTTCACGGCCGGCACCGACCGTCCCATGGCGTCGGCCAGCTCCCTGTAGGAGAGGCCCTCGTACTTGCTGAGGAGCACCGCGAGCCGCTGGTCCCCGTCGAGGCGGGAGACGGCCTCCCGGACGAGGGCGGCGGTCTCCGCGCGGACGAGGGATTCGGCGGGGGACTCCGCCCTCGGGTCCGCGGGCTCCGCCGGGGGCCCCCCGTCGGGACCCCGGGGCGCGGTGGCCTCCACGGCCCGCCTCGTCCGGCGGGCCCGCAGCTCGTTCAGGCAGGCGTTGGCGGTCACGCGGTAGAGCCAGGTCGAGAACTTCGCCTCCGGCCTCCAGGTGTGGCGCGCTCGGTAGACACGGAGGAAGGACTCCTGGGCGAGGTCCTCGGCGGCGGTCTCGTCGCCGAGGTACCGGCAGGCCAGCCGGAAGACCCTCTCCCGGTGCCGGCCCACGAGGGCATCGAAGGCGGACTCGTCCCCGCGCTGCAGCGAGAGCATGAGCGCGGCGTCGGGATCCGCCATCGCACCTCGTCCTTGGAACACCCGGCGGGGAAGGGGGTTTCGGGCCGGGGGTCACAGTGTAACCCGCTCCCGCCCACCGGGTTGCGGGGGGGCGTGCCGCCCGGCGGCCGGGTTCCGTCCCCCTCCCTCCGCTGCCGCCGCCCCGGCGACCCGTGTACAATCGCCGCCCATGGCACGGGTACTCCTGGTGGAGGACGACGAGGGGCAGAGGAAGGAGCTCGACATCCTCCTCCGGTCCGGCAACCACCAGGTCCACATGGCCGGCAACGGCGCGCTCGCCATGCTGGTGGCGAGGGACAAGGCGCCGGAGGTCGTGCTCACCGACATCGACATGCCGAAGATGGACGGCATCGAGCTCTGCCGCCGGCTCCGCGCCGACCCCGCCACGAAGGGGGCCTGGATCGTGCTCCTGACCGCGCTGGAGCGGGGGGACCTCCGGGACGCCGGGCGCGAGGCGGGGGCCGACGACTACGTGCGCAAGCCCGTGGCGGCGGACGACCTCCTCGCCCGGGTGGAGGCGGGCGGCCGGGGCTTCGTCCTGCGGCAGGAGGCGGCGCGCCTGCGCGAGGAGAACCGGCGGCTCCGCGCCACCCAGGAGGCCCTGGTCGCGGCGCTCGACGCCGGGCTCCGCGGGATCGAGGGGGCCTCGACCCGGCTCGGCGCGGGCGATCCCCCCTCGGCCCTCTCGGCGCTGCGGGCTTCCCACGAGGAACTGAAGGAACTCCTCTCCGGCATCGAGATCCCGGAGGGGGGGCAGGCGACGTAGGCAGGGGCCGCGGCGCGCGCGGCCCGGTTCGGGGTGGGCAATGGCCAGGATTCTGCTGGTGGAGGACGATCCCGCCACGCGGGAGGTCGTCGAGGCGATCCTGCGCTTCGACGCCCACGAGCTCCTCCTCGCCGGCAACGTGACCCAGGCGCGGGTGCTGCTCCATGACCGGAAGCCCGAGGTCGTCCTGTCCGACATCCGGATGCCCGGGCTGTCGGGGACGGACTTCTGCAGGGAGGTCCGCCGCGACCCCCTGCTGACCGACACCTACTTCATCCTCTACACCGGGTTCGACACGCCCGACCAGCGCACCGAGGCCCTCGCCTCGGGGGCCGACGACTACCTGGGGAAGCCGCTGCGGGCCGACGACCTCCACGCCCGCATCCGCCTCGGGCTGCGCGTCCGGGGGCTGCTCCACGAGGCGCGGGAGCTGCGCGCGCGGGCCTCGGAATCGGGGAGGCTGCGGGTGGAGATGGAGTCCTCCATGGCGAAGGTCCGCGCCCTGCGCGCGGAGATGGCCGAGTCCCTCAAGGGGCTCGAGGACCAGGCCCGGATCCTCCGGGACTCCTGCCTCCAGGGGGACGGGAAGCGGAGCATGAAGGTCTCCGCCGAGGTGGCGGAGAGGATCGAGGCGCTGCGCGCGCGGATCGCCCCCCGCGACGGTCCGTGACGCCCGGCCCCGGGAGCGGCGGGCCCGGGCGGCGGGCGGCCCTCCTCCTCCTCTTCCTCCTCTCGGGCGCCGCCGCCCTCGTCTACGAGGTCTCCTGGACCCGGCGCCTCGTCCTCCTCGTCGGATCCACCTCGGGCGCCACGGCGCTGCTCCTGTCGGCCTACATGCTGGGGCTCGCCATCGGGGCCCGCCTGGGCGGGCCGGTCGCCGACCGCTCGCGGCGCCCGCTGCGGCTCTACGCCCTGCTGGAGTGCGGCGCCGCCGCCTTCGCCCTCCTCCTGCCCCACCTCCTCGACGGGCTCTCCTCGCTGCGCCTCCTGACGGCGGCGGGGCGGGAGCCGCTGCTCTTCGGTGCGGCCTTCCTCGCCCTCCTCCTCCCGACGACGCTGCTCGGGGCCACGCTCCCGGCCCTCGCCCGGGCGGTGACGGAGGACCCGGCGGCGGCCGGCCGCCGCGTCGGCGCCCTCTACGCCGCCAACACGCTGGGGGCGGTGGCGGGGGCGCTGGGCGCGGGCTTCGTGCTCGTGGAGGCCCTCGGCGTCGACGGCGCGGGGAGGGCGGCGGTGGCCCTGTCGCTCCTCGTGGCGGCGGGCGCCTGGCTCCTCGGCGACCGGGACGCGGGGGAGGGCGCGGCGGGGGCCGGCGCCGGGGAGGAGCCCGCGCCGGAGCCCGCGCCCGGGGTCCTCCGCGCCGCGACGGCGGCGGCCTTCGCCGGGGGGTTCGTCGGGCTCGCGGCGGAGGTGCTCTGGACCCGCCAGCTCGTCTTCCTCCTCCAGGGCTTCACCGCGACCTTCGCCGCCATGCTCGGCGCCTTCCTCCTCGGGAGCGCCCTCGGCGGCGCCTTCTTCTCCCGGGTCGCGGGGCGGACGGAGCGGCCGCTGGCCCTCCTGGGCTGGCTCCAGGTGGGAGTGGCCGTGGCCGCGGCCGGGGCCCTCGCCCTCCTCCGGGAGCAGTACGGCGTGGTGCAGTGGCTGCGCGGGGCCACCGACCCCTTCGATTCTCCGCGGGCGGACCACTTCGCCCTGCTGCTCTCGGCGGCCTTCGTCGTGCTCGGGCCGCCGGCCTTCCTCATGGGAGGGGTGTTCCCGGCGGCGGTGCGCGCGGCGGCGGGGGGGCTCGGGGACCTCGGCGCGCGGGTGGGGAGGATCTACGCGGCCAACACGCTCGGCGCGGTCCTCGGGTCGCTCGCGGCGGGGTTCGCCGGGGTGCCGCTCCTCGGCACCGGGTGGTCGGCGGCGGCGGCGGCCCTCCTCTCGCTGCTGGCCGGGGCGGCGACGCTGCTGGCGGCGCGGCGGCTGGAGCCCTCGCCCCGGGCGGGGCGGCGGATCCCGCTCCTCGCCGCCGCCGGCGTCGCGGTGGTCCTGCTCGCCGCCCTCGGGCGGCCGGGGGAGCCCATGATCCTCCGCTCCGGCGTCTTCCTCGGCCCCCGGGGGCGGGAGAACGAGCTCCTCGAGGCGCGGGAGGGGCGGGCCGGGCTCGCCAGCGTGGTGCGCAACGTCCGCAACGGGTACACCTCGCTCTACACCGACGAGTTCCTCGCGGCCTCCACCGAGGGGCGCTACCGCTACATGCGCATGCTCGGCCACATCCCCGTGGTCCTGGCCGAGGACCCGCGGCGGGTGCTCGTCATGGCCTTCGGGACGGGCACCACGGCGGGGTCGCTGTCGACCCACCCGTCGGTGGAGCGGCTGGACGTCGTCGAGATCTCCCCCGAGGTCCTGGAGGTGGCGGACCGGTTCGAATCGGTGAACCGCGGGGTCGTGGCGAGGGCGGGGAAGGAGGGGCGGCCGGAGGTGCGCCTCCACGTGGACGACGCCCGCCGGTTCGTGCTGGCGAGCGGGGACACCTGGGACGTGATCACGCTGGAGCCCCTGCTGCCCTACACCCCGGGCGCAGTGCACCTCTACACGAGGGAGTTCTACGCGCTCTGCCGGGAGCGGCTGTCGCCGGGCGGCGCCCTCTGCCAGTGGTTCCCCGTGCACTCCATGTCGCGGGACGACTTCCGGATGCTGGTCGCCTCCTTCATCGACGTCTTCCCCGAGACCTCCCTCTGGTTCGTGGAGGAGACGGCGGCGCTCGTGGGGACGGCGGGTCCGCAGGGGCTGCCGGTGGGGCGATCGGCGGACCGGCTGGCGGCGGCGGGGCCGCGGGAGGACCTGGAGGCGGGCCGCCTCGACGACCTCGCGCAGTGGTGGTCCTTCCGGCTCTGCGGGGGGAGGGCGCTGCGGGAGTGGGTGGACCGGCCGCCCGCGGCGCGCGCCATGACCGACGAGCACCCCTCCATCGAGTTCCGCCCCGTCCCCACGGGGGCCATCACGACCTTCCTCCACGACAACCTCGTGGAGGCCCTCGACCTCCGCGAGCGGGAGCGGGTGGAGGACCTCGTGGACCTCTCCGGGATCGAGCCGCGCGAGGCGGCGGCCTTCCGGGCGCGGCTGTCGGCGGCGGCGGCGGCGACGGAGGCCTACCTCGACGGGCGGGCGAGCGAGGACCTCTTCGGGTTCCACGCCTCCCACACGCGGCTGGCGGCGACGGAGGGGGCGCGGGCGGAGCACGAGCGGGCGGCGGGGGAGGCGCTCCGCACGGCGGCGCGGCGCTACGCCGACGCGATCCGGGCGAACCCGCGGGACCGCATCGTGGCGGACCGCTGGAGGAACGTGGAGGCGGTGCGCCTCCTCAACGAGGGGAGGGCGCTGCTCTCGGGCGGGAAGGCCGGGGAGGCGGCGGAGTCCTACCTCGGGGCCATCGAGGCGGACGCCCCCTGGAACCGGGACGAGGCCTGGACCGGGCTCGCGAGGGCGCGCCTGCGGGAGGGGAAGGCCGCGGCGGGGCGGGAGGCGGCGGAGAAGGCGCTCTCCCTCTACCCGGGGAGCCGGGACGCGCAGGCGCTCCTCGGGCAGGCGCTGGTCGCCCTGGGCCGGCCGGGGGAGGCGCGGCGCTGGTTCGAGCGGGCCTTCGAGGGCGGCAGCGGCCCCTCGGACGAGGACACGGCGATGCGGAACGCCCGGGACCTGGCGCTCGCGAGCGAGCCCGCGGAGGAGCGGGCGGCGGGGGACGCGGAGATCGCGGCGGCGCTGCGGGAGGCCCTCGACGACGCCTCGGGGCCGGGGGAGCGGCGGCGGCAGAACGCCG
>JAKLKS010000269.1 GCA_023150535.1 Planctomycetota bacterium
CCTGCGGAGGACGGCGTTGTTCTTGAGGGTGTTGAACTCGGTGGGGCCGGAGTTGCGGAAGGCGCTCGTGTGGAGGGCCTTGTTCCCCGACCAGTTGATGGAGACGCCCACCTTGAAGGGGGAGACCGCGATGCCGGTGGAGAAGTTGAAGTTGCTGACCGTGAACTCGATGGTCTCGTTCACCGGGTCGAGGTCGACCCTCCAGGTCCGGCCCGAGGCGTCGGTTCCGCCCCAGATCTTGTGGGTGACCCCGCTGACGACCTTGTCCTTCCACGCCCCGGTGGGTGGCCCGCCGGTGTCGAGGGAGATCGCCCCCGCGCCCGGCGCCGTGATGGTGACGAGCAGCGGGTCGGCGGTGCTGAAGGCCCCCGGCGACCGGATGGAGTACCGGAAGTCCGACCGGATCTTGATGATGTCCTTGCCGGCGGCGATGGCGTCCGTCAGGTGGCCCCAGTAGGGGTCGAGCTCCACCTCCTCGAAGGAGAGGCGGGTGGCGAAGCCGCTGAGGACGCCCGGGTTGGTCGAGTAGGCGGCGTTGGCCGTGGGGAAGTTGGCCGACCGGGCGTAGCCGACGAAGAGGGCGTCGCCCGTGGGGGTCACGCAGGCGGCGAGGGCGGCATCGTCGACGTTGGGAGCCGTGGTGGAGCCGCCGAAGTAGGTCGAGTTGAGGACCCAGTTCTCGTTGGTGCCGGGGTTGAACCGCAGAAGGAAGGCGTCCCCCGTCACCCCGAAGACGCCGCCGAGGGTGTCCTGGAGCGAGGTGTTGAGGAGGAGGGAGCTGGAGAGCGTGGTCCCGGCGACCGTCACGACCCCGTCCTGGTCCACGCCGACGCCCCGCCCCATCTCGTCCCCGTTCCCGCCGTAGATGGAGGAGTAGGTGAGGGTGGTCGTCCCCGCCGCGTGGTGGAGGCGGCTCACGATGACCTTCTTGCCGCTGTTCGTCGCGGTCTGGAAGGGGGTCACGAGGGGGTAGGCGGTCTGGCCCGCGGGAAGCCCGTCGGAGTAGGTGTAGCCGGTCACCCAGGCGTCCCCGTTGCCGTCCACGCCGATGGCGAGCCCCTCGTCGCGCTCGCTGCCGCCGATGTAGGTGCTGAAGACGAGCGCCTGCGTGGAGTTGTAGCGCGCGACGAAGACGTCCTTGTCCCCGGACCGGGCCCCCTGGTAGGGGTTGGTCATCGCGTAGTTGGACTGCAGGGTGCCCACGATGTTCGCGTTGCCCGAGGCGTCGATGACGATCCCGGTGCACTGGTCGGTGCTCGTCCCGCCGATGTAGGTGCCGAAGACCTCGTTCCCGGCCTGATCGAGAACGGCGTAGAAGCCGTCGTCGCCGCCGCCGCTGAAGGTGGAGCCGTTGGTCACGGGGAAGCTGGCGTTGTCCGTGTTCCCTACCACGTGGAGGTTGCCGGAACCGTCGATGGCGACCCCGTTGGCGTAGTCGAAGCTGTTGCCGCGGAGGGTCGTCGAGTACACGAGGGCGGAACCGGTGGAGTTGAGGAGCGTCACCACCGCGGCGTAGGTGTTGGCCGCGCCGAGGCCGGTCTGGAACGGGTTCAGGGTGGGATAGACGGCGGAGGTCGTGTACCCGGCCACGCAGGCCTGTCCCGAGGCATCCACCGCGACGCCGAAGGCCTCCTCGGGCTTGCCGACGGTCCCGATGAAGGTCGAGTAGACCAGGGAGCCCGTGGGGGAGAGCTTGGTCAGGACGATGTCCACGTTCCCGTTGTTGATGGTGTTGTAGGCCCCGACGGTGGTGGGGTAGTTCACCGTGGCGCTCTTGACGGAGGAGCCGGCGACGTAGGCGTTCCCGCTTCCGTCGAGGGCGACCCCGTAGAGGTAGTCGATGGTGTTCGCCCCGAGGTAGGTCGAGTAGGTGATCGTCGGGTCCACGAAGACCGCGCGCGCACCGTCGTGGGCGCCGAGGAGGATGGAGGCCCCGGAGGCGCCGGTCACCGCGAAGGAGGCCTCCACGGGGACGCGGGCGCCGTCCACCACCTGCCAGGCGACCGGGGCGCCGTGGGTGAGCCATCCGCCCGGCGTCTCGATCCGGAGGTCGCCGTCCTCCTCGACCGCGAGGCCGAGGGCCCCGTCGAAGGCCACCGCCAGGGCGCCCGCGTCGGCGCCCGGGGCGACCTCGAAGGCGTACTCCATGGCGGAGCCGGCGGCGTTCCAGGAGAGGTCGATGCCCGGCCATGCCTCCTCCGCGCGGAGGTCGGAGAAGGTCGGCACCCCGACGACGTGGTCCGCGGGGTCGTTGCCGAGGAGGTAGTTCACCCGGCCCTCGAGGGCCGTCCCCGCCTCGAGGCGGAGATCGGAGCGGGCGCCGACGAAGCGCATGCCGACGGTCGCGTACCGGCGCTCCCTCCCGGGGACCTTCTCCAGCTCGGCGCCGGCCGCGTCCACCGGCAGGGTGAAGGAGACCCGGTCCCCCTCGAGGAGGGCGGTGTAGGCCTTCCCCCTGGCGAGGAACTGGACGGCGTCGCCCGCCTGTCCCCGGTTCTCCTCGAAGACGAGCGGGATGGCCACGTTCCCGACCGGGCTCCCGGCAGGGGCCGCCGCGGGGGCGCCCTCCGGGGCCGAGGCCAGGGTGGGCGAGGGGGTGCCTCGCACGGCGAAGGCGGCACCGGCGGCGACGGCCCCGACGAGCAGGACCTTGAGGGGCGTACGAATCATGGCTTCCTCCATCGAATCCGGTGGTGCCGGACCCGCTTCCACTCCCAATCGACAGGCCTTCCCGGGCTGCAGAACGCCCTGACGCTAGGCGATCCCCCCCGGTCCAGTCAACACCTATCCGGGCCCCCCTCCCGGGCGGGAACCCCCCTTCCCCCGGGGTTCCCTGCCGTAGGATGGCGCCCTTTCCGGGGAGGACGGCAGTGGCGGATCCGGCACGGGGGGAGGGCGCGGAGGGCTCGGGCCGGGGGCGTGCCCCCTCCCCGGGGACCGCCCTCCTCGCCGGCCTCGCCGGCGGCGCCTGGACCGGCCTCCTCGACGCGGCGCGGGCGGCGGGCTCCGCCCCCCGCCCCTTCGGCCCCCCGGAGTTCGCCGCCGTGCTCCTCCTCTGGGCCCTCGCCGGGCTCGCGGCGGGGTTCCTCCTCCTCCCCCTCCGCCGCCGGGTTTCCGCGGGGGCGCTCCTCCTCCTTCCCCTCCTCCTCGCCATCGCCCTCCTCGCCTCCCTGGAGATCCTCCCCCGCTCCCGGGCCACCCCAAGCACCGCCCTCAACGCCCTCCTCTTCGTCCTCGCCCTCGGGGCGGCGGCCGTCCTCTTCCGGGCCGTCGTCCGGATCCTCGACGGAAGGTCCCCGGGAGCCCTCGCTCCCCGGCCGCTCGGGGCCGCCGCCGCCCTCCCCCTCGCCGCGCGGCCCCCGGCCCCCGCCCCCCCGTGGTCCGCGCCGCGGAGACCCGGCCCCCGAACCTCCTCGTCGTCCTCGCGGACACCGTGCGGGCCGACCGGGTCGGCGCCTGCGGGGGGACCCCGGGGCTCACCCCCCGCCTCGACGCCTTCGCCGCCGGGGGGATCGCCCTCTCCCGCCTCCGGACCTCCAGCGCCTGGACCAAGCCCTCGGTCGCCTCCTTCCTCACCGGCCTCGGGCCCGAGACCCACCGGCTGGTGGAGGGCCCCCGGTCCCTGCCGCCGGACACGCCGGTCCTCCTGTCCTTCATGGCGTCCGCCGGCTACCGGACCGCGCTCGTCTCCGACAGCCACTGGCCCATCCCGGAGTTCGGCTTCGACCGCGGGGTGAACTCCCTCCTCGTCGTCCCCGGGGCCGGCAGCATCCGGGGGAGCCTCCCCTGGCTCGCCTGGTCCATGGTGCGCAACCGCCTCACGGACGCCTTCCGCACCGGCACCCCGGCCGAGATCCGCGGGGCCCGGGCCCTCTCCGCCCGGTTCCTCGACTGGGCCGCCCGCGAGGACCCCCGCCCCTTCGCCGCCTACCTGCACTGGATGGAGCCCCACCACCCCTACGCCCCCTGCGAGCCCTCCGACCCCGCGCGCCCCCGGGTCCCGGTGCCGGTCTTCCGGGGGATGGTCCCCCCGGACCGCTCCCCGCCGCTGCCCGCGGCCGACCTCGCGGCGCTCACGGCCAACTACGACGACGAGGTGCGCTTCGTGGACCGCGCCTTCGGGGAACTCCTCGACGGCCTGCGGGAGCGGGGCCTCCTCGCGGACACGGTGGTGCTCTTCCTCTCCGACCACGGGGAGGAGTTCCACGAGCACGGGGGCTGGACCCACGAGCACAGCCTCCACGAGGAGGTCGTCCGGGTGCCGGCCGTCCTCGGGGGCCCCGGCCTCCCCCGGGGGGTCCGAGACGACCGGGACGCCCGGATCGAGGACCTCCTCCCCACCCTGCTCGAGGCGGCGGGCCTCAGGGCCGCGGGGCCCTTCGAGGGGGCGAGCCTCCTCCCCCGGTACCTCCCCGGCGCCCCCCCCGGCACCGCCGCCGCGACCACGGGCCGGGCGAGCCGGGACGCCTCGCCGGTGGTGCTCCGCTCCGCCCTGCTCGATGGCCTCAAGGTCATCCAGGGCGCGGGAGGAGGCCGGGAGTTCGAGTCCTGGTTCGACCTCGGGAGGGACCCCCTGGAGAAGGCCCCCCTCGGGGAGCCCCCGGCCCCCCTCGCCGAGAGCCTCCGCCGGACCCTGCGGGAGGCCCGGGAGCGGGAGGCCCGCGCCCCGGAGCCCCCCTCGGCCGAGGTGGAGGGGGACCTCCGGCGGGTGCTGGAGGGGCTGGGGTACTTCGGCGGGGGCTCCCCCCGCTGATCCAGGCCGGGTGTACACCCCCCGGCATCCCGCTACCCGAAGGGGCGGTATCGTGAACCCGAGGGCCTCCGGACCTGTTCAAGATCCCTGGCCGCGCGCTCTTTGGAACGGAATGAGAAGGGTCCTTTCCCGACCCGTGACAACGCCCGTTGCCCGGTGGCCCCGGGTGTCCCCGGAAGTGGACAGTTTTCCACATATCTTGCCGGGGACTTGACAGGCGCCAATCCGACACAAGTCGTTTACTCGCAATGACTTGGTGGAAATGGACCCCCTCCAAGACGGAATCCTGGTTTCCTTGGCTCACCTCTTGCGTCCAAGGGGGTGAAGGACGCGGGGCCGCGAAGGTCACCCGCAACGCTCTCTCGAACAGAAACGACGCTCGACGCCGGTGTCCCCCCTGCCCCTTCCGCCTCTGATGCAGGGGAGGGAAGGCCCGGCCCGGGCGTCGAACGGAAAAAGGTAGTCCCAGGCGCTCGACCCACGTCTTCCTTCCTTCAATGCCCTTATCTCTCGAGTGCTTGATCTACCCCGCCGGGGGGCGGGCAACCGCCCCCCGGAACCCCCTCCCCTTGGCGGCCGCCCA
>JAKLKS010000026.1 GCA_023150535.1 Planctomycetota bacterium
ACGAAGGCAATCCTCAAGTAGGGGTCCGTCCACTCGATCTTCGTCAAGGTAGCCATTAGCGCGACTTCCGGCCGAGGACGGCTCCCTTGATGCTGGGGCGGGTGAGGGGGAGGTGCGCTGTCTTGTGGATGGTGAGGGGGAGGCTCTTGGTATCGGGGATGGTGAAGCCCGACCCGGGAGGCCCACACGGAACGCGGCCTGCCTCCAACCCCTCCTCGTTGGCCTTCAAGTTCTTCTCTCGGAGCAAGTCGCTCCTATCTTCGGGGAGGCCCTTTCCCTCGGTGTCGGTCTGGGTCTTCGGCGATGAGTCGTGTGTGTTGGTCATGTCCTGTTCTACCGGCGCCAAGGCGGCCAGTCAACGCGACCTCCAAATCGGACAGGTTCACGAGGGGAAGGCCACGACGGGCTCCGAGAAGTAGGGGCCGGGGAAGCCGCCGCCAACCTCCTGTGGAGGAGGCTGAACCTGCCGGGCTCCAGCGAGTGCAGACTCTGCACCCTGTGGGTGTAGACCCTACTCATCCTCCTCAGCGTCGAGACGCAGGTACTTCGGTCCGAAGATCAGCACCGCGTCGCCCTTCTCGTCCCCACGGTGAGCCGTGACGGTCACCCCGAAGGTCCCTTGGATGCGGAAGAGGAGTTCGCACAGGAGGGCGTCGGGGTCACCCTCGTTGTTCCAGCCGTTGTAGGTCCCCCGGAACTCATGGCAGATGTACTCGATGGCCGCGGAGTCTGACTGGGTGTCCCCGATCTTCGAGTCCTTGGCGAGTTCGATGGTGCCTCTGAGGTACTCAGCCACGGCCTCCGAGAGGCACAGCCTCATGAACACCTGCCGGTCGGCCTTCTCATGCGACTCCAGCCCGCGGCACAACCTCTGGAACTCGGCCACGGTGCGGGCCGCCTCGGCGGCACGGATCCACCCCTCGCTCTCGTCCTTCCCCAGAGGGATGTCGGCGCCTATGACGCGGGCGAGGTCTCGGGCCTTGCAGTACCCGAGCCGAGTCACGCGCTCTCGGTCGAGTCCGTGCTTCCGGATCAGGACCCGCTCGATCTGGAGCAGGTTCTGCGCCTTCGGCCCGTGGAGGGCCCTGCTCCCCGGCAGGCTCCTGAACCACTCCCAGAAGGCGTACCGCCGCTCCGGGCGGCTCCCCCCTTCGGTGACCGTCTCCCAAGCCAAGAGCAGGGGGTGGGAGACCTCCGTAAGGGCCGCGCCCTCCTTCACGAGGAGACGCCGGAGGGCCTCCTCGTGCGGCTGAAGTCGGACGCGCAGGTCGTCATTGAGGCGGGGTTGCCCGGACGCAGTTCGGCCGAAGGCCAACGGCTTCGACTCGGTGTTGATGATCGCCTCCTTGGCGTGCCTCAACTGGCAGGGCCCGGGGGATTGGGGTTGTCCCACTCCGGGGGAAGTCTCTGGGGTGCATCGGCCGGTTCGTCGCCGCGGTAGATCCACCTCTCCGCCCCGGGTGGCTTCGGAAGAGGCGTACGCTTCGGCAGGAAGCCTCTGGAAGCCCCGTAGCGCCTCTTCCCGAGGGGGAGGTGCAGGGGGAGGTGGTCGGCCTTGTTGAAGTACCCAGCGGCCTTCCGTGAGCCCGCCGGGGTCTTCAGGTGGGAAGACACGGGCGCCCTTGAGATCCCGAGCCCGCGGGTCTTGGAGAGGTCCTTCACGACCCGGTTGGCCTTCCTGACCATCCCCGTCCTGACGAGGGTGGCGAGGAACCCGGACACCAGCAGGTGCAGGTGGAGGATGTCGCTCTGGTGGGCCTCGTAGACCCACAGGTACTCGAAGGGGCCGTGCTTCTCCGCGAGGAGGGAGAGGAACTGGCCCAGCCCCCAGTGGAGGCGCCCATACCCAGCCGAGGGCGGCTCCTCGTGGAACTCGTCGGGCAGGTTCAAGGTGACCAGCGCCAGTCCGTCAGGGAACTGGCGGATCCCCGCCTCCATCCGAGCCCGGTCGTCCGCGAGGACCTTCTTGTGGCACTGACGGCACCGCCAGCAGTTGCACGGTCGAAGGTAGGACACGAGTTCTCCGGGGCGGACGAACGACTCCAGAACCACTCTCCGCTTGCCGCAGTTGCGAACGCAATCCGGGAGGGGCCTGAGGGGATCGGAGAAGCCCTTCCCGCCCCGGTGAACCCAGTCCGGGTCGTCCGGGAGGCGGTAGCCGAAGGCCCGCCTCTTCGGAGTCAACGGCGACGGCACGGCGGCGCCGGGCGTCGGCAGGCCCTTCCCCCCCGCTCGGGAGAGGCCCCCTCGCGGGGCCAGAGAGGCACGGCGGCGGCGGAGGGCCTGCCGCCGTCCCGGCTTCGGCCTCCGCCCTCGCTTCGCTCGGGCATCGGCCTGAGGAGGAGGAGGGGTAGGTCCGGGGGATGAGACACCGCCAAGACCGGAGGCAGGCATCGAGAAGAGATCGGGAGTGTCGATGCGCTGGATCGAGTCGGCGGAGGAAGGAGAGGACGGAGAAGAGGAGATGTTCTTTAAGTCTTGTCTTAGAACCCGCTCGTCGGAGGGAGTGTCGGGACCCTTGGGGTTCTCGGGCGGGGGATCTTGGGAGTCGCTCATCGGGGGCCCGCCCTGCCGGACAGGCCAGTGGCGATGACCGCGGTGCTACAATCCGAGTGCATTGCTTCCTCCAGTACAGGGAGCGTGCGTGCGGGGCTCCGGCTGGCGGCCGGGGCCCTGCTTTGTTCCTAGGCCGGGTCGGGCGGCCCTCCCGTCAAGGCGTACAGGGTGGTAGTTCTTGAGTGAACGGGTCGTACGAGGTGATCTGACTGCCCGTTGACGGACCGATGGATGAGGAGTTGCCAGAAGTGGGTGGCCGTGTAGTTGCCCATGCTCCGTTGTACCCCGCTGGCGAGAACCCGGAACAGGTTCCAGTTTCGCCAGCGTGGACGGCATCGACATCGTCGTGCTGGTGAGGATCCTGCGCGGGGGACCGACAGGATCTTCGTGGGGTTGGTGAGAAGGGCCCGAGGATTGGGCACCGTTACTTCCCGAGGAACTGCCCAGTTCACTCGCAGGTCGGGCTACCCAAAGGAGATAGGAGAGATGTGGCCTCGGGAAGCCTGTGGTACAGGCATCGTAGGCTCTGTGGAGAGAGCCACCTGTCGCCATCCATAGAGGTTCCCAATCCGATGATGACCACTGGTGCGACCCTGCTTGCGACCGCCAAGGACGAGGAGCCGACGAAGGCGGGGCGGTACTCACAGGCGGCGGTGGCGGTGAGGCGGCGTGCCCTGTTTACGATGATTGCGATGCGGGGCCGTACGGTGACCGAGGCCGCCGGGGCGTTGCAGATCAGCCGAAGGACCGCAACACGAGACCTCGGGGCTGTCCGCGCCGAACTGCGGAAGTCTCCGGGGATGTTCGACCCGCGGTTCGAGACCGGGCTCCTCCTTCGGAAGTACGAGATGGTCAGTCAACGGGCGCTACAGGAGTTCGAGGCCGCACCCTCCCCGACGGCGAAGGCGGCGTTCCTCTCAGTTGCCCGGAAGGCCCTCGACGCACGCAAGGTCCTACTTCAGGAGATTGGGGTTATCCCCCGCTTGTAGCCGTTGATCTGTGCCTCCCGGTGGGAGTGACCGCTAGACCGAAGGGGCATTGGAGAGCCGGTTCCGCCTCATGCTGTCCGCGGGCATCATCCCAAGGATGCCCTCGAACCGGTTGTAGTGGTCTGCTACAGAGACCGGCTACAGGTTCGGATCGTCGTCGTCGAAGATCGCCCCGATCTGGTCGGCGAGGTGGACCCGGTAGGCGGGGGGGAGGTCTTCGGCGCCCATGATCTCGGCGACCCAGATGTCTCGTGCCCACTGAGTCACTTCGGCCTCGGTGGCTCCGGCCGGAGACGGCGAGACCTCGGCTCCTGTCTCGGAGGTAGGACCGTAGAGCCGGTCGAGCATCCGCTGACGCACCGCGGGGGACGCCTGCCCGAACTCCCGCAAGGGGCGGCTGGCGATGTCGTCGCTCGTGGCGCGGTCGAAGTCCGCGACGGACCACCGCGAGACCGGGACCGATGCGAGTCGAGTTCTTGCCATGGCCTGTCCAACCCTGTGGATGACGGTCCGTTCAGGAGGGCCGCTCGACAGTCCGCCGCCCAGTTACTCGTCGAGGATGTTGGCGGCCCGGGCGAGTCGGGCTTTCACGAACGCCTGCCACTCTCTCGTCGAGGAGAACAACTCTCCGTCCTTGTACTTCCGGATCTCCGCCGGGTCCGGGAAGCGGACGACCCCGAGGCTGAGGTCCTCCTTGACGGCGTTCCCGTACTTGTCCACGAGGCCCTGCGGGTCCGTCCAGACCTCCACCACGATGGCGGTCTTGTCGGGCTCGGCCTTGGCCCTTGCGTACGCCTCCTCCAGCACCCGCACGCAGGCGTTGATCATGTGCCGGTCGTGCCACGCGAGGCGCAACTTGAAGTGGGCCTCCTGTCCCTTCGGCGGAAGCCCCGCAGTCTCCCGGGGCCCCTTCACGCCCGAGTCCTCGCGGGCCTCGATCTCGGCGGTGGCCCATTCCGGCAGTTCCTCGATGAGCCGGGAACGCATCTCTGCGTCACCGTGGATCTCGACCTCGAAGTCGGGTGGGAGAGCCTTCGAGTCCCGAAGGGCCTTGAGGTCCGCGTCGGACAAGGTCCGGAAGATGTAGTCCAGCCCTCCGGCGGAGGCGGACTCGTCGGCCATGACCGCGGCGATGGCGTAAAGGACCCGGGACCGAGGGTCGAAGTTGACGGCCGGGCGGAGGATGTCCCACGATGCATCGGTGGTGTCCGGGGGCAGGGCCTTCGAGGCGGCCTTGTACTCGGTGATGGCCTTCTCGTACTCCTTCTTGGAGAAGAGGGCGTTGGCGGACGCCAGATGCTGGTCCCGCGCCTTCTCAGCGGTGGCCCGGTCCACCGGGCCCGTCGTCGCTGTGCTGGGGGCGCTTGTCGCGGGTGCGGGCGCTCCACCGCCGTCCTTCTTCCCGACGATCATCCCAACGACCATCAGGATCCCAAGCACGATGGCGAGGAGGCAACCACAGCCGAGGGCGGTGTTGGCCTTCGTTGGTTTCGGGGGCGTCGGGGCCGCGGGCGGAGTGTCACCATGGCCGGAGTCCGGAGGAGTGGGCGGAGGAACAGAGTCGGCCGGGACGACCTTCATGGATCCGTCCGGCTGGCGCTGGACCGTCAGTTTCTCGTGGGCCATGGCTGGGTCTCTCTTGGTCGGAGCCGGGCGTCCCGTCTCCCGGCTCGGCCTCCGGCCACATGAATGCCACGCTCCACGGCGCTCGGCAAGAACAATGCACATACAGGCTGTGTGTACAGGTCTTCTGTGACTGCCTACGCTCCGACCTGTGCGGAAGGGTCCCCTCACTCAACTGGGCGTTCGCATCAGGAAGCGCCGCGTGGCGCTCGGCCTGACGCAGGCCGATCTGGCCTCGCTGGCCGAGGTCCACCTCAACCACCTCGGGAACATGGAGCGGCGCTCCGACTACTCCCCGAGCCTGCTGGTTCTCCTTCGCCTCGCCGGGGCGCTTGAAACGGATGCGGGCTCACTGGTGGCCGGGCTCTCCATCCCGCCGCCTCCCCACGCGGTCAGGGCCGTGGATGCCCGCCGGAAGGCCGTAAAGGGCCGTCCGGCGAAAGGACCCCGAGCCAGACGGGCGCGGTAGTCCGGCCTCCGAGGTAGACCGTAAGGCACGGGAAGGCGGGCGGCGGATCCGGTCCGGGGTAGGGCACGGCCGCGAGTCTTGTGTTCCCACACATCGTAAAGTTCGGGGCCTGTAGCCCCCTGCAACAGGACGGTGGAGAGCGGACCGGCGGCTGAATGGAAATCCGGAGTCTGCGGTCCTGAGGTTGCCCCTGAACCAGTTGCCTGTGAGGCTGTTCGAGGTGGGGGTACCCACGAGGATCCCGCCCATGCTCCTGACCGCCTCAGGAAGCCCCGGAGAAGCCCTTCTCCGGGCCGATCCGCCGCGACCCACTGCCCCGGGTGCCTGCTCGGTCTGCGGGGCTCCAATCGAGCCTCGTAGGGCCCGGCGGGGGGCCAAGCGATGTGGCGCGAACTGCGCCCGGGCGGCCGAGCGTCGCCGCAAGGGGTTCTGTGACTCCTCGGCCCCTGCGGTCCCGACGGCACTGCGGTCGGCCCTTTCCCTGTCCGTCGTCGAGGGGGACCTCGCCCGGCGAGGGTGGTTCACCTACCGGGCCACCGCACCCGGCGGACCAGCCGACCTCGTGGCGGTCAGGGAGGGCAGGTGGCTCACGATCCGAGTTCGGACCGGTCGTGAGGATGCCCGGGGTCGGATCGCCGTCCCCGTCCTCGCGGACGCCGAAGCCGTCGCCGTTGTGGTGCCCATGGAGTCTGGGGCTGACCGTGTCGTCTACTGTCCGTCGCTGGAGGGAGGGGCGTCGTGAAGGAGAGGACCGGAGACTCGGGGCGGTACAGCCGCTTCGTTGAGACGGATCCAAGAGCCATCCAGTTCGAGGTACCCGGCCCGGCATTCCCCATCGACACTCCGGAGTGCAGACTCTGCACGCCACCGACCAGCCACCGCTGGAAGACGCACGAGGCCGCCGCAGTGGACCTGTTCGAGGGGGCGGTTCGCAGGCTCTTCGAGAACTTCGGGTCACATCGGTTCTTCACTGAGCGCGATGTCGTTGCTGAGGTTCAGCGGGCTCTCCTCAGGATCATCGAGACCCATCACCTGCCGCTCGGAGTGTTCCACGACTTCCGGATCGGGAGCAAGCGCGGCAAGGGCCCGGTTGCCGACCTCGTGATCGTCGGTGAGAACGAGGTGGTACTGCTGGCGTCCGAGTGGAAGTTCGAGCCGAACCACGCCCGAGCGACCGGGGAGCGCCGGGACCTCTTGGAGAGGAAGTTTCCGGTCGTGATCTGGCAAGAGGTTGTCAAGGACATGGACCGGGCACGGGACTTCGCTGAGAGCCACGGGGTCCCTGTCTCCTACGCGATCCTCGTGGACGAGGGTGGGCACTTTCGGGAGAGGAAGCACAAGGGCATCGGATGCGGATGGCGGGTCCTTGAGCGTGGGGATAGGGGCATCGTCACCGAGGGGTACGCCCACTGGTTCCGGCACCCCGACGATGGCTGGCAGGGCGGGCGTTGCCCCGACGCTTCGAGGCAATCGGAGCGGGCCAACGCGTGATAACGGCACCGAAGCGGCCGAAGACCTTGGCGAAGGACCGGGGGCGCGGCCCGAGGTAGACGAACAAGGTGCCGTGGGCGTTCTCGCTGGTTTCCCCCGACGGGAGGACGAACTCGATCCGCGTCCGGTGAACGCACATGGGGTGGTCCCAGAAGGGCACGAACCAGCCGCGCTCGACGAACCTCGTGGAGAGCATCAGGATCGCCGCCTTGGTGATGCCCTTCCGGTACTGGTCAAGGGCGCGGAGGGCGAAGGTCCCAGCGAGTCCACCGTAGGGCGGGTTGAGCCAGACGCGGCCCGGCCAGTCGTGTCGGAGCCCATCGGCCTTTCGGTCGAAGAAGCGGGTGGCCCGGACGATGCGATTGGCGGCCCTGCATGAGGCCGGATCGAGGTCGATGCCTCCGAGGACCTCGCGGGCCGCCTCGATGTAGACGGGGGGCGTGAACCATTCCTCCTCCGTCGGGATCCCCTTGGCTCCTCCCTTCCCCTTCAGCCGGAGGTACGACTCTTGGACCTTCCCCGTGGCGTCCATCGCGTCCACGAGGTGCGCGAGACCGGGGTCCTTCTCCGCGGCCTCGACGACGGCCCGGGCCTTCTCGTAGGTCTTGCCCGAGAGCCCGACGACGGCGCCCACGCGATCCCGGGTGTCGCCCCGTTCCGGCAACTTGCCGGGACGGGGAGTCTTGGCTCCTCGACGGAGCCCCGAGAGGCGCCGCACCTTGGCTCGGCCCCTCTCCCACTCCTCGACAGCCCTGCCGACGGCAACGGCTTCGGAGGGGAGGAAGTCCTTCCGAGTCGTGTTCTCGTCGCGCTCCGCTACAAGCCGCATCCCGTCGAGATCCACGACGCGGACGGGGATCTTCGTCCACCCGAGGGACTTGCAGGCCGTGAGCCTCCGGAGCCCGGCTACGAGGTTTCGGTCTCGGTCCACCACGACGGGATGGAGGAGGCCGAGAGCGTCGATGGACCTTGCGAGGGCATTGAGGTCCCCGAGGTCGCGGCGGAACCGCGGGCCGACTCTGACCTCTGACAAAGGAAGGGCCGTCCCACGAGATTGGGTGGTCAACTGACCGTGAGCCTCCGTCCTACCTCATCGACCATCCCGGACGGCCGCGGAGTATCGGCAAGGTCGGAGGCTCCAAAGGGGCGATTGCTTCGTCGGTCTCCTTCTGCACTCGCGCCTTCCGTTCCATCAATCCAGCCACCTGCTCACCGAGTTCCCTCGTTTGGCGAGAAGACGGGGACGGGACGAGAACCTCCAAGAGCCGCCAGCCGAGAGTGTCGATCACATCCCGGGTGAACTGGCGTGCCCGCATCTGGCGGCGAACGATGGGGAGGTTCAGGAAGGCAAGGAGCGCGAAGGGGCTGAGCCGCTCGGGGTCGAGGCTACGCAAGCGGAAGATGCCGCCACAGAAGAGGGCCGGAAGGTCGTGCTTCCCAGCAAGGGCGGACGCACCGACTAGGTAGGTCCCATCTCGGACGAGGAGGATGTCGTTTTCTGCCACCGCGGCGCGGGCCTTGTGACGCTCGTAGACCGCTTCGCCGACCCCCTGTGTGACATCGCGCCGGATTTCCCAGTCAACGAGGTCCGAAGTACGAATGAACGGGATGTCCCCGGTTCCGTACGCCATCTTGCCGACCTCGATGCCTGTCTGGGCCGAGAGCATCCCCTTGCTGACAAGGTCGCCGAGGGGAACCCACGGGTGCGAGCCCTCCTTGACTGTCCGCGCCAAGTCGGCTTCGAGCAGGGGGTCGTAATACTTGGGAATGAGGATCCTCTCGCGGAGGTCCCGTCGCCGAACACTGAAGGCATACCGGGACCCCGCCCGCTCGGGGAGGATCCGAAGGTCGGTGTTGGCCGCACTCGCCATCCGAGCGCGGAGGTCGGTCTGTTCTGTGACGATGCCACGCACGCGCTCCACCGTTCGGGCCACGACGCCCGCGTCGTTGGGAATGGGCACCAAGAGCCCGAGGTGGCGATCCCCGATCTTGTCGATGATGTCCGCCGAGAACTGCCGTGCCCTGACCTGCCTGCGGACGAAGGCGGTCGAGAGCGCGGCCAAGAGGAAGTACGGATGGACCTTGCTCTTGGGGTCCACGCGAAGGCGAAACACATGGTCGGACAGGACCATCCGCGTCTCAGCGGCAGGAACGATGGCGACGGTGCCGATCAGGTAGGACCCGTGAGCGACCATGAGGAGATCGTCGGCCCGGACATCCTGCCGAAGGGTCACCCGGTCGAGAACATGGGTTCCGACTCCCTTCTTGAAGTCGGGCCGAATGCGCCAGTTGGAGATGTCCGTCGTCCGGACATAGGGGATGTCACCGCCGCCGTACTCCTCTCGCGGGATCCACTGCCCGAGGTGACTCCCCGCGTCTCCATCGAGGAGGACCTCGCCAAGCGGGCGAAGGGTGAACCCGGAGTCCCGAGCGAGGTCCGCCGCCTTCTGGAGGTCCGGATCATAGAACTTCGGAATGAGGATGCGGTCGGCCAGCGCCGTCCTCGCCATCGAGAACGAGAGGTGCGTGTGGCTCATCACCGCCACCGCAGTTGAGGGCGCAGGTTCTCCGCGATCTTCGGGAGGTCGTCGAGGACAGACTCCTTGCCCGAGTCGTCCGTCCGCAGAGTGGGGTTCCCACGCGAGTCATGGCCGCACCAATCGGCAATCGCCATGAGGATCTCGTCGCGGGCGGAAGGTTCCTTCTTCTCAAGGATGACCACGCAGGTTTTTGCGTGTGTCGATGGCTGGAAGACCTCCTCGGGGAGCGAGACGAACGCACGGAGGCAGAAGTTGTCGTAGAGGTACTTCACGACATACCCGTAGTTTGGCATCCCGAAGAGGCTCTCGGGAAGGACGATGCCCAGTCTGCCGCCCGGCTTGAGGAGTTGGATGCACCGCTCGATGAACAGGACCTGCGGGGCTTGGTCCTTCCGGAGCGTGTCGGTCAGCGCCCAATCGCCCTTGCCCGCCTTCGGTGTCTTCCACTTGTGGGCCAACTGGTACTGCGACAACTTGGCCGCGCCCTTGACCTTGATCTTCGAGCCGAAGGGCGGGTTGGTGACAGCGATGTTGAACTTGCCGAGGTCGATGGTGGACTGAACCTGATCTCCCCACTGCTCCGGCTCGTCGAGGCTGTCACGACAGAAGATGCCGCCGCGCCCGTCGCCGATGATCGCCATGTACGCCTTCGCAACCTTCGTCAGGAAGGAGTCCTTGTCGATGCCGCGAATGCATCGAGAAGCCAAGTCCTTCTTCTTTCGTTCGAGGACGGCAGGGCTCCACTTCTTCTTCTCGGCCTCGGCCTCCAACTTCCTCCAGATATGCTCCAGTGCGACGATGAGGAAGCCCCCGGAGCCACACGCGGGGTCGATCAGCATCTCGCCCGGCTCGGGGTCAATGAGTTCGATCATCATCTGGACGACATTGCGGGGTGTGAAGAACTGACCTTCCTCCCCCCTCACCGCAGGGCCGATGAAGACCTCGAACGCCTCGCCGATGGCATCCCGGGAAGCCTCGGTCACCGCATAGGGCTGAAGTTCTCCAACGACATACTGGATGCTGTCGTCGTCGAGGCGGATCCTGTCATCGGACTCGAAGACATCAGGGTAGTCGCTTTTCACCGTTCCGAAGAGGTCGCGGAGGCGCTTCCCGACCTTCTTCGGAGCCTCCTCGACGGCAGTCCTGAAGTTGGGGAGGTCGTTGGGATCGGTCTGGAGTTCGTCCACGATCTTGCAGAAGAGGAGACCCATGATGTCCTGCGCCAAGTCCTGATCGAGGGTGATCCCGACAGTGTTTCCGGCGAGGTGGTTCCGAATGTCCTTGAAGACCGCCTTCAAGTTCGTCGGGACCTTGAGTTGGCCGCGAGTCAGAAGGCCAATGTCCCCGATGGACTGACCGAAACGGGGGATGGTCGGGAGTCGGGTCCACTCGATGGTCCCGCCACGGCCATAGGTCTTGTGGAGGTAGAGGTGTTCGTTGCCGTTGAACCAGACGCCAATGGAGGCGGCCGACATGGTGAGGTACAACTTCAACTGCTTCTCCCCCTCCTTCTCCGTCTTCCGCTTGCACTCGACGACGATGAAGGCGTCGTCCTCCAACTTGCGGTCGGCGGAGAAGACGGCGATGTCCACGGGGTACCCCTTCGTGGAGCCTCCCGATGGACGGGCTCTGACACGGAACTGGGGCCGGGTGGTGATCTGACTCTTGGGGTAGCCGAAGTCCTCCACGAGTCGGCGAGAGAAGACCTGAACGGCCTCCCTCTCCTCGGGAGTGGCCCTTACGGGTCTGCCAGAGATGTAGTCCTTGAGGTAGCCCGGGGGGATCTCCGGGTCGTCTTCCGCGTCGCTGGTGGGACTCACATGGCCCTCGTGGGTGCGGTTCTCTGGGTGTTACCAAGAGACGGAGGCGCGTCAAGTGACAGGATGTCACGCGGGGCTGGGGGCACCAAGGCTTCTCGTCTACGGATCGATGGACTCCGAGATTGGCTGACAGATTGAGCCCCCTCAGGCGTTCTCTAACTGGAGGGTGCCATGTCCCAAGAGGAGCGGAAGGCCGTTCGGAGGGCGCAGGCGGCGGTCCGGGCCCGGGTGCCGGGTTGGCGTGACCTCACCGCGGACCTCCTCCTTGCCCACGGGTGCGGCCCCCCGGAGATGGCACGGGCCGCACTGCACCGGCTCAGCCGTCGCCCGCGGTTTCCCGCGGAAGTTGGTCGCCCTCCGCGACCGAGGTAGCGTGATCTGCTTCCCGTCTCCCGGGGATGCCGGAGCGGTTCTGGCGGGGAGCGGGGCGCAACCTCGGACAAGGAGGACTCATGTCCAAGGCAGTGGTCGGAACCCTCGCGGGTGCGGCGGCTGGAGGTGCCGGTTACGGCATCGTAGGTGGCGTCGGCATCGCCGCGATGGGCACCGCCGTCGCCATCACCCCGGTCGGCTGGGTGCTGGGCGGGGCGGGCCTTGGCCTGCTCTGCGCCAAGGCGTTCTTCTCCCGGTAGACGGGGAAGACGGGCGTGAGGGAAGGAGACGCGACGGACTAGGGTGGGGCCTCTTGCGAGGCCCCATCCAACCGCCCGCCGCCGATGCCTCGTCCTCTCCATGCCCCGGCGGGCATCCTCGACGCTCATTCCCACATCGTGGCGGTCCGGAGAGCAACCGCGGTGCTAGGCGGCTTGGTCCGGCTTGGTTGGGCCCATTCCGTAGGCGGCACCTCTAGACTAGAATGCGGGGCGTGGTCATGGGCCCGATAGCCGACTGACCACCGTAGGCGAGGAGGGTCTCTATGCGGGGCGGAGTTGGACTTGTGGGCCTGCTGGGGGTCACTCTCTTTACGGTGGGATGTGCGTCCGCTCCGAAAACCAAGCCGCCGGTTGTCGTGAGCCGAGTCGCTTCGGCCAAGCAACCACCTGCGCTTGACTCTGTCAGGGCCAATCCCCCCAAGGCAACTGGCGGTGAACCCGCTCCTGCTCCTGTTCACAAGGATGAGGCCGGAGCCCGCCCTTCCGCCGAGGTAGTCTTCGCCCCGCCCGAGGCGGTGGTCCCCCCTCCAGCGCCTGCCCCTGCTCCAGTTCAGCAACCTGTCACTGCTGAGGCCCCGAGTCCGCAGGAGAGTAGGGGCGGTGGTCCTGTCTTCGCACCGGAAAGTGTTGCTTTGGTTCCCGTGGTAGAGGACGGAGCCAAGGAACCGGAGGTCCCACTACCCAGCGTCGAAGCGGAGAAGAAGGTCGAGCAAGACACGGTTGAGACCCAGCAGTGCATCGAACTGGACTGCCCAGACTGTGCAGGCAAGGGCCGCGTGGTGTGTGGCACTTGCGGTGGGAGGGACCAATCACAGGAGGTTTGCCCAACCTGTCGTGGGCAAGACCTGACTGAGAAGACTTGCCTTACCTGCCGTGGACAGGACCTGACGCAGAGAACTTGTCTGACCTGTCGCGGGCAAGACCTGACGAAGGAGACTTGCCTGACTTGTCGTGGGCAGGACCTAACCCAGAAGACCTGCCTCACCTGTCGTGGACAAGACCTGACGCAGATGACTTGCTCGACTTGCCGTGGAGCCGGGACCTCGGACGGAAAGCGGTGCTACTCTTGCCACGGGTCGGGGAAGCAGTCTCGGTGCTACTCCTGCCACGGGTCTGGGAAGCAGTCTCGGTGCTATTCTTGCCACGGGTCGGGGAAGCAGTCTCGGTGCTACTCCTGCCACGGGTCTGGGAAGCAGTCTCGGTGCTACTCTTGCCACGGGTCGGGGAAGCAGTCTCGGTGCTATGCCTGCCACGGGTCGGGGAAACAGTCCCGGTGCTATGCCTGCCACGGGACTGGTGGGTCTGCCGCCTGTGGACTTTGTGCAGGTAATCGCTCACTCATAATCGGCATTGTTGAGAGCGGACGGTCAGCCCTCGCATCGCCGCGAGTTGCTGATGACCGATCCTCCTACGGTCAACCGAACGAGAGGGGTGTCCCCAAGACTGTGTTCGTTCAGGGGTACATCAAGGCGGACGGGACCGTGGTTCAGAGCCACTACCGGGCGCCGCCGGGATCCAGCCCGACCCTGTCCTATGACAAGACGACGAGGACTCTCTCGGGCCTTGGAGTTCGCGCACCTCCTGCGGTCAAGGCTGGTCCGGGCATGGCCGAGAACGGTTCCTACTACGGCGAGATCAGCACCGAAACGGGTCGCCCCAAGACCGTCCATGTGAGCGGGTACTTCCGCAAGGACGGTACCTATGTTCGGAGCCACTACCGGAGCCCCCCGCGAAGGCGTTAGGTGGGGCTATTGCGGACCGCGCTTCATTTGGGGAGCCGGACCTGCCGGGCGACAGCCTCATTCCAAGCCTCCCGGACATCCTCGGAGGGCAGTTCGGCGGTCCTCCAGCAGGAGGGGCACCAGAGGAGGGTCACGAGGGTCCCGTCGAGCCGGGCGGCGTCCTCCTCGGCGTCCCTGAGGCAGGAGAGGCAGACCCAGCCCAACTCGAAGGGAGCGACCCGGAGCAGGGTGAACGGCTCGGTGGTCTTCATGCCTCCCTAGATGCCGGAGGGGGTACAGGTAGGGGGGAGGCGGCGTCCGTTGGTGCCGGGCGGCGAGGGGCAAACTGCCCAGAGCCCCTATGATGGAGGTGGCGCGTGCGTAGACACTTCCTCGGGCTCACACTGGCGTCTCTGCTCGTGGCAGGGTGCGCCGCGACCGACTCCACGAGGACTTCGGGGGGCCCCTCGACTGGGGCGTCCGCCTCCTCCACTCCCGCGCCCGCGCTTGCTACCCCGGCCTCCGGGGCGACGGCAACACCGGTCGAAGCCCGGCCACCGCTGGAGGTCCTCTCCGACTCGGGTGATGACCCAACTCCCTTCCTCACGAAGAACTGCTTCATGGGGGTTCCACGCCTCGGTGGCACCGTTCCTGCCGAGGTCCGCCTGATCGCTCGGCGGGGCTATGTCCTCGCCCACAGCCGAGCCGACCGGATCCCGCTCTGGGTCTCGGAGGGAGTACAGGCGGCCCAACTCACCGGTCCCGGGAACCGGGAGAAGAGCAAGTTCAAGCCCGAGCCCCTCCTTCCGGCGGGGGAGAGGGCGGAACTCACGGACTACGCGGGCTCCGGCTTCGACCGCGGGCACATGGCTCCAGCCGCGGACGCGAAGGAGAGCCAGCGGATGATGGACGAGACGCACTTCCTGTCCAACATGGCCCCGCAGGTCGGGGCCGGGTTCAACCGGGCGATTTGGGCAGAGGTCGAGGAGTGGGCCCGCGGGGTCGTCGAGAAGCACGGGTTGGCCTACATCCTCACCGGTCCACTGTTCCTCGGGCCGTCCTCGGAGCCCGCCGGGCACGACAGGACCATCGGGGCGAACCGGGTTGCGGTTCCGACCCACTTCTACAAGATCGTCGTCGCAAAGGGCGCATCGGGATCGTGGCAGGCCATCGCCTTCGTCCTTGAGAACCGGGCCTACTCGAAGGCGGAGGCGGAGGGCCTCTCGAAGTTCATCGAGTCCATCGACTGGGTCGAGGAGCGCACCGGGATCGACTTCATGCCCGACCTCCCAGCCCCAGAGGAGGAGCGGCTGGAGAGAGTGGCCTCGCCGATGTGGAACTGAGAAGAACCATGGGCAGGCGCCGGAAGAAGGGGAACCCTCTCTTAGGGGCCCTCATCGTGGGAGTGATCCTCATCCTCGTGTGCCGAGGGTGCGGTCCCTCGACCGACCACCAGCCTGCATACACGCCGCCCAATCCGACTCCGATGTCCGAACCAGCGAGGAAGACGGAGACGGCTCCGGACGAGGGCATCCCGCCCCCGGCACCTCCCATCACGCCTCCTCAACCCCCGGAGCCGGGACCCGCACTCGACCTCGCGGTTCAGTGTTCAGGGATCTCTCAGGACGGGACCCGGTGCCAGCGGATGACGAAGAACGCGAGTGGGATCTGCTGGCAACATCAGGGGAGGTAGATGATGGGCTTGGTGGAGACCGCTACGATGTCTCCCTGCCAGAAGGAGGACATCGTGCAGGGGACTCCCGAGGAAGTGGATCGCGCCGAGGAGGTCCGGGCTCGGGTGTTGGGCTACCTTGAGCAGTTCTGCGCCACGATGCGGGACCAGCGTGCCCTGTACGGCGGCGCAGACCCAGCCAAGGACGCCGCCGACCGCCAATGGGCCCACGCGACCCGGGATCTGGTCCTCCTACAGGAGGATGCCGCGTGGTGGCTCCGACAGAAGGGCAACGAGTGGTCCATCATCAAGGACATCGAGAAGAAGGCACGCGCCAAGGAACGGGCGGCGTCCCTCAAGGTGGAGGCCGGGCAGGGGTTGGCCTGCCCGTACTGTGGCGTGGTTCTCACGCCCGCGCCGAAGCGGAGCCGCAAGTGCCCGGAGTGCAAGGCACCCATCGTCGTCCGGACCGGAGGGACGGGGCTCCGCCTCATCACGGAGGAGCAGGCCAAGGTCGAAGGAGAGGAGGCGAAGAAGCAGGCGACCCGGAACCGCGCCGTCCGGTGGGCCGAGGCCGTCGGGTACGACCGGGCGGCGTTCGAGGCCCGCGAACGGGAGATGCTGGCGTCAGGGCAGAACTGGTCCCCGGCGGATGTCGCGTGGGACCTGATGAACAAGGCCGCGGTCCGTGCGATGAAAGGGGAGGGCGGACATCTCGGCGGCATCTACCACTCGCAGGCGAGGTTCCTGTTCGAGGAGGGCAGGCCGCATCTCGCGCCCTTCCAAGAATGGTCTCGGTGCGAGTTGAGGGGGTACCGGGAGTCCGGGATCGAGAAGGTCGAGGTGTTGGGAACCGACGACAGTTGCCCGGCGTGCAAGGCCAACAGCGGGAGGGTGTTCACGGTCGAGGAGGCGCTGAAGGCGCTTCCGATCCCCAATCCGAACTGCGCGGCAGACGACAAGTGGTGCCGGTGTTGCTGGATCGCCGTCATCGAGTGAGACGGGGGCGGAGGAGGTGGGGCGGGGTCCTGCATCCCCGCCCCCGGCATCAGGAGCCCTTCGGCCCGAGACGCCTTCCTTCGTCCGCCGGATCCTCCACCTCGCGCTGGGTGCCGTCAAGCGCGGTGACGCTCTCAATCACGGGGACGGCGAGGCGGCGCTTCAGGTTCGCCAACTTGGCGGGAAGAGTGCCTCCAAGGACCAGCACGGTACGGACGCTTTTCGGCTTCGACCCGAGCCGCTGAACGGCGGTGGCGACGGCCCGGTACTTCACGCACTGAAAGAGCCCGCGCTCGATGTCGTCGATGGGGGCTTGCTTGGGCTTCACCTCGACAACCACGAACTCCTCCGGGGCGTCGAAGGCGACATCAACACGGTCGCCGGAAGGTTGCTTGAACTCCGGCTTTCCCTTGACCGTCCGGGGCACTCCGACGCGCTCCGGGTGCGCCGCGATGTACTGCTTCAACTGTCGGTGATCCTCGCTCTCCTCGCCTCCCTCGCCTCCGCTGAACGCCGTGGCTCTGGCGATGCTCTCGGAGAAGTCCTCCTTGAGGGGCTCCAATCGGAGTGCGGCCAACACCTCGGCCCAGTACGGGTAGGCGATAGCCGCCGCCTGATACTCCTCGATCCGACGCTCCCGCTGTTCCTTCGTGAGGTTGCGCCCCTCCCCCTCCATGAACCCATCGAACCCATGCCCCGGGAAGCCCTTCTCTTTGTTCACGACGAGGCACTGAATGGGGGGGATCGGCCTTTCCTTTCCCCACTTGTCGGACAACTCGCGGAGCGCCCGACCGATGCACCCAAGGGGATGGTTGACGACGCGGTGGTGAGCGTCGATCTCCGCGCCGAGGTCTTGGTAGGTCAGCGCCTTCCCGGCTTGGGCTTGCCGGACCAAGATCGGGAGCGCCAACCTAGCCCGGCGTGCAGAGTCCCCTCTGTCCCAGAGCGAGAGGGCGGCCTTGGCCGTTGCCATTCCAACCTCCGACGAGGGCCCGGACGCTACTTGTGATCGACCATCTTGTTCTTGAGCATGGACTCGTCGCCGGGAAGAACCCAGAACCGGCGCAGGCCGTAGCACTCCTCGGTCCCCGGTCGGCAGAAGGTCACTGCGTAGGGCCCCGGCACCGGGAACACGACTTCATCGAGGTCCAGCACGAGGCGGTAGTGCAGGCCCTTCGTGAAGTCGAACTTGATCCTCTCGTCCGTGTGAATGACCGGGGCACCCGGGGCGTCCGGCTGGATCTCTGCGGTGAGCGCACACATCCCGACTCCCATCCACTCCGTGTAGAGGGCAAGCCCGGGGAACTTCGCCGGGAAGGTTGGGGACAACACCACTGGCCGGGGGTTGCGGATCGTTTTGGTGTCCTCGCGGTCGTCGGTGCCGATGAGACCCAACACCGCGCAGAGCATCTCGACCTTCATCGGACTGTCCATGTCAGGTTCCTCCGTGGCTTAGGGGGCCCGCCGGGCTAGCACCGACGAGCCCCCAGTTGACGCGGACGGGACAGGCTCGGCCTTTACGCCCCGACTTCTTGGAGAATAGGGATGAGGTGGAAGCGCGGGGCGACCCGTCCTCCGTCGGGCTCATCCTAGCGCCGCGCACCGTGGATCAAGCCGCCCCAACCGTGACCTTGGGGGCGTGGGGGTGTTGCCCCTCTGGCTAGAACAACTCGCCGATGCCGAGACGCCGCCCGACGCTGTTGATGCACAGGGCGAGGAGGGTTCTGGGGTTCAGTGTCGGACCGCTGGTCCTCGCCGTCCCGGGGGAACAGGGGATGGTCCGGAAACTAGCGATTTCCCCCTCAACGGTCGAAACGAGCGGGGTATCACAGAGTCGTGAGGTCGAGGCAGGCGTGGCCGCGAGAGTGGCCGACCTCGACCTGCAAGGCACGGCAAGGCATGGCACGGATTGGAGGCGCCCACCGAGGGGTAGTTCCCGTTCAACGCAACGCTACCCAACGCGACGCAACGCAGGTCGCAACAGGGGCTGTGCGCTATCCGGCCCGCCCCTCAGGTGCCTCCAGTGCTGGCCTCAGGCAGTCCTTCCGGGAGAGCGCCTCTCCCGGGGGACTGCCAACCCAGATGATGACCCCAGCAAGTGCCTGCGGCCTGCCTTGGAGACCCCTGCTAGGTGTTCGGGCGGGGCTTCCACGGGATCCCGCCCTTTACCTTGGTTGGCTCGACCGTGGGGATCTTCGGGGGTGGGGTGGGCGTGGGCTTCGAGTCCTTCGTCGGCTCTGGAGTCTTCTTGTCGTCAGCCATGATGTCCTCCGGGAGCGAATGCGACTGCGATCCTAGCAAGAAGGGCCGACACGGCTCCGAGGACGATGCAGGCCATCGCCCATCGCTCCGCCTTGATCACGGTCTCGGCCCGAGAGTCCGACTCCGCTGACGCGCGTTCCAAGGTCCTCAGAAGGTGATCTCGGATTGCTCGTTGCCGCTCCGACATTGGGACCTTCAAGTTGTCGGCATTCGTGAACGCATCCGAGTTGGGGCGATACAGGTCACCCACACGCAACGCGGTGAACGCCAAGTACCCGGCGACCCCGCCAGTGAGGAGGGTCCCGCCGTAGGCGCCGACCCACGCACACCACTCCCACGGCGCGGATGGCGAGGACTCGATAGAGGAGATGCTCCAAAGGACAACGGCCGCGACGGCGGCGATGATCTGGGCCGACTTGTTCTCCAGCCCTCTTCTCCGCTCTGTTTCCGCGGCGAGAACGCCGGAGACGGCATCACTCGACCAGCGGAGGAACTCCGTGGACTCCGGTTCATTGGAGCCGGGTAGGGTTCCGGAAGTCTCGATGGG
Organism: Planctomycetota bacterium; assembly: GCA_023150535.1. GTDB lineage: Bacteria > Planctomycetota > JAJSAM01 > JAJSAM01 > JAKLKS01 > JAKLKS01. The sequence continues at coordinate 19,343 of JAKLKS010000026.1, forward strand.
GTTGTCACTCATGCCATGGCCGATCCAGAGAAGGGGATGTGAAGCAGTCCGGCCGCGCGACGCTTTGCGCCCTCGGGCCGCCGGTCGTAGCGACTCGTGGTCGTCGGGCTGGCGTGTCCCGCCAGCCGCTGGACGACCGGTAGGTCTGCGCCCGCATCGAGGAGGTCCGAGACGAATGATCTCCGGAGATCGTGGGGGGAGACCTTCGTGACCCCAGCCCGCAGGGCCAGTCGCTGGAGGGCATCGTAGGCCGCCTGCGTGGTCATCCGCCGGGGAGTGAGCGTGCCGCCCTTTCCCACGGGGAAGAGGAGCGGCCCGGGCCCCTGACCACGGTGCTGGAGCCACCCTTCGACGGCGGCCCGGCCGCCCGCCGCGAGGTAGGAGGTCCGGTCCTTGCGACCCTTCCCGGCCCGAACCCGAAGGGCACCCGTGGCGGAGTCGTAGTCGTCGAGGTCGAGGCCCACGGCCTCGGCCCTCCGGAGCCCACTGCCGTAGAGGATCGCCAGTAGGGCGGCGTTCCGGGAGCCTCCGGGCCCGGGACGGCACGCCTGAAAAAGAGACCGGAGTTCCCCGCCGTCGAGGGACCTCCCGGCCGGGAGGGTCTCGTTCTTGACGCCCTTCACTCGGAACGCCTCGCCGCAGTCCCAGCCTAGAGCCCTCGCCTCGTCCAGAACGCCGCGCAGGGCCGAGAGGTACCTGTTCACCGTCGCAGGCTGGAAGCGGTCGGCGAGGGTCGCCCGCACCGCCTGCGCGTGCTGGTAGCGGACGAGGTGCCACGGGAGTGTCCTCGCCGTCGCGGCCCCCGAAGTCAGGATGCCCGCGATGGTGTCCAACGCCTTCGCCATGGCCGGGCGGGATCCCGGGGCGAGACGCGCCAAGTAGACCAGCGCGGGGTTCCGGTCGGCGGGGAGGGCCGCGGAGACCGGAGAAAGCGGATCTCCGGGGGCTCCCATGACGGCGACCGCCAGCCGGGTCCCCGGCTCCTCGACCACCGCCTCCGTGCCCTTCATGCGCCCCTCCCGTTGCCTTCGAGAACCTCTATTCTGATAGCCAATCCGACCATGTGGAACCGACACTCTGACTTGGCGTTCGCTGAGGTCCCTCAAGGCGATGGGAGACAAGCATGGACTTGAACGAGGTCGCGGCCGGACATCGAGACGAAGTTGACGCCCTATTGCGGGTGTCCGATGGAGTAGGCCAGATCCGAGGACCGACTGAGGAGCAGTTGGTGGTCTGGGGCGCGTGGGTGCAGGCGGCCGAGACGGCGGCGGCCGTTTGTGCGCTCACCCGGGTTCGAGGGGCAGTTAGGGCTCCGCTCCACACCCTCGCCCGGTCCCTGTGGGAGGGAAGCCTCGTCCTGAGGTGGATGGTCAGAGACCGGGCCAACCGCTTCTCGGTTTGGGAGGGATACTCTGCGAGACAGGCCCTTCAGTGGTGGCGGCACCCTGTGTTGGTCAGCGGCGCTCGGTTCTCCCTCGGCGAGACGAAGCAGTTGGAAGTGACGGAGCAGTGGCTCAGGCAGAGGGCGCCGCAAGGCAGGGGGTACCCGAGGATCGTGGCGCAAGCAAGAGAGGCCGGGATGGAAGGCTCGTACACGCGGGTCTACCGTCCCCTCTGTGCGTCCGTTCATTGGCACCTCTTCGCAATGAAGGAGCAGGCGAGAGGAGGGGACACCTACCCGGAGAGGCCGCTGGCAGTCGCCGCGTGCCACTTCTGGATGATCCTCTTGGACTGCCACCGAGTCCTAGGCTTGGCAGACGCCGCAGTGGTGAGAGCGAAACCGATGAGAGCATGGGAGTTCCTCTATCCCAATGGGCTCGGGGCACCGACCGACTGACCGTGATCTCGTCGCCTCCTCGTCACGGGCATTGGCCCCTCGAAGGCTTCCTTCACCGCGGAGGTTAGGATCACCTAGATGGACCAACCGTTCATCGTCATCGGCAGTTCCAAGGACACGCTCGATGCGTTCTGGCGAGTGTGGGTCTACGACGACGCGACCAAGACCCCAGTGCCCCGCGGCCACTACCGAGAGAAGAGGAAGGCCGACACCGTTGCTTTCGACCTCGTCCACGCAACTGCGAAGCAGGCTTCGGAGTCGGAGATTGAGGCGATCCTCTCAGACAGGGATGCCGACCCAACTCCCCTCCGTCCCAAGGTCGCTGTCATGCTCGGATGCCTCGCTGAGGAGGCAATCAGGATGGCTCCTCAACTGGCCGAGCCGGGCAAGGCGGGGATCACTGTCCTCAGCAAGCAACCCGAGGACACCATTCATGTCGTTCGCTTCTATGCAGGCTAGAAGCACGCGCGACTAGGCCAGCCGGTTCGACCTGCTCACGACCTACCCAACGACGATGACCGAGACCCACCACGACCCCAACATCAGGAACAAGGTCACGAGGAACTGGAACAGGTGGGTCCACGCCATGAGGAGGTCCGTCGCCGTTGGCCCCTTGCGGGGGCCCCTGTAGGCGGCCTCAACATCGGAGTCTTCCGGGATCGGGGGAGTTAGATCCCGGGCGCGGTCGAGGTAGTAGTTTGCCCTGTCCTTGTCGTATCGGTTGGCCTTGTACATATGGAGGGACCAGATCCAGCCATACACGACCAGCACCGCGAGGTAGCAGTAAGGCAGGAAGGCGGCGACTGCTTTGGCGCCGGGCCAGTCGCGGTTGTCCATGATCCCCTTGGTGATCAGGAGGATGGTGGCCCAGAGACCTAGGGTGATCTTCCACTCGTACGCCCTGCGGGTGTCGAAGTGCTGGAAGTAGATCCGCGAGACCTCGATGTACCGCTGGAACCGCCTCTCCTCATCCGCGGTCGTCGGAGGTGAGGTGTCCTCTTCCATGACCTTGATCCTCGCCGACTTGACTGGACGGCCCTGCGAAGCCTACTCCTTGGGCAGGTCCTTCTCCGCGTCGTTTGGAGCCGGAGGATGGGCGCAGAAGAGCCCATACGCCCGGCCCGCATAGAGCGCCGTCAGGTCCCGCAGGTGAAACCGAGGCCGTGCCTGCTTCTCAACGGGCAGGCCGTCCAAGGGCTTCTTCTCGACTTCCTTCCCGTGTGAGTTCTCGACCACGATGACCTCCTAACGGCCGCTCGGGGCGGCGTCCACCACATGGAACCCCGATCTCATGTCGTCGGTTCGCGTGCAGGCCGTCGGTACTTAGGATCTGGCAGAGGCCGCCGTCGATGGGGAGGATGACACCCAGACAGCGGGATAGCGACTCGGCACTTCAGACGGCAGGGGCGACGAGGGCAGGCATCGCGTCCTAGGCTTGGCGAGAGCGGAGGTGCGTTCTGGGTCAGTGAGACTTGTCCTCGTGCCACTTGTGAAGCCGGTCCAACACGGGCCCGATGAAGTCGAGGTAGTAGTGTCCGATGGCCCGCCTAGGAACACCCTCCAGTCGGATCCCGACATCCGACTGCTGGCGGGGTGCCGGGTATCGAGCCCCCCAGTTGACGGACTTCGTGATCGCTTCGAGGATCTTCCGGATGACCGGGGCCTCGCCCTCGGGACCCATTAGGTCCGGGTCGTCGAAGAGCCCAGCCTTCTCTGCCAAGTAAACGAGGTCGTGGCCCCTGTTGAGTGGCACGCCGATCTCGGTGATCCGGGCTTCCTCGCCGTCGCCCTCTCGGGCCTTCTCCATCTTGAACTTGATGGACTCCGGGTTCTTCTTGAGCATCACGCCCTTGAAGGCCGTCTCCAGCGCGAGGCCATGGAGCATCTGGGCGATCTGGATGGAGTCCACCATGGCCCTCGCCCACTCGTCGGGCTTCTCCTTGGCTCCGTCCGCTTTCTCGGTGAGGTCCCAGAACGCCATGTCCCCCTTGCGTCTGAGGGCGCGGCTCTTGCGGAACCAGTTCGCTGGGTCGCTGGCGACTGCCTTGAAGTCCTCCTCCTCGGAGGCCACGGCTACCACCTGCTCTTCTTCTTGGGATCCCGGAACACGAGGAACTCGAAGCCACGGTCCCTGAACTTGCCCGCGAAGATCAGGGTCTTGGAGAGTCCGGCGGGCCCCTTGACTTCGTACCTCGTGTAGTGGACGAACTGCTTCTGCGTCCCCTTCTTCATCATGACGCCCTCCTCTGGCGCGACGGACTTGGTGTTGCGGTCTCAGTCTAGGAGGGTCCCGTAGTTGGTAGCCAGCCCTGTCCGGCCTCGTCACGAGATTGGTACCATGGAACCAGACCACTTCGGCGGGCTAGACCGTCCGCCGGGCCCGTAGATGGTCAGGGCATCGGCCGCCCCGGGTGAGGTTGGGGCACCCGGGAGAAGGACAGGGACGGCGAGAGGGGAGGGCCACGACCTCGAAGGTCGTGACCCCGGAGGCTCCTGCTACTACTTCTTGCGGCGGCGAGGCTCCCCGGGCTTCCGCTCCTGACCCGAGGGATCAGGCGTCTTCGAGTAGTAGAGCATGATGAACTTCGTGATCGCGTAACGCGCCCGTCCGATGGCCTTGGCAGACTCGTGCATCTGGTCGGGCGTTCGCTTAGTGACCTTGAAGTGCGGGCTCTTGCCCCGGTTCCAACTGAAGCGGTACGCGACAGTCCCCTCGCCAGTCCACTGTGCGTGGATGTCCTCGTTGCGCTCGGGCTCGACCTTGCTCACCTTTTCCATCAGCGCATCCACCTCAGCCCGTCCGTCCCCGTCGGGGAACCGCAAGTACAGAAGAGACTTCGCCAGCCTCAGCATCGAGGACATCTGCATCCTGTCGGTGACGGTGTGGGCAGTGAGGAGGTCCGTGCCGAGGGCCCGGTGGATGAGGTCCCTCATCAACTCCTCTAGGGCAGATTGCTGAATGCAGATGTCGCCGAGCGCCTGAAGGTGTGCGGCGCTGATAGGGTGGGAGAGGAAGTCGATCTCCGCGCCGGTCTCTGCGCTGAGGATCTTGGGGTCTGAGTCTTCGGACGGCACTGGCGCGGCCTTCCTCTTGGACATGGCGCCTCCTACTCTACTCGGCCTTCCTCTCCGGCTTGGGCTCAGCCTTCGGGCGGGCGAGGGCGGCCATGGCGTCCTTGACCGCCGACTCCGGCAAGTGCGAGGCGTACCTCATGGTCTGCCGAATGGTGGAGTGGCCGAGGATCCTCTGAATGACAGGAAGGGGTACGCCCCTCTGGGCGAGGCGGCTCCCAACTCCGTGCCGGAGCCAGTGGAGCGTGCCCGGGAGCCCGGCCTTCGTCAACCTGTGCTTGAAGGAGGTCCCAGCGTTCCGCCCATAGTGCCGTGCGAACCTCGGGAACAGGTAGTCGGGCACTCGCAACTCGTCGGCGCGGACTGTGAGGAGTCTCTCCATCACCGCCCGAACCCGGGCCGTCATCGGGACCTCGCGGAACTTCTTGCCCTTCGTATTCCTGATCACGAGGAGGTTGCGACGGAGGTCCACATCCTGCCTGTCGAGCCGGGCACCTTCAGCGCGTCGGAGCGCCGTGTCGGAAAGGACGAGCGCGTAGTCCCGGAGGTCGGGGTAGTCGGAGCAGGCAGAGAGCCGGGCGTCCACATCTTCGTCGCTGAGGTAGGGGACCGTCGGCTCCTCGAACTTGGGGGCTTTCACTTCTAGGGCAGGGTTCCGAACCGAGTAGGAACGCCCCATGGCCCACTTGAAGATCGGACTCAGCAACGCCCTGTAGTGAGCGATGGAACGGGGGCCAACCGTCCGCTTCCGCCCGGTCTTCAAGTAGGTGTAGAAGTCCTCGATGAGCGCGGCATCGGCGTCCTTCACAACCCTCTCGCCGAGCCACTTGAAGATCACTTCGTACTTCGCCTTCAGGGACGACGGGTCCTTCGAGCCGCACTTCGCCCAGTAGAAGTCGAGGAACGGCTTCTTCACCTCGGCGAAGGTGACCGGCACCACGGTCCTGATGCCGAGGAGGTCTTCCCTGTCGTACTTCCTGTGGAGTTCGGCGAGGTAAAGGGTGGCCGTCTCCTTGTCGAGCCCGGCGTACTCGGTCTTCTCGGTCAGGGTGCCGTTCTTCCGCGACCCGTGCCGAGTGCGGACATACCAGCCCGGCCGACCGGGGCGCTGGTAGAGACTCCCGTAGACGCTCCTACCGCTCCGCCGCGGCATCGTTCCCTCCGTTCATGGCTGGGGCCTCTTGAGCGTTGATGGCGATTGCCCGGCGCCTTCGGGGCGGGGGCAGGGATGCGAGGTGCCGAACCGCGCTGTCCGCGTTGGGCGGCGGTGCCCGGTGGGCCCGCTCTTGCTTCTCAAGGTGCTTGAGGAGGGCGTCCCGCCGGACGATCCAGTTGCGACCCACCTTGGAACAGGGGATCTCCTGACGGCGGAGGATGGCGCGGGCCCCGTGGCGGGTGATGTGGAGGGCCTCAGCGAGGTCGGCTACACGAAGGAGGGGAGGGAGTTCGGTCATGTCCTGTTGTACCCACGCCACTTCGGAAGTCGCTTGGTTTCTGGTTGGTCCCCCCTGTGGTCCCCCCTGACCCGTACAAACCCGTTGGGGCGGGTGATCCTCGATGACCTCAAGTCCATTTGACCCGCGCTCATAACCCCCCTGTAACAGGGCCGGATACATCGACTTCGGGCTCGGGGGGCGTTCCGAGTCCGAGGCCAAGTCTGGCAAGGAGCAGTTCTGGGCGGTGCTCCTGGACGGCAAGAACAGGGTCCTGCGGGAGGAGAGGGTGAGCGAGGGGAGCCTCACCGCCTCCCTGGTCCACCCCCGGGAGGTCTTCGCCCCCGCCATCCGCGAGAGCGCGGGGGCGCTGGTCTTCGTCCACAACCACCCCAGCGGGGACCCCACGCCGAGCGTGGAGGATGTCGAGATCACCCGGCGGCTCTGCGCCGTGGCCGACCTCGTCGGCATCCGCATCCTCGACCACGTGGTGGTGGGGGACGGCACCTACGTCTCCTTCCTGGAGCGGGGCCTGCTGGGGGAGAGGTAGGGGGTAGAATCCACCCGTCCCCGGCCGGAGACCCCCCATGCGACACCGCATCCCCGTCCCCGCCGCCGCGCTCCTCGCCCTCCTCCTCGCCGCCGCCGCCGCCGGCGCCCAGGAGACCCCCTCCGTCGTCACCCTGAAGACGAAGGACGGCCTCTCCCTGCAGGCCGACTGGTACCGGGGCGAGGAGGGGATGCCGGGGGTGGTGGGGCTCCACATGTACCCGGCCGACCGCTCCTCCTGGCGGCCCCTGGCCCTGGCGCGGCCGAAGGGGTGGCACTTCCTCGCCCTCGATCTCCGGGGCTACGGGGGAAGCGCGAGGCAGGGGGAGAAGGACCTCTCGGGGCGCGTGAAGGACCGCGACCCGGCGCTCTTCGGGGCCATGTGGCAGGACGCCCTGGCCGGCGTCGCCCACCTCCGGACCGAGGGGAAGTGCGACCCGGGCCGCATCGGGCTCGTCGGCGCCTCGGTCGGCTGCTCCATCGCCTTCGACGCCGCCGTGCGGGAGCGGGTCGTGTCCGCGGTGGCGGCCCTCAGCCCCGGCACCGCCTACCTCGGCATCCCCACGCCGGAGCACCTCCGCTCCTGGCCCGGGATCCCGGTCCTCCTCCTCGCACCGAAGGAGGAGGAGGGGCCGGTGCTCGAACTCGCGGAGGCCCTGAAGAGGCACCCCTGGGTCGACCGGACCATCGTCCCGGGCGGGAGGGAGCTGCACGGCACGAACCTGTTCGGGAAGGTCGAGGGGATCGAGTCCCGCCTCGCCGCCTGGCTCGAGGCTGCCCTCGGCCGGGAGATCCTCGACGGGGAGGTGGACCCCTTCGAGGCGGCCCCGCCGGCGGAGGGGCGCGGGGGGATCGTCGAGAGGACGCTCAACCCCGCGGGGAGGATCCACCTCCGGGCCGACCCGAACTGCCTGAACGTCGCCTTCGCCGGGGCCGCGGAGATCCTCCCCACCTTCTCCGTGACCGTCGCCACGATCCCGGCCGAGGCGGACCGGCCCCCCGACATCCAGCGGTTCCGGGGGGTCGCCTCGGCCTCCGGCGAGATGGCCGGCGCCTGGCTCGACTCCTGGTCCGGGACCGCCTGG
>JAKLKS010000270.1 GCA_023150535.1 Planctomycetota bacterium
CCCCTTCGGCCCGGTCCGGGTCCTCCTCGTCCGGGACGGCGATGGCGCGGCGAAGGTCGCCTCCCTCTCCCCCTGGCCCGCGGCGGACCGGCGCATCGCGGCGGATCCGGGAACGTGGACGGTGACGGCCGGTTCCCGGGCCGGGAGGTTCCGCGCGGCCTCCCGGCGCGTGGTGGTGGGGGAGGGGGAGGTCGAGGCCGTCTTCACCCTGGAGCCGAACCCGGCATGGCGGCCGCGCTTCCTCGAGGGGGCCGGCGGGGGGGCGGAGCGGGAGTCGGAGGGGCGGATCCGCGGGAAGTACTTCATCACGACGGAGGAGGGGCGGGTGGAGGGGGAGCCCCGTCTCGACGGGGAGGGGTTCCCCGACGGCTTCCTGCACGTACCCGCCGAGGGGCCCTTCGCGGTCGAGTTCGAGGCCGAGGACGGGCGGGGGGCGCGTGTGTTCCTGGAGGGGCCGCCCGAGGGCGAGGGGCCGTCCTTCCTGCTGGGGCCGCCGATCCCGTGGGAGGAGGAGGAGGAGCCGACGGCCCGCCCCCGCAGGTTCCCCCCGGCCCTCCTCCGCGTGCTTCTCCCCGACGGGACCCCGGCGGCCTGGGCCGACGGGTGCGCCCGGTACCCGGCGCCCCCGGACCCGCGCTTCCCGGGGTTCGTGAGGGCGGAGGAGGGCTGGTTCCGGCTCGACGAGACGGGGGCGACGGAGATCTCCTTCGACGGGGGGGAGCGGGTGGAGGTGGAGGCCGGGGGCGGGAGGGGCGAAGGGCTCCTCCCCCTGGCCGCGCGCATCGAGGGGCCGGGGCCATGGACGCTGCGGTGGCCGACGGGGGAGGTGCGGGTGCGGGCGGTGGACGAGGCGGGGGATCCGCTGGCGGAGTTCTCCGTCTCGCTGGGCGGGTGGGAGACGCTCGACGCCGTGGAGGGATCGGTGCTCCTCCGCGGCGTCGGCGCCGGCCCGCTCCGGTTCTGGGTGGCGGCGGAGGGGCGGCGGATGCGGGATCTCAGGATCGTGCTCGCGGAGGGGGAGCGGCGGGAGGTGGTCCTGCGGATGAACCGGGCGGGCGAGGGGCGTTGACGGCGCCGCGGCCAACAGTATCACAAATAGATACATTCGGCGGCGCCTCCGCTTCCCTCCGCGGAGGGACGCCCTTCCCTCCCCGCGGCCCGTGTAGGATCGGCACCACGGGAGCATCGGAGCATCGGCCATGAAGGGAACCACCCTCCTCGCGGGTCTCGCGATCTTCGCGGCGGGGGCCGCCGCGGGGTGGCTCCTCGCCCCGACCGCCCCCGGTCCTTCCCCCGCGGCACCCCCGGCCGCCGCGGCGCCCGCGGCCCCGGCGCCCGCGGGCCCCCTCCCTCCTCCCTCCCCGGGCACGGCCCCCGCCGCCCCCGCCGGTCCCCCGGTCCCTCCCGCCCCGGAAGCCGCGGGGGCCCCGCCCGCATCCCCTCGCACCGGCTCCATCACCGGCTGGGTCCTCGACCGGGTCGGCTCCCCGGTCGCCGGGGTCCTCGTCCGGGCGACCCCTCTCGACGCGTGGAACGACCAGGAGGAAGTGGGCTCCCTCCTCCCCGTGGGCACCCCGCCTCCGAGGCGCGACGTGGAGGCGATGTTGCGGGTCATCGAGCGGAGGTTCCGTAGGACGGAGGAAGGGGTACGGGAGGCCCTCACCGACGGAACGGGGGCCTTCACCCTCTCCGGTCTGCCCTCGGAGGAGTACGCGCTCGAGGCCTGGCGGGTCGGGTTCCTCGTTGAGCGCACGGGGGGGGGCCCAGCTGGTGTGGTCGCGGTCGGGGGCCGGTGCGACTTCCGGGCGACGCCCGCGGGGGGGATCACCCTTTCCCTGGCCCTCCCCGACGGCGGGTCGCCGGAGCAGGCGGTGGTCACCTGGTCCCCCCGGGGCGAGGGGGAGCCGGGCTGCGCGGAGTGGCGTCCGGGGTCCCCGCGCATCGAGGTCCCTTCCGGGTCATGGGAGTTCACCGCCTTTGCAGGCCCCCCGGGCAAGGACCTCGGGTTGGCCGGCTTCCAGCTCCTGCCGGAGTGGGACCCTCCCGGCGGCGCGGAGGTTCTATACAGGAGCACCCCCCGGGAGGCGACGGTCGGGGCCGGGGCCGTGGCGAACCTCGCCCTCCGCCTGGAGGCGCGGCCGGGGCTCCGTGCGCGGGTGGTCTTCGAAGGGAGCCGCCGCCCGCATTCGTTCCGGATCGCGGCCCTGCCCCTGGAGGGAGGCGCGGAGGTGGACCCGGCCCTGCTCCTCCGCGACGAGGGGGTCCTCGCCCTCTGGCTGGACGACGGAGAGGAGGGGATCCTGCCCGGGCTGGCTCCGGGGACCTGGCTCGTCGGCGCGACCTTCCGCGGAGGCCGGATCGGCGCCTTCGAGCGGGTGACGGTCGCCGAGGGTCTTGCCGTCGCGGAACTCCGCGTTCCCGACATCGACCCCATGGACACCGTACGCGTCCGCGTCCTCGATCCCGCGGGGCGGCCCCTGCCCGGGGCGGTGCTCGAGTCCGGCTGCCGGAGAAGCGTGGAGAGTGTTGCCGTCAGGGTGGAGGCCGCGCCGGAGCCGGACGGTTCCCTCGTCGTGGAGCACTACGAAACGGGAGCCCCGGTCAGGGGCGGCTCGTACTCCTACGGGCGTCCCCGCGGCCCCGGACCGATGGCCTGGTTCCTGCGGGCGACGAGCCCCCTCCACGGGACCGTGAGCGCGGACTACGACCCGGCGCGGGACCGGGAGGTGACGCTGCGGTTCGCCGCCCCCGCGCACCTCCGCGTCCACCTGTCCGGGTACGTGGGACACCCGCATCGTGACCGGGTGGTCCTCGGGATGGAGGGCACGGGCGAGAGGAAGGAAGACCGGCCCTGGCGGGTGGCGGTCGTCGACGAGGAGGGGACGGCCGCGTTCCCGCCCACGGCCCCGGGGGAGTACGAACTCCGCCTCCTTCTCGCCGAGGACGGGGGGTGGGTGTCCCGCGAGCGGGCCCTCTGGCGCGGCACGAAAGCGGAGGTCCGCTCCCTGGTCCTTCCCTCCGGGGAGACGGAGGTGACGGTCCACCTCGCTGCGTTCTCGGACCTCGTCGTCACCTTCGAGGAAGGGGAGCCCCTCCTCCAGCCCCTCGGCCCCGACGGGCTTCCCGGGGACGAGGAGTCCGGGACCCCGGCGGGTGAGGGCCGGGTTTCCTTCGGCCTCCGGCCCGAGGGGCGCTACCGCCTCTTCGACCGGGACCGCGGCGCCATGATCGTGGACCTGCCCGCGGCGGGGCCGGTCGCCTTCCGGCCGAAGCCCTTCGACTGCATGCTCCTGCTCGTGACCGGGGAGGGGTACCTCTCGGGCCTCGGGCTCCGCTCCGGGGATCTCGTCGTCGGCGTGGAGGGGGAGCCCTTCGCGGATCGGGAGGGGATGCGCCGGGCCCTCCTCCAGGCGGCGGCGAAGGGGACGGCGCGGTTCACCATCCTCCGGGGAGGCGCGGCCTTCGAGGTGACGGCGGAGGTGAGGCGGTTCATGGAGGACGACGCCTGCGACGCGACGCCCTGGGTGAAGTGACGGAGGCGGGGGAGGGCGCCCTGCGGGGGCGCTAAAGTATCATGTAGTGATACAATCGGTCGCGGCGGGCCCCTTCCGGGGGCGCCCTCAACGCCCCCCGCGGAGCCGGAACCCCGCCCTCTCGAAGTCCGGGTCGAAGGCGAAGGCGACGTCGATTCCCCAGTCCTCCATCACCACGAAGGAGACGGCATCCACGAGGCTGACGCGGGCGGAATCCCCGGATCGCTGGCGGGCGACCGCCCTCCCGTGGAGGGGGAGATCGACGACGACGATCTCGTGCAGGGCGAGGCCGCTGTCCATGGCCAGGGCCGCCTGCATCCCGCGCCTCCGGTGTACCAGGGAGAACGCCTCGCACAGGATGTAGGTGTGGAGCAGGAGCGGCTCCTCCTCGGCCGCCAGCGCCCCGGCGATGCGCACCGCTTCCCGGTGGCGGGGGTCCCGATCGCTGGCCAGGGCGTAGAGGGCCGAGGTGTCGAGGAGAGTCATTCGTCCACGGCCTCGTCTCCGTGGAGGAAGTGATCGTGGTCCTCGGCGACGTTCTCCGCGTCGTCCTTGATGATCCCTATGAACGGGAACAGTTCGGAGGCCGTCCTGCGGGGGCGGGCTTGAGTCCCCTTCCTCACCCCCAGTGCCCGCTCGAGAATCTCCCGGGCCACGGCGGACGCGGAAGTGCCCGATTCGAAGGCCCGTCGGCGCAGCGCTTCGCGGGTGGCGGGGTCGAGCTGGATCTGGATCCGGATCATGGAGGCGATCATACCATCATGACGGCATCGAGGGAAGGGCGCCAGGCGAACGAACAAACCGCGAATTTCCCCTTGACTTCGCATTCCGTCAGGCTAACCTCTGACGAACAGACCCGGGAGGAAGCCGACCATGACCCGACTCGGAAGCCTGCTGCCGAACCTGCGCGAGGACGCCCCCGTCGTCCTCGCCCTGCTGGCCGTCCTCACCACCGCGCTTCTCGGCTAGCCCCGCCCCCCGCCGATAGAAGGAGCGGGGGGGCCCCCCCCCGCCCTCCGGAACGGAGACCCCGCCATGGCCTACACCGAGAAGCAGCGCAACCTCCTCGAGTTCGTCGCCCGCTACCAGCGGGAGCACGGCATCTCCCCGACCCTCGAGGAGATCGGCGACGAGTTCGGCATCAGCCGCGTGACCGCCTTCCAGCACGTCAGCGCCCTGAAGAAGCGGGGCGCCCTCGCCCAGCGCCCCCGCGAGGCCCGCTCCCTCGAGATCCTCGACCCCGCCTTCAGGCCCATGCAGGTCCTCGGCACCATCGCCGCCGGCGGCCCCATCGAGGCCGTCGAGGCCCCCGCCCCCATGGACCTCCAGGAGTTCTTCCCCACCCGGGGGGACTTCTACATGCTCCAGGTCCGGGGCGATTCCATGATCGAGGACCACATCGAGGACGGGGACTACGTCCTCGTCGAGCGCCGCACCGACCCCCGGGACGGCGACACCGTCGTCGCCATCCTCCCCGGGGACGGGGTGGAGGAGACCACCCTCAAGCGCTTCTACCGGGAACCCGGCGGCGTCGTCCGCCTCGAGCCCCGCAACGCCCGCCTCCAGCCGATCCGCGTCCGCGAAGTCGAGATCCGCGGCGTCGTGAAGGGCGTGCTCCGGAAGTACTGATCTCCCCGGGCACCCCCTGCGCTCCCGGCGGTCCCCGCCGCCGCCGCCGTTAGGATGGCCGGTCCATGCTCCCCCGGCCCCTCCTCCTGCTCCTCCCCCTCCTCGCCGCCGCCTGCGCCGCCCCCC
>JAKLKS010000271.1 GCA_023150535.1 Planctomycetota bacterium
CCTCCTCACCCCGAGGCAGAGGAAGGGGCGGGCGGGGGGAGCCGACCGGGATTCCGGTTCCCCGGCCCCGGGGCGGTGCCGCAGACTGGGGAGCGTCCGTGGACCCGGAGGGCGGGCGGAGGATGACCGGACCGGAGGAGGGGCTCGGCTGGATCGCGGAGCACTTCCGGACCGGGGGGAGGTTCCCGCGCCCGGACTGGGAGGCCATCCTCGGCCGCGTCGAGGGGACGGTGCACCCCTCCGGAATCGAGGAGGCCCTGGAGGCGGTGGCGGAGGAGTGGCTGCGGAGGGTCGCGGCGGCGGCGGGGCCGGGATACCGCGTCCACCGGTCGCCCCGCTTCCACGTCCTCGCCCCCGACTTCGGCGGCAGGGAGCCCTCCCTCCTTCGCTTCCTCGAACGAGCCCTGGGGAGGATCCGGGAGTCCCTCGGAGATGTGCTCTCGGGTGAGCACTCGGGGAGCCACTGCGTCCTCCTCTTCGCGGGGGCGGAGGACTACTACGACTACGTGGACCTCTTCCACGACGACGGGGGGGAGTACCCCTTCACCGGCGGGATCTTCCTCCCCGGTCCGTGGGAGGAGATCGTCGTCCACGCGGCCCCCCCCGAGATCCCCGAGAGGACCCTCGCCCACGAGCTGTCCCACGCCTGCGTCTCCCACCTCGCCCTGCCCGCATGGGTGAACGAGGGCGTCGCGTCGGTCCTCGAACGGGTCGCGACGGGGTCCCCGGGGGAACTGCCGGGAAGGGAGGAGCTGGCGGACCACCGGTCCCACTGGAACGCGGGGACCATCCAGCAGTTCTGGTCCGGGGAGAGCTTCCGGCGGCCGGACATCGGGTTCGGGCTCTCCTACACCCTCGCCTACCTCCTCGTGAAGGCGCTCGCGCGCGACCCGGTGCGCTTCCGCTCCTTCCTCCTCCGGGCCGACCCCGCCGACGCGGGGGAGGCGGCCTGCCGGGAGCGCTACGGAGGCTCTCCCGGGGACCTCCTCGAAGGCATCCTCGGACCCGGCGACTGGGCCCCCCGGCCCGCCGCCTGGGGAGGGGAGAGCGCGGAGGCGGGGGCCGCTCCCGCCGGGGATCCGCCGCCTCCGGTGGAGTCGCCCCCCTGACCGCCTCCACCGGCCCGGAGGACCGCCTCCCCTTCCCCGACGCGCTCCGGGGGCTCGCCATCCTCGGCATCCTCCCGGTGAACGCCGCCTTCTTCGCCTACCCCTCGACGCTGGCGGCGGTGCCGGGGTACCCGGAGGAGGGCGGCGCGGCGGGGGCGGCGGCGGTGCACCTCGTGCGGTTCCTCTTCGAGTCGAAGTTCCACGCGATCTTCGCCGTCCTCTTCGGCGCCGGGATGGTGCTCCAGCGGCGGCGCGCGCTGGCCGCCGGCCGGTCCTGGGGCCCGGTCGCCGCGCGGCGCCTCGGCGTCCTCCTCGCCATCGGCGGCCTCCACGGCGCCTTCCTCTGGTACGGGGACATCCTCGCCGTCTACGCGCTCCTCGGCTTCGGCCTCCTCTGGGCCCCGGCGCGATCGCCGGGGGCGCTGCGGATCGTCGGGCTCGTCCTGCTCGCGCTCCCCGCGGCGCTCTACGCCGCCGCCCTGCCGCTCCTCTCCGGGGGGAGCGGGTGGGTCGCGAACGTCGTCGCGGAGGCGGTCGCGCCCCCGCTTCCCGACGGGGCGGTCCCCGGGTGGGTCCCCGGCACCTGGGACGGATTCGCGGAGGGCCTCTCCACCTTCGATCCCGACTTCGAGATCGCGGTCTACCGGGAGGGGGGCTTCCTCCAGGCGACCGCCCTGCGCTCCGTCACCTGGGCCGTCTCCATGGCGGTCGCGATCCCGCTCTGGGTGCCGCGCCTCGGGGGGCTGTTCCTCCTCGGGATGGCCTTCGCCTCGGAGGGGTGGTTCACGGACCCCTCCTCGGCCGAGGGGAGGCGGCGCTTCGGGGCCTGGCTCCGGTGGGGGCTCGCCGCGGGGCTGCCGCTCACGGCGGTCGCGGTGGCGCTCCCGGCGTCCCTGCCCGACGACCCGGCGGCGGCTGTGGGAGGGGAGCTGGCCCAGCACCTCGGCAGCCTCGGCCTCGCGGCGGCCCTGGCGGCCCTCGCGGCGCGGGCCTGCGACGGGGGGCCGGGGGCGCGGCTCCTGCCGGCGCTCCGGGCGGTGGGGCGGATGGCGCTGACGAACTACCTCCTGCAGACGGCGGTCATGACGACGCTCTTCTACGGGGCCACCGCGTTCCTCGGCGCGGGGCTCGGGGGCTTCGCGTCGGTGGGGCGGTGGCCGCTCCTCGGGATCGCGGCGGCGGTGGCGGCGGCCGAGGCCGCGGGGAGCGTCCTGTGGCTGCGGGGGGGAGGCCGGGGCGGGGGAGGTGAGGGGATTGGCTCACATCCCCTGAGGGCCCGGGGAGGGGCCCGGCGCCTACCCGGTTCCGGCGCCGCGGCGGGCCGACCTCCGGATCCAGGGGAGGAGGTGCTCGAAGTCGCAGGTCCCGGACTCGAGGAGCCCGAGCAGGAACCGGTGGGCCGCCTTCGCCTCGACTTCCAGCCGCCAGCCGTTCATCCGGAGGAAGACGTCCGCCGCGAAGAAGGCGACCCTCTTCTTCCCGTCGACGAAGGGGTGGTTCATGAGGAGCGATTCGAAGAGGGCCGCGGCCATGGAGGCGAGGTCCCCGTAGTAGCCGGTGCGGGGCCTGTGCAGGGCGCTGTCGAGGAGGCCGGGATCGCGGACCCCGGGGGCGCCGCCGAAGCGCCCGATCAGCCGCTCGTGGAGGGCGAGCGCCTCGTCCAGGGTGAGGAACCGGACCTCCCTACTCGGCAAGGAGCCGCCCCAGCTTCTCGTTCCGGCGGATGGAGGCGTCGAGGTGGTCCAGGACCTCGGGCCGGACCCTGCGGCGCTGGAGGTACTCGCGGACCGCCTCCGTGAGGAGGCCGGAGATGCTACGGTCGGATTCCGCCGCGGCCGCCTGGAGCTCCCTCCAGACGCCCTCCTCGACCTTCGAACTCACCTTGATGGAGGCCATGGCACTCTCCTGTCTTGCCATGTCAGGATACGTCAGGACCAGGAGGCTGTCAACCACGGGGGAGCTGGTGAGACCCCGCCGGGGACCGGCGTCCGGCGGACCCGGCCGCCGCAGTCGATGCAGGGAGCTTCCGTGTCCATGGGGCGGGAGGGGGCCCCCCCGGCGGCGGGGGCGCGCCTAGCGGAGATCCCGGGCGAAGAGGTCGGTGTTGGCGTTGAGGTCCCCCGGGACGAGGGTGGCGGCCGAGGATTCGAACACGACGACCTTCCCGTTGGAGGAGACCTGGGGGCGCTCGCTGTAGCCCGGGACCTGGCCCCCCGCGCCGTCCACGGAGACCCGCACCGTGGTCCCCTTCTTCACGTCCCGCAGGAAGATGTCGTGGTTCCCGTTGGTGTCCCCCTCGACGAGGGTCGAGGCCCCGGACTGGAAGGCCACGAAGCGGCCGCTGGAGGAGATGGCGGGGGCGTAGCTCTGGCCCGCGGGGGGCAGGGCGCCGTCGGGCTGGACGGAGAGGCAGCGGATCGTCCGCAGCTTCGCGTCGTACAGGAAGACGTCCCAGCCGAGGGTGCCGTTGCCGTCCCCCTCCACGAGGTCGGAGGCCTGGGAGCTGAAGACGACGAACTTCCCGCTGGGGGTGATGATGGGCTCGGCGCTCCTCCGGTTGGCGGGTTCCCCCTCCATGTTCCGGTCGAGGAGGACCGTGGTCCCGAGCAGGCGGTCCCGGAGGTAGACGTGCCAGGTCCCCGCCCCCACGCCCTCGACCAGCCCCGAGGACAGGGAGGAGAAGACGACCCAGCGCCCGTTGGCGGAGACGGAGGGGTCGATGCCGCCGTCGGGGGCCTGCGCCCCGGAGGAGGACACGGAGATCCTCTCCGTGGTCCCGGTCCTCCGGTCGTGGAGGAAGACGTCCTCCTCCCCGTTGGTGTCCCCCGCCACGAGGTTGGCGGCGAGGGAGCTGAAGACGACGAACTGCCCGTTGTCGGTCACCCGCGGGGAGTAGCAGAAGCCGTCGGGCTCCGCGTCCCCGATGGCGGGGGCGAGGCGCTCCAGCGTGCCCTTCTTCAGGTCCCGCAGGAAGACGTCGTTGACGCCGTTGGCGTCGCCGGGCACGAGGTTGGTCGCGTTGGAGGTGAAGACGAGGAACCGCCCCTTCGGGGAGAGGGAGGGGTCGAAGGACTGGCCGTCGGGCGGCGTCCCGTCCAGGGCGATGGAGACGCGGGTGGTGGTGCCCTTCGTGCGGTCCCGGAGGTAGATCTCGTCGTACCCGTCGGTGTCCCCGGGGACGAGGGAGGCCCAGGAGGAGAAGGCCACGAGGCGGCCGTTCGCCGAGAGGGAGGCGTACTGGCCGACGGGCTGGAAGCCGCCGTAGCCCTCGGTGTCGTCGTCCTTCACGGAGACGCGGGTCGTCGTGGCGGCGGCGGCCGCGGCGGCGGCGGCCAGCAGGGCGGCGGCGAGGGCGGCGGGACGGCGCATGGGGGATCCTCCGGGGCGGGGCAGGAGGGGGACCCTACAGGGCGGGACAGGACGGGTGTCACGGAAACACCGGAGGGGGTGAGGAAACCTTGACGGGCGTCAAGGTGCGCTCCGATTCCCTCGATCGGCGGCGGGCGGGAGGCGTTCCCCGCGGCGGATCGGGAGGATAATGGACGGCCCCGGGCCGGTCGGAAGCGGAGGGAGGATCGACGGCGGATGATGGGGAAGGGCCCCTCGCGCGTGCTCGCCCTCGCGGCCCTCGCGGCCGCTGCGGTCCTGGCCGGCATCGTCCTCCTCCTCTCCCGGGAGGATCCTCCCGGAGCGGTCCCGACGGAGGCCGCCTCCCGGCCGACCCCCGGGCCGGGAGCCGGAACCGGGACGGTCCCCGCGAGAGCCGGGACGACGGATCTCGAGGGCTGGGCCCGCCGCGCGGGATCCGGCGCCCCCCTCGCGGTGGCCGTGGCCGTGTTCCTGCCCGGCGGCGAAGTCCTCCGGACCGACGCCGACGCGGACGGCGGGTTCCGCCTGGGAGGGCTCCCGCGGGGGGCCACCGTCGCCGTGGAGATCTCCTTCCCCGGGCTCGCGACCGAGAAGCTGCCCGGGCTCCTCGTCCCCGCGACCGGCCGCCTCGAACTCCCCGGCGTGGTGCTGGGGAGCGGGCGGCGGGTGGAGGCGCGGGTCCTCGCTCCCGACGGCTCCCCGGTGGCCGGGGCCCGCCTCGAGCTCCTCCCGCACTCCCGGAACGGCCCCCTCCCCATCCGCCCCGACGTCCCGGGG
>JAKLKS010000272.1 GCA_023150535.1 Planctomycetota bacterium
GGGGCGGTCCTCGCGGACCGCCCCCCTCTCGATTCCCGGCCCGGGACCGTAGTCAGGGGCCCGGCTTCCCCCCCTGGCCGTCGGCGTCCCTGCCTCCCCGCACCGCGGGGCAGGGGCCGCTCATTCAGGTGGAGACCCCGAAGGCCGGGAGGATCCACTTCTGGAGGGCGAACCAGCCGACGAAGGCGCCGGCGATGGCGAGCACGGGGCCCCAGTTCTCCATGGCGGAACTCCTCCTCGGTCGCCCCGCGGGCCTACCTCCCGCCATAGATCGCCATGACGTCCGCCAGCAGCTTCAGCGCCTCGGCACGCGGCCGCTGGAAGGAGTTGCGCCCCATGATGGAGCCGAACCCGCCCCCGGCGTGGATCTGGCGGACCTCCTCGAGGATCTCCCCCGTCCCCTTGGCCTCGCCGCCGGAGAAGATGACGACCCGCCGCCCGGCGAAGCAGCACTGGACGACGTGCCGGATCCGGTCCGCCAGGGTCTCCATGGGCACGGGGTGCTTCTCGTAGACCTTCCGCGCGTCCTCGCGGGCGAGCAGGGCCTTGGGCGGCTTCACCTTGATCACGTGCGCGCCGAGCTCCGCCGCGACGTGGGCCGCGTAGGCGACGACGTCGAGCGCCGTCTCCGCGTCCTTGGCGAGCCCGGAGCCCCGGGGGTAGGACCAGATGACCGTGGGGATCCCGAGGGAGCGGGCCTCGGCGATGAGCTCCCGGACCTCACCGTACTGGGAGTTGCGGTGGTCCGACCCGGGGTAGATGGTGAAGCCGACCCCGGCGCAGCCGAGCCGCAGCGCGTCCCGGGCCGTGGCGGTCACCGCCGACCAGGCGTCGGAGGGGCCGCCGAGGAGGTCGGAGGAGTTGCACTTGAGGATGAGGGGGATCTCGCCCGCGTGCTCCGCCGCGCCGGCCTCGAGGAAGCCCGGGGGGGCGGCGTAGGCGTTGCACCCCGACTCGATGGCGAGGCCGAAGTGGTAGAGGGGGTCCATCCCCGCGGCGTTCGGCAGGAAGGAGCGGTGGGGGCCGTGCTCGAAGCCCTGGTCCACGGGGAGGATGACCATCTTCCCGGTGCCGCCGAGGACGCCGTGGTTCAGCATCCGGGCGAGGTTGGCGAGGACGCCGGGGTTCTCCCCCCGGTACCAGGAGAGGATCTGGCGGACGCGGTCGCTGTTGGGCATGTCTTCCCTCCGTTGCGGGTCCCGAGAACGGCCACCCTACCGGGGGCCGCGGAGGGGGGGCAAGAACCCCGTGACCGCTCCCCGCGACCGCGGATATCCTCCCGTCCATGGACAACATGCGCTTCACGCTGACCCACCACATCCTCCGCCACCAGAGCACCCACCCGGGCGCCCGGGGGGAGTTCTCCGCGCTCCTCGTCCAGATCGCGTCGGCCTGCAAGGTCATCGGCGCCCAGTGCCGGACCGCCGGGCTGGGTTCGCTCATGGGGAACTCCGGCGCGGTCGGCCACCACGGGGACGAGGTGAAGCGCCTCGACAAGTTCGCCAACGACGCCTTCGCCCACCACTTCGACCACACCGGCCTCGCCGCGGCCATCGTCAGCGAGGAGATGGAGGAGCCCTACCTCCCCGCCGGGGAATCGGAGAAGGCGCGCTACGTGGTCTGCTACGACCCCATCGACGGCTCGAGCAACATCGAGGTGGACGTGACGGTGGGGACGATCTTCTCCATCCAGGAGAGGGCCGACCCGTCGCGGGCGCCGCGCATGGAGGACCTGCTGCGGCCGGGGACGCACCTCCTGGCGGCGGGGTACGTGCTCTACGGGCCGGCCACGGTGTTCGTGCTGGCGACGGGGACGGGGGTGGACGCCTACACGCAGGACCCGCGGACGGGGGACTTCCTCCTGACGGAGCACGGGATGCGGATCCCGGGGCGGGGGCCGGTCTACTCGGTGAACGAGGCGAACTACCGGAAGTGGGACGCGGGGCCGCGGCGCCTCGTGGACGCGCTGCGGCAGGGCGGGGTCGGGGAGATGAAGACGACCCGCTACATCGGGTCGCTGGTGGCGGACTTCCACCGGACGCTGGTGAAGGGGGGGATTTTCTGCTACCCCGGGGAGACGGGGAAGCCCGAGGGGAAGATCCGGATCCTCTACGAGGCGGCGCCTCTCGCCTTCGTCGCGGAGAGGGCGGGAGGGGCGGCCTCCACGGGGAAGGGTCGCATCCTGGAGGTGGCGCCGAGGGAGGTCCACCAGCGGACCCCGATCTTCATCGGGGGCGCGGAGGACGTGGCGGACGCGGTGCGGATCCTCGGGGGGTAGGGTGGAGGAGCGAGGGGAGGGGACCTCCCCTCGGGGGCCCCGCCCTACTCCTCCTCGTCCGGCTTCCCCTCGCCGGGGCGCAGCGGCCGGCTCACCACGTAGTCCCCGCGGAACCAGCGCCCGAGGTCGGCGAGGCGGCAGCGGTCGCAGCAGAAGGGGCGGTGCTTCCCGTCGGCGGGGACGGGCTTCCGGCAGGTCGGGCAGCCGGCCAGGGGGACCTCCGCCCCCACGTCAGTCCTTCTTCCCCGGGGACTTCGGGGAGCCGGGCTTCGATGCCGGCCGGGGGACGGGCTTCGGGTCCGGCTTCGATTCCGGCTTCGGGTCGGACTTCGACTCCGCCTTCGAATCCGGCTTCGACTCCGCCTTCCCCTCCCCGCCCTTCGCGTCGGCCTCCGCCTTCCGGCCCTCCTTCATCCCGCTCTTCCTCCGGTAGTCGGTCTCGTAGAACCCCGACCCCTTGAAGATGATCCCCGCCCCCGTCCCGAAGAGCCGGCGCAGCTTCCGCTTCCCGCACCCGGGGCACTTCTGGAGCACCGGGTCGGACATCGACTGGAACTCCTCGAAGGAGTGCTCGCAGGCGTCGCAGAGGTAGTCGTAGGTCGGCATCGCTCTACTCCTTCGATTCCCCGGCCGCTTCCCCGGCCCCGCTCCCGGCCCCGCCCCCGGGCGGGGCGCCGTCCGGGGCCGGCGCCGGGGGCGCGGCCACCTTCACCTGCGCGGGCCGGATCACCCGGTCCCCGCGCCGCCACCCGTGGGCGAACACCTGGAGCACCGTCATGGGCGGGTGGTCCGCCGTCGGCTCCGCGAGGATGGCCTGCTGGGAGGAGGGGTCGAGCGCCTGCCCCGTCCCCTCGATCTTCGACACCCCGAGGTCCGCCAGGCGGCGCTCCAGCTCCCGCAGCACCAGGTTCACCCCGTCGAGCAGCGCCCCGAGGTCCCGGGACCGCTCCGCCGCGTCCGCGGCCCGGTGGAAGGAGCCGATGGCGTCGAGCACCGGGGCGAGCGCGCGGTCCGCCTCGTCCTCCGCCGCCCGCCGCCGCTCGGCCGCCTCGCGCCGCCGGAAGTTGTCGAGGTCGGCCTGCGCGCGCAGCAGCCGCGCCTGCAGGTCGTCCCGCTCCGCCGCCTTCGCGAACACGGCGCGGATCTCCTCGGGCCCGAGCAGGGCCACGCCCGGGTCCACGCCCGCGGCCTCGGGGGAGGAGCGCCCCGGGTCGGCGGGATCCCCCGCCCCCTCCGCGCCCGCTCCCTCCGGCCTCTCGCGCTTATCCATCGTCGATCAGTCCCCGTTGAAGAGCCCCTTGATCCTGTCCAGGAAGGACCGCCGGGCCTCGCCCGGGTTGTCCTCCTGGACCCGGTCGAGCTGCTCGACCAGCTCCCGCTCGCGCTTCGACAGCTTCCTCGGGACCTCGATCACCACGCGCACCAGCATGTCCCCCCGCCCGCCGCGCCCCCGGGGGTCGGGGATCCCGAGGCCCCGCATGCGGAGCACCTGTCCCGAGGCGGTCCCGTGGGGGATGGTGAGGCGGGTCCTCCCCGAGAGCGTCGGGACCTCCACCTCCCCGCCGAGGGCGGCCCGCGCGAAGGAGACGGGCACCTCGCAGAGGATGTCGGGCCCCTCCCGCTCGAAGAAGCCGTGGGGGCGCACGTGGACCTCCACGAAGAGGTCCCCGGAGACCGCGCCGTCCTCGCCGGCCTCCCCCTCGCCGGAGACCCTCAGGCGCGTTCCGTCCTCGATGCCGGCCGGGACGCGGATGGTGATCTCGTGCTCCTTCTGGACGCGGCCCTCGCCGCGGCACTCCCCGCAGGCGTCCCTGACGACGGTGCCCCGGCCCCGGCAGCGGGGGCAGGTCGTGCGGAGCGCGAAGAAGCCCGCGGCGCGCTGGACCTCCCCCGTGCCGCCGCAGCCGACGCAGGCCTGGGGCTTCGTCCCCGCCTTCGCCCCGGAGCCCCGGCAGGCCCCGCAGCGGTCGCGGCGCCGGAGCCGGATCGTGCGGTCCACGCCCCGGGCCATCTCCTCGAAGGTGATCTCCACCCCGGTGACGAGGTGGGCCCCCCTCTGGTGCTGGAAGCCGCCCCCGCCGCCGAAGAAGTCCGCGAAACCCCCTCCCCCGCCGCCCCCGAAGAAGGAGGCGAAGAGGTCCTCGGGGGAGACGAAGCCCTCCTGGCCCTGCCCCCGGGGGCCGGCCTGGGCCTGCTGGACCCCCGCGTGGCCGTAGCGGTCGTACAGGGCGCGCTTCTCCGCGTCGGAGAGCACCTGGTAGGCCTCGGCGATCTCCTTGAACCTCTCCGCCGCCGAGGGGTTGCCCTGGTTGCGATCGGGGTGGTGCTGCAGGGCCGCCTTGCGGTAGGCCTTCTTGATCGCGTCGGCGTCGGCGTCCCTCGGGACGCCGAGCACCTCGTAGTAGTCGCGGCGTCCGTGCTCGCTCATGCGTCTCCCGGCCTGCGGAACCGTGCCCCGCCCCCCCATCGTGGAGGCGGCGGGCCCCCGAGGGCGCCCGCCGCCGAGACCGTCCCGACGATGGAACCGGCGAGTCTACAGGGTCGCCCCCGCCACGGCCTTGCTCCGGTCGTTCTCCTTCAGCTCGGTGACCATCACCGAGGTCGTCAGCAGCAGTCCGGCGATGGAGACGGCGTTCTGCAGCGCCGTCCGGGTGACCTTCGCGGGGTCCACGATGCCGGCCTTCCAGAGGTCCACGAACTCCCCGGAGACGGCGTCGAAGCCGACGGGGTCCTTGCGCTCCAGGATCTCCTCGACCACCACGGAGCCGTTGCGCCCGGTGTTCTCCGCGATGTGGAAGGCGGGTCCGCGGAGCGCGGCCTGCACCACCCGCGCGCCGATGCGCTCGTCGCCCCGCAGGTCCTTCGCCAGGGCGTCGATGACCGAGGCCGCCCGCAGCAGCGTGGTGCCGCCGCCGGGGACGATCCCCTCCTCGACGGCCGCCCGGGTGGCGTGG
>JAKLKS010000273.1:0-2299 GCA_023150535.1 Planctomycetota bacterium
GACGCGGAGGGCGGGCCGCTCTCCTCGGGCTGGCATCTCTCGGCCCGCAGGGGCGGGAGGTTCGTCGCCTCGGCCCGGCCCGGGCCCGGGGGGGCCTTCGAACTGCGGGGGCTGCCGCGGGGCGCGGTGACCCTCCACGCGGGGTCGAAGGGGAGGACCGTGGACCTCGGGACCGTGGAACTCCCCGGGGAGACCCCCGCGGAGTGGCGCGTCCCCGCGGAGTAGACCCTCAAAGGACGCGAGCCCACTCCCTCAGCCCCCGACCACATCGAACCCGCTGGCGCTCGCGGCGTCGGCCAGGGCGCGGTCGTGGGTGGCGAAACGGAGGGGGCCGGTGGTCTCGCGCCACCGGAGTGCCGAGACGAGGTGGATCGCGTCCAGGGTTCCGAGGGGCAGCGGCAGCCCGTCCTCGGCGCGGTCGAGGATCGACCCCGTCACCTCCACCAGCGTGAAGGAGTGGAGGAGGTTCTGTGCGGAAGTCCTCCTGCTCACGTACTCCCCCTCGTCGAGGAGACCGCGCAGCCGCCAACGCTCAAGGGTCCGGAGCACTTCCACCCGTGTCAGACGGCTCGTGGCAGCGGGACGCAGCTGGGAGAGGTCCATCGCGCCCTCCTGCCCGAGGAGCGGCCGGAGGAGGACGGAGGCGTCGACGTAGGTCGTCACGGCGCCTCGCCCGGGCGGACTCCCTCCAGGAACCGGTCCGCCTCCTTCCTCCGGTCCTCCCAGTACATGTCCATGGCCGCCTTCGCGACCTCGGGAGGAAGCGGTGGAGGCAGGGGGGTTTCGAACCACTTTCCGGCGGGATCCTCAGGCGGTGTCACGCGGAGCCGGTTCTTCCGGTAGGGGATGATCTCCGCCACCGGCTTGTCCCGGTCGTAGACCTCCACCGTCTCCCCCTTCCGGACGAGGCGGAGGTAGTGGCTGAGTTTCGCCTTGAGCTTCGTCACGCGCACCCTGGGCATGGCGCCATTGTGACCTGTTCTGGTCACTTCTGCAAGGGCCGATTCCATTCCTCTCCTTCCCGCGGGGCTGCCCCCGCAGGATGCAGGATGCCGCCCCGTGTACATCCCCCCTTCGGCTGGCCCCCCCGGTCCGCGGCGGGTACCCTTCCGGTTTCCGGCACCGGAAGGAGGACGGATGCGGAAGGCGGCGGTCGCGGCGGCGCTGGCGCTGGCGGGGTGCGCGGTCCGGGGGACGGGGGAGGCCCCCTCCCCGGCGGAGCCTCCCCTCCCCGCGGCGTCCTCCCGCCCCCTCCCGGAGGAGCCCGCGGCGCTCCGCTCCCTCTTCGGCCCGGAGTACGACGAGGCGCTGGCCGCCATCGGCCTCTCGCGGGAGACCGCCCGCATCACCGCCTCGGACTTCTCCCTCGTGGCCCAGGGCCGCTTCCCCACCGCCCTCTTCGCCGGCCTCGTCGAGGACCCGACCCTCGCCGACCGCTGGTCGCGGACCCTCCGCGACGTCGCCTTCGCCTCCGCCGGGACGACGGAGAACGCCTCCCTCTACGCCGCCGCGCGCCTCGGCGTCTCCGTCCGCCCCGGACTCCTCGGCGACCCGCTGGCGGAGGAGGTGAAGACGGCCGCCCTCCCCGGGGCGATGGAGGAGGCCCTCGCTCCCCTCATGCCCCTCGGGGTGCCCCCGACGGAGGCGGTCCCGCCCGCCGTGCAGGCCGCCGCCGCCCTCGTCCTCCGGGCCGCCCGCCTGCGGGCGATCCCCTGGCTCAAGAGGGCCCTCCCCGAGGCCCCCCGTCCGGGGGGCGGGAGCCGGGCCGTCACCGCCGCCGAATCCCTCGGGTCCCTCATGGAGGAGGATTCCGCGGATCCCCTCGGTTCCGCCCGCCACCGCTTCGAGCGGACGGCCGCCGCCACGGACCAGGGGTACCTCGCCCGCGCCGCGGCGGAGGTGCTGATGGCCGCCGACAGGGCGGCGGGGATCCTCCGGGAGGCGGCGGGCGGGCCGGCCTTCGAGTTCCGCGCGGAGACGACGCTGGGGACGGTGCTCCTGCGCGGCGGCGGGGACGACGCCGACGGCGAGGGGGACCGCGGCCCCTTCCTCCTCCGCATCGACACCGGGGGGGACGACCGCTACGCAGCCGGCGCCGCGGCCTCCCCGGAGGTCCCCGTGTCGGTGCTCCTGGATGTATCAGGAAGCGATACATACGAATCCCCCCCCGACGCCGACGCCTTCGGGGCGGGGCACTTCGGGGTGGGCGTGCTCCTCGACCTCGCGGGGGACGACCGCTACGCCCTGGCGGGGGACCGCTCCCTCGGGCTCGGCGCGGGGGTCTTCGGGGTCGGCGCGC
>JAKLKS010000273.1:2309-5218 GCA_023150535.1 Planctomycetota bacterium
CCGGGGGGGGGGGGGGGGGGGGGGGGGGACGCTCTCCGACCTCGGCGGCACCGACGCCTACGACGCGTACTTCTTCTCCCAGGGCTTCGGCTACGTGCTCGGCGCCGGCGTCCTCACCGACCTCGCCGGGAATGACCGCTACTCCCTGAACGATGCGGACCTCAAGTCCCCCTCGGCCCAGTCGAAGGACCACAACTCCTCCCTCGGGCAGGGCTTCGGCTTCGGCGTCCGGGCCGACTACCTCGACGGCCACTCCCTGGCGGGGGGCGTCGGCATCCTCGCCGACCGGGAGGGGGACGACCGCTACTCCTGCGGCGTCTTCGGCCAGGGGGGCGGCTACTGGATGGGGGTGGGGATGCTCCTGGACGCCGCGGGGAACGACGACTACAGGGGCGTCTGGTACGTGCAGGGGGCCTGCGCCCACTTCGCCGTCGGCATCCTCGACGACGGGGGCGGGGACGACCGCTACCTCGCCTCCATGAACATGGCCCAGGGGGCGGGCCACGACTACTCCCTCGGGGTCCTCCTCGACCGCGGCGGGAACGACCTCTACGAGGCGCCCAACCTCTCCCTCGGCGGCGGGAACGCCGACGGGGTCGGGATCCTCCTGGACGCGGGGGGGGACGATTCCTACACCTCCCGGGGGATCACCCTCGGCCACGCCTCCGTCGCCACCCCGGCCGAGGCCCCCACGGTGCGCCACGCCTCCCTCACCCTGGGGGTCTTCCTCGACCTCGGCGGGGGGAGGGACTCTTACCTCGAGGGGCCGGGGAAGCCCCACCCCTTCGCCGGCGACGGACGGATCTGGACCCGGGGGGAGCGGGTCCCGGGACCCGCGGGCTCCAACGAGAGGGGGGTGGGCGGGGACTTCCCCGCCGAGCGGGGGCCCCGGAATCCTTGACCGGATCCCCGGCCTCCCTACAATCCGGGGTTTCCCCCTCGGGGCCGTCCCGGAATCGCTCCGCGACCGCTCCCGCCGGGTGCCGCCGCAGAGCCGTCCAGAGACCAGCGCCGCCCCAGAGCAAGGAGCCGACCCGATGCGCACCCTCTCCGCCAAGCCCGCCGAGGTGAAGCAC
Source organism: Planctomycetota bacterium (assembly GCA_023150535.1). Taxonomy (GTDB): domain Bacteria; phylum Planctomycetota; class JAJSAM01; order JAJSAM01; family JAKLKS01; genus JAKLKS01. The sequence goes on from JAKLKS010000273.1 coordinate 3,386, forward strand.
CAGTGGCACCTCGTGGACGCCGACGGCCTTGCCCTCGGCCGCCTCGCCAGCCGCGTGGCCCGCGTCCTCCAGGGGAAGCACCGCCCCGACTGGACCCCCCACGTGGACTGCGGGGACTTCGTCGTGGTCGTGAACTGCGGGAAGGTGAAGCTCACCGGGCGCAAGGCCGAGGTCAAGGAGTACCAGCGGTTCTCCGGGTACCCCGGCGGCCTCAGGCACATCCCCTTCAAGGAGGAGATGGAGCTCCACTCCGACCGCGTCGTCCACACCGCCGTCCGCCGCATGCTCCCGAAGACGAAGCTGGGCAGGGCCATGATCACCAAGCTCAAGACCTTCCCCGGCGCCGAGCACGACCACCAGGCCCAGCGGCCCCGGCCGCTCGTCCTGTCCTAGACCGCTTCGCCAGGAGGCTCCCCTTGCACGACACGATGGACGAGAACGAGACGACGGTGGTCGAGGCCGCCGAGCCCGCGCCCAGGCGGGTCAAGAAGGCGCCCCCCGCGGGCGAGGTCTGGGGCACCGGCCGCCGGAAGACCTCCGTGGCCCGGGTCCGCCTGCGCCGCGGCGACGGGAAGATCGTCGTCAACCGGAAGCCCTTCGGCGAGTACTTCTCCCTCCTCCAGGACCGCAACCGGGTCGAGGAGGCCCTCAAGCTCCTCGGGGCCCGCGAGAAGGTGGACGTCCTCTGCTCCGTGAAGGGGGGCGGTCCCACCGGCCAGGCCGGCGCCATCGCCATGGGCATGGCCCGCGCGCTCCGCAAGTACGACGCCGGCTACGACGACGCGCTGCGCACCTCGGGCCTCCTCACGCGGGATTCCCGCATGAAGGAGCGCAAGAAGTACGGCCGCCGCGGCGCCCGTCGCGGCTTCCAGTTCAGCAAGCGCTAGACGCGCCTCCGCCCGCGCACCGAAGGCCGTCCCGCCCCGCGGCGGGGCGGCCTTCCCGATTCCGGGGAGGCGCCGGGCGCGATCCACTCCCGGTTGGTCAGGGAGTTCAGCACGTGGTCCTGCCAGCGGCCGTCGATGAGGAGGTAGTCCCGCGCGAGGCCCTCCCGCCGGAATCCGAGCCGCCGCAGCACGGCGGCGCTCCGCCGGTTGGAGGGGAGGTGGTTCGCCTCCACGCGGTGGAGCCCCATGGGCCCGAAGGCGTGGGCGAGGAGGGCGCGGAGCGCCTCCGTCATGAGCCCCCTCCCCTCGGCCCGCCGGTCCAGCGAGTAGCCGAGGTTGGCGGCGTGGAACGCCCCCCGGGTGATGCGGGTGAGGGAGGCGTGGCCGAGCACCCGCTCCTCCCGGGGGTCGAAGAGGAAGACCCGGAGCGACTCCCCCCGCCGCCGCTCCGCGGCGAGGGAGGGGATGCGCTCCTCCCAGAAGGCGTCGGTGTAGAACTCCTCCCGCTGGACCGGGCTCGAGCGGGCGTGGAAGGCCTCGTTCGCGCGCCAGTAGCGGGCCACCCTGGCCGCGTCCGAGGGCCCGGGAGGGCGGACCACGAGGCGCTCCGTCACGAGCCTCGGGAGCGGCCCCCGCGTCACCTCGCCGACCTCCTCGCCGCCGTCGCGAACTTCCGGGCGTAGCGGATCATCTCCCGGGCGACGTCCTTCCGGGTGGCCGCCTCGATCCCCTCCAGCCCCGGCGAGACGTTCACCTCGGTCACGAGGGGGCCCTCCTTCCCGTCCAGCATGTCCACGCCGGAGATGCGCAGGCCGAGCGCCCGGCTCGCCTCCAGGGCGACCCTCTCCAGGTCCTTCGGCACGGGGTGGATCCCCTCCCCCCGGCCGCCCCTGTGGATGTTGGATCGGAAGGAGCCGGTGCGCGCGACGCGCCGCATGGCGGCGAC
>JAKLKS010000274.1 GCA_023150535.1 Planctomycetota bacterium
GCGCTCCTCCGGGGCCTCCGGGCGCCGGGCCTCGCCTTCGCCGCGCGGCGCGTGCTCGCCCGGTCCGCCGCCGCCGCGGGCCGCCGGGCGGAGGCGGCGCGGGAGATGGAGGCGGCGCTGGCCGCCGCCGAGGGCCTCCGCGAGGGGCTCACGGCGGACGAGATGCGCCTCGCCTTCGTGCGCGACCGGGAGGCGTTCTTCTCCGAGTGCGCGCTCTTCCTCCTCGAGGGGGGCGGCCCCGACGCCGCCCGCCGCGCGCTCGAGGTGACCGAGAGGGCGCGGTCCCGGGCGCTGCTCGACCTCGCCCTCCTCGGGCAGGGGGGGGCCCCCGCCGCGGAGGGGAGGGAGGTGGGGCGCCTCCGGGAGGCGCTGCGCTTCGCCTACAACCGCATCTCCGGCGCCGCCGGGGACCGCCTGCGCGGCCCCGTGGAGGCGGCCGGCGTGCGGCGGCTGGAGGTCCGGCTCGAGCGGGCGCTCCGCGTCTCGAGGGGCGGGTCGGGCGCGGCCCCGGCCCCCCGGACCGCGGACGTCCTCGCCCACCTCCCCCCGGACACCGCCGCCGCCGTCTACCTCCTCGAGGAGGAGGAGGGCCGCGTCCTGCTGGCCCGCGCCGGGTCGGTGGGCGAGATCCGCGGCCTCCCCGGCCTGCGCGCCGCGGCGGCGGCCGCCGCCCGCCTCCGCCACGAGATGGAGCGGGCCTTCCTCGGCGGGGGCTTCGCGGAGCGCCACGCCCGCCGCCTGCGGGAGGATGCGGAGGAGGCCCTCCGGGACGTGCGCCGCGCCTTCCTCGACCCGGTGCTCGCGGCCGCCCCGGAGCGCCGCCTCGTGATCGTCCCGCGGGGCCCCCTCCACGGCCTCCCCTTCCCGGCGCTCGCGCCGGAGCGGGTCGTCTCCCTCGCGCCGAGCCTCGCCTTCCTCGCCCCGCGCCCCTCCGGCGGGGGGGCGCCGCTCCTCCTCGGCCTCCCGGACGGCCCGGGGGGCGCGGCGGGGGAGGAGGTGCGCGGGCTCGCGGCCCGCCTGCCCGGCGCCCGCGTGCTCGAGGGGGAGGCGGCCACCCGGGCGGCCTTCCTCGAGGGGGCCCCCGGGGCCTCCCTCCTCCACCTCGCCACCCACGGGGTGTTCCGGGACGACAACCCCATGGCGAGCGCGCTGCGCCTCGCGGACGGGTGGATCGCCGCCCACGAGGTGCTCGCGGTGCGCCTGCAGTCGAGGCTCGTGGTCCTCTCGGCCTGCGAATCCGGGAGCGCCCGGGTCGCCCCCGGGGACGAGATCCTCGGCCTCGTGCGCGGCTTCCTGGGGGCCGGGGCCCGGGCGGTGGCGGCCTCCCTCTGGCGGGTACCCGACCTTCCCACCGCACGCCTGATGAATCGGTTGTATGATGGCCTGGTCGCCGGCCTGCCCGTGGACGAGGCGCTCGCCGGCGCCCAGGCGGTTTCCCGGTCGGCCGGGGAGCACCCGGCCGCGTGGGCCGCCTTCGTGACCCTCGGACCCGCGGTCGGTCTCGACGGCCCCGCGGCCGAACCCCGCCCCTTGACGGGCGGTCAACCTGGAGACCGTGCATGAGCCTCCCCCGACTCGTCGCCGCCGCCGCCCTCCTCGCCTCCGGCGCCGCCGCCCTCGCGGGCGACGGCTCCGCCACCCTCGGGGCCGGGGATTCCGCCTTCGGGGAGCTGGCCCCGGGCGAGACCGACCGGGTCCTCCTCGACGGGGTGGAGGGGATGCGGATCTCCCTCGACCTCCGGGCCGGCTTCGATCCCGTCCTCGTCCTGCGGGACCCCTCCGGGATGGCCGTGGACGCGGGGTCGGCCCTCCGGGCCCGCTCCTCCCGGGTGGTCCTGCGCTCCTTCACCCTCCCCTCCACGGGGAAGTGGACCCTGGAGATCTCCGTCGACCCCTCGGGCGGCGGCGGCGGCGACTTCAAGGACAAGGGCGGGTCGGACGACGCCGCCGGCGGCTTCTGGTTCCTCGACACCTCCGTCCGCGCGCCGAGGAGGAGGCGGTCGAGCGCGGCGGCGGAGCCGGCCGGCGAGACGCTCGTCCCCCTCGGCGTCCTTCCGGGCGGCGCCACGGCGACGGTGAAGGTCTCGGGCGGGACGCTGACGGGGATCTCCGGCGCCCCGGGCATCGTGGCGGCGGGGGCTCCCGGCCGCCGCGCCTCCCTCCTCGTGCCGCGCACGGGGGAGTGGTCGGCGGTGGTGGAGGCGAAGGGCCCGCGGACGGTGAAGGCGGCCGTCACCCTCTCCCTCCCGGTCCAGGCGCCCGTCGATCGCGAGGTCCTCGACGACGACGGCGCCCCGGAGGAGGAGGACATCGTCGGCGGCACCGTCATGGTGCGCCTCCGCGAGGGGGCGGACGAGGACGAGTTCGAGCAGAACCACGGCGGCGAGACCGAGGGGGAGCTGCTCGACCTCGAGTGGTTCGAGGTGACCGTCCCCGAGGGGATGGAGGCGGAGGAGTTCCTGGAGTCCCTCGGCCTCGACGACGACGTCATCGAGAAGGAGCCGGTCCTCCTCTCCGAATCCCCCGAGGGGGAGCAGTCGAACGTGGCCTTCACCGCCTCGGACGCCACGAAGACCGACGTGAACACGCAGGACGGGTTCGCCCTGGCCGGCGTCCTGCAGGCCCAGGCCCTCGCCTCGGGTTCGGGGATCAAGGTGGCCATCGTGGACTCCGGCCTCCTCCCGGGCGGCCACCCCGACCTCGCGGGGAAGGTCCTCGCCGGCTGGGACTTCGTGGACGGCGACGCCGACCCGGTGGACGCGGCCGACGGGGTGGACAACGACCTCGACGGCCTCACGGACGAGGGGGTGGGCCACGGCACCTTCATCGCGGGGATCGTCGCGGCGGTGGCGCCGGAGGCGCGGATCCTCCCGGTGCGGGTCCTCGACTCCGACGCGCGGGGCTCCTCGCTGCGCGTGGCCAAGGGGATCGTCTGGGCGGTGGAGGCCGGCGCGCGGATCATCAACCTCTCCATCGGCGTGCGGCGGAAGTCCGGCGTGATCCAGGACGCCCTGCAGGTGGCCAGGGACCGGGGGGTGCTCGTGGTGGTCTCCGCCGGGAACGCGGGGATGAACGGGACCCTCGCCTTCCCCGGGGGGCTCTCGGACGTGGTCACCGTGACGGCGGTGGACGGGAACGGGGTGCGGCCCTCCTTCGCCAACGTCTCCTCGAAGGTGGACCTCGCGGCGCCGGGCGTGGACGTGCTCGCCCCCTTCGGCGGTTCCGGCTACGCCCGCTGGTCGGGGACCTCCTTCGCGGCCCCCTTCGCCTCGGCGGGGGCGGCGCTCGTCCTCTCCAGGGCCCCGGCCATGGACGCGACGGACGCGGGGAAGGTGCTGGTGGACACGGCGGTGCCCGTGGACGCGGTGAACCCCGGGCTCGGCGGATCCCTCGGCAAGGGGCGGGTCAACCTGCCCGGCGCCGTCGGGGCCGCGAAGCCTTAAAACCGTACCCGTCCCCTTCTCATCGCTTTCGTCGCGGCCCGCGACCGGCGTCACGGGGGAGGTCGGGCGGGATGGGGGTTCCCGCCGCCCCCGCCGTCACGATGGGGGTTCCGCGGAAGCGCCGCGGCGCCGGCGGGGGCCCTCCCGGCCGCCCCCGCCGCCGGTACCCGCGCCGGGCCCGAGGAGGTTCCCATGCCGCGCCTGAAGAGCGTTGATCCCGCCAGGGCCGAGGGTCCCGCCAGGGAGATGCTGGACGCCATCCAGCGGAAGATGGGCCGCGTCCCCGCCATCTTCAAGGGGATGGCCGCCTCCCCCGCGGTCCTCCAGTTCTACCTGCAGTCCTCGGAGGCGCTCTCGAAGTCCTCCCTGCCCGCCACGATCCGCGAGCAGATCGCGCTGGCCGTCGCGCAGGACAGCCAGTGCGACTACTGCCTGGCCGCCCACACCGCCCTCGGCCGGATGGCAGGCCTGTCGGACGACGACATGCTGGCCGCCCGCCACGGCAAGGCGAAGGACCCGAAGGCCGCCGCCGCCGTCGTGCTGGCCCGGAAGGTCGCCCAGGCCCGGGGGGACGTGACCGACGCCGACGTCGCCCACGCGCGCAAGGCGGGCCTCGACGACGCCGGCCTCGCCGAGGTGGTGGCGGTCACCTGCTTCAACCTGTTCACGAACTACTTCAACCACCTCAACGGGACGGAGGTCGACTTCCCGGCGGCGCCGAAGGCGTAGCGGGTCACGGCAGCCGGAACTGCCCGGCCTTCTTCGACGCGGTCCACTCCGCCTCGTGGAATCCGTTGTCCTCCCCGACGGAGAGGGTGACGCGGAGGGGGTTGACGGGGGGGGCGGGGAAGACGAGCTTCTTCAGGGAGACCGACCAGGCCCCGAGGGCGGGGTCGAAGGTGACCGTCGCCTTCGTGGGGGACTGCTTCGGGCTCTTCCAGGTCCACTTCCCCTTCCTCGACCTCCAGCCGTCCTCCTCCCCCGGGGGGACGACGAGCAGCGTCGGCTGCTCCATGTCCCCGAGCCGCAGAGCGAGGGAGTGGAGGAGGGGGTCGAAGGCCCCGACTCCCGCCTCCTCCCCGAAGCCGAGGGTGCCGGAGACCTGGAGGGAGTCCTTCGGTCCCGCGGGCCTGTCGGAGGCCTTGCCCTTGAGGACGACGACCTCCAGGGTGGAGGGCATGGAGACGACGACGGTGTTGGAGTCGAGCGACCCGCCGGTGGGGTTGACGGCGCGGATCTTGTAGGAGTAGGTGCGCCCCGGGAGGGCGGTGGCGTCGGTCCAGGAGGTCTCGCCGAGGCGGGGGGTGGCGAGGGTGGAGAAGAGGGCGGGTCCGGTGGCGCGGGAGAGGAGGAAGAAGTCCTCGGTGTCGGAGTTGTCCTGCCAGGAGAGGGAGACGGAGCGGGGCCCGTCGACGGAGGCCTGCAGATCGGAGGGGGCGGCGGGTGCGGCGGTGGGGACGGGGGGCGTGGTGATGGAGACCTCGTCGGAGGGGTCGGAGAGGAAGCCGTCGGTCTCGGTGCGGAGGCGGTAGACGTAGTCGGTGGAGGGGTCGAGGTTGCCGTCGATGTAGGAGACGGTGCCGGCGGGGACCTCGGTGAGGGTCTCGAAGGCGCCGCCGTCCACGGAACGCTCGATGCGGAAGAGGTCCTCGCCGAGGACGGAGTCCACCCAGGAGAGCTGCACGGCGCGCAGCGCCACGAGCTTGACCGCGAGGCCGGTGGGGGCGGGGGGGAGGCGGAGGATGCAGGTGAGGATGCCGTC
>JAKLKS010000275.1 GCA_023150535.1 Planctomycetota bacterium
GTGGCCCATGGCTCGACGCCGGGCGGGAGGGCGGCCGGCGGGGAGTCCTCGGGCTCCTCCGGCGGGGGCGCGGGCGCGGGTCCCTCGCGGGGCGCGGGGCGGTGGGAGGGGACGGGCGCGGGATCCACGGCGGAGTCGGGGGCCGGGGCCGGGGCTTCCCCCTCCCGCAGGAACCAGGCCGCCGCCGCCAGGAGCACCCCCGCCGCCGCCAGGGCGGCCGGGAGACCCGCGGAGCGCGCCGCCCTCATGCCTCCGGGGGGGGCGGCGGGAGGGGCTCGCCCGCGAGGACGCGGCGCAGGTCGGCCTGCACGTCGCGGAGGGTCCCGGGCCGCTCCGTCTGCACGCGTGCGATCATCCTCCGGATGATCTCCCAGAGGTCCGCGGGGAGCCCCGGCACCACCTCGGTGAGCGGCCTCGGCGGGGTCGTGAGGATGGAGAAGACGATCTGCATGGAGGTCTTCCCCTCGTAGGGGAACTGCCGGGAGAGCAGGTAGTAGAGCGTGATGCCGAGGCCGTAGATGTCGGTGCGGCGGTCCATCCCCTTGCCCTCGAACTGCTCCGGCGCCATGAAGTGGGGCGTCCCCATCACCTTGGTCGTCTTCACGTTCCGGTCCATCTGCCGCGCGAGGCCGAGGTCGGTGATCTTGATGACCCCCTCGGCCGACAGCATGATGTTGTCCGGCTTGAGGTCGCGGTGGAGGATCGACTTCTCGTGGGCCGCGTGGAGCCCGTCCGCGGCCTGGAGGATCCAGGGGATGACCTCCGACGGCGGGAGCGGGCCCCGCTCCTCGAGGACCGCCTGGAGCGTCCGCCCCTTCAGGTGCTCCATCACGATGTAGTGGCGGCGGTACCGCTCGTCGCGGCCGATGCGGTAGATGCCCACGACGTTGGGGTGCTCGATCTGGGCCGCCGCGATGGCCCCGCGGAGGAACTTGCGGATGACCTCCTCGTTGGCGGCCCGCTCGGGCTTGACGATCTTCACCGCCACCGGGCGCTCGGTCTCCTCGTCGATGGCGCGGTAGACGGTCCCGAACCCCCCCTCGCCGAGCTTGGCGACGATCCAGCAGTTGCCGACCCGCTCCCCGATGAACGGATCGCCGCCGCCGCCCGGCGCGCGGGCTTCCTCGGTCGCGGCGGCGGGCGGGGGTTCGGGGTCGCTCAGGGCGGGGGCCGGGGAGCCCGGCTCCGTTCGGTGGTCGGTCGCCATTCTGCCCCCCTGCGGAGCCTACCGCACAGGAACCGCTCCCGGTCGGGGGGAGACGGTCACGCGGGGGGGCGGCGGAGGAAGGCCATCCACTCCTTCCCCTGGCGCGCGGGGGTCGATTCCGCGGGGACGCGGGCCGCCTCCAGGCGGAAGAGCCCGGAGGCGACGAACCGGTGGCGGACCTCGGCCCGGCTCGTCCCGAAGGGGGGCCCCTCCTCGTAGGGATGCACGAGGAAGAGCGCGAGCAGGAGGCCCCCGGGGCGGAGCGCCCGGTGCATGGCCCGGGCCCAGGCGTCGCGGCGATCCGGGTGCACGGCGCAGAAGGAGGTCTGCTCGAAGACGAGGTCGAAGGCCCCGTCGAAGGTCCGGGGGAGCCGGAAGAGGTCCCGCCGCTCGAAGCGGGCCCCGCGGGCGCCGACGGCCCGGGCGAGGGCGCGCGCCCCGGCGACGGCGCGGGGCGCGAAGTCCACCCCGAGGGCGTCGAAGCCGCGCTCCGCCAGCAGGCGCACGTCGTGGCCCCGCCCGCAGCCCGGCACGAGCGCCCGCCCCGGGGGCCGCACCTCCCCGCGGCCGAGGGCGGCCACGAGCGGGGGGGAGGGCCCGCCGATGTCCCAGCGGTCCTCGCCGGCCCGGTACATCGCCTCCCAGTCCGAGGCGCGATCCACGGGACGGGAGACGCGGCCCGCGACGGCGGGGAAGGGGGGGCGGGGCGCGGGGGGGCGCGGGCTCACGGCTTCGCGTCGGGGACGCGGACGTTCTTCCCGGGCCTCGCGGGGCGGAAGAGGAGGCGCTCCAGCGGGCGTCCCCCGAGGACGTCCGTCGCGAGGATCTCCGGGACGTCCTCCGGCCGCACCCCGGCGTACCAGCGGTTCTCGGGGAAGACCGCGATCATCGGCCCGTGGCCGCACTGGGAGAGGCAGCCCCCCTTGTTCACCCGCACGCGGTCCCCGAGCCCGGCCGCGAAGACGCCGTCCTTGAGCGCGGCGTGGACCGCCTCCCCCCCCTGGCCGGGGCAGGTCTTTCCGGCGGTGCAGACGAGGAACAGCCGCTCGAAGGGCGCGTTCACGACCCCTCCTTCCCGAGGATCTCCCGGGCCAGGATGATCCGCTGGACCAGGCTCGTCCCCTCGTAGATGCGCAGGCCCTGGGCGTCCCGGAAGTGGCGCTCCACGGGGCTCTCGCTGGAGTACCCGCGGGAGCCGAGGAGGAGCACCGCCTCCCCGGCCGCGCGCATCGCCGCCTCCGTCGCGTAGAGCTTGGCCGCCGCCACCTCCGCGGTGCGCCGCGCGCCCCCCGCGCCCGCGAGCGCGGCCCGGTGGACGAGGAGCCGCGCCGCCTCCAGCTCGACGGCCATGTCGGCGATGCGCTCCTGCACCATCTGGAAGTCCCCGATCCGCTTCCCGAACTGCCGGCGGGAGCGGGCGAAGGCGACCACCGCCTCGAGGCAGGCGCGGTGGAGGCCGACCGCGCCGGCGGCCACGCCGAGCCGCCCGTGGTCGAGCGCCGCCATGGCCACCCGGAAGCCCCCCCCCACGGGGCCGAGGACCGCGTCCCCCGGCACCCGCGCGCCCCGCAGGACGAGCCGCGCGTGGTCCGCCCCCCGGTGGCCGAGCTCCACGCCGGGCATGGGGAGGCGCTCCACCCCCTCCGTCCCGGGGAGGAGCGCGAAGGCGGTGACCCCGCGGTGCCCGAGGGCGGGGTCCACGGTGGCGTAGACGAGGACGAGGTCGGCCACGCGGCCGTTGGTGATCCAGATCTTCTCCCCGTCGAGCACCCAGCCGTCCCCGTCCCGCCGCGCCGTCGTCGAGAGCGCCGCGGCGTCGGAGCCGGCCCCCTCCTCGGTGAGGGCGTAGGCCCCGATCCACTCGCCCCGGCAGAGCGGCGGGAGCCAGCGGGAGCGCTGGTCCGGCGTCCCGTGGTCGAGGATGCAGCGGGAGACGAGCCCGGCGTGGACGCAGAGGAGCCCCCGGACGGAGGCGTCCACCGCGCCGAGCTCCTCGCAGCAGAGCGCGAAGGAGAGGTCGTCCCAGCCGCCGCCGCCGAACTCCCGGGGGATCGGACCCCCGAGGATCCCCTCCCGCGCCAGGGCGTCGATCACCCCGCGGTCGAAGCGGCGCTCCTCGTCGGCCCGCCGCGCGGCGGGCCCGACCACCTCCGCCGCGAGGCGCCGGGAGAGGTCCCGGACCGCGCGCCGGGCGTCGGTGAGCAGGAGGTCCACGGCTCAGGCCCCCGCGCCCCGGCGGAACACCGGCTTCCTCTTCTCGTTGAAGGCCCGGTGGTACTCCCGGTGGTCCTCGGCGCCGAGGAGGACCGCCTGCCCCGCCGCCTCGGCGTCGAGGGCGGTGTCGAAGTCCATCTCCGCCTCCTGCTGGAGGAGCCGCTTGGTGGATCGCAGCCCCGCCCCCGCGCCGTCGGCGAGGCGGCGGGCCCACTCGGCGGTGGCGGCGGCGAGGTCGGCCTCGGGGACGACGCGGTTCACGAGCCCGATGGCCTCGGCCCTCGCCGCGGGGACGGGGTCCCCGAGGAGGAGGATCTCGCTCGCCCGGCCCATGCCCACGACGCGGGGGAGGAGCCAGGCCGCCCCCATGTCGGCCCCCGTGAGCCCCACCTTCGTGAAGAGGAAGGAGAGGCGGGCGGACTCCGCGGCGATCCGGAGGTCGCAGGCGAGCGCGATGACCGCCCCCGCCCCGGCCACGGCGCCGTGCAGGGAGGCGATCACCGGCGGGGGGCAGCGGCGGATGTTGCGCACGAGCGCGCAGGTGACGCGGGTGAAGGCGAGCCGGTCCTCCACGGGGCGGTCGAGGAGGTTCCCGATGATCTCGTTGACGTCCCCGCCGGAGCAGAAGGCCCGGCCCTCGCCGCGGATCACCACGCACCGCACCGCGGGGTCGGAACCGACCTCGGCGAAGAGCCGGGTCAGCTCGTCGTAGACGCCGAAGGTCAGCGCGTTGAGCTTCTCCGGCCGGGAGAGCGTGACGGTGCCGACGCCGTCGGCGACGTCCCAGCGGAAGCCCGCGTAGGGGGCGGCCATGCTCCGTGTCCTCCTCTTCCGGGAGGCCATGGTAGCGGCGCGCCCGCGATCAGAGCACCACCGCCTGACCGTTCACCGCGCCCGCGTCCTCGCGGGCGAGCCAGGCCGCGACCCCGGCGACCTCCGCGGGGAGCAGCAGGCGCCCGCGGCGGCCCGTCCCCGCGAGCGCGGCCCGGGCCTCCTCCGGGGTGCGCCCGGTCCTCTCGACGATGCGGGCCACGGAGCCATCGGTCATCGGGGTGTCGACGTAGCCGGGGCAGACGCAGTTGACGGTGATGTCCTTGCGGGCGGTCTCCGCCGCGAGCGCCCGGACGAAGCCGAGGACCCCGTGCTTGGAGGCGGTGTAGGCGGAGACGTAGGGGGCGCCCTCCAGGGAGGCCGTCGATCCGACGACGACGATGCGCCCGAAGTTCCGCTCGATCATCCCCTGGAGGACCGCGCGCACGCAGTGGACCGGCCCCATGAGGTTCACCGCCAGCGCCTCCTGCCAGGCGGCGGCGTCGGTCTCGAGGAACTTCGCCGAGGAGGAGACGCCGGCCGCGCAGACGAGCACGTCCGCGGGCCCGAGGGCGGTCTCCGCGGACTCGAAGGCGGCGTGGACCGATTCCGGGTCGGTGACGTCGAGGCGCACGGCCAGGGCGGCGCCGCCGGCCCGGGTGATCTCCTGGGCGGCGGAGCGGGCGTCGGCCTCCGTCCGGCAGCCCACGGCCACCGCGAGGCCGTCCCTCGCCAGCCGGACCGCGCAGGCCCTCCCGATCCCCTTCCCGCCCCCCGTCACGAACGCGACGCGCGCGCGAGCCATGGTCCAGGGCCCTCCTGCCGAGCGGGCGAGTCTACGGCACCGCGGGGGAACGGGGGGTGCATTCGGCCGGCGGCGGAGGCCCGGGTCTCTTCGCTGTTTCGTGTGGGTGATGCCTCTCCGCCCTCGCACGGCCGCTCGCCCCTGCGGTTCCGCGCCTCCTTCG
>JAKLKS010000276.1:0-4864 GCA_023150535.1 Planctomycetota bacterium
GGCCCCATGGGGGCCACAAGCGACGAGCAACGCGGCACCCGGGCTTCGCAGCCGGACGAATGCTTCCACTTGTCGTTGAACGGCCACTAACCTTCCCCCCCGGACGGGGGTGCCATGGCGAAGACGCTGATCCTGGGCCGCGCGGGGACGGGGAAGACCCGCCTGGCGATGGAGGAGGTCGCCCGCCGCGTCCTCGCGGGGACCGACGACCGGGCCCTCCTCCTCGTCCCCACCTACGGGCGGGGGGAGCACCTCAAGCGCCGCCTCCTCTCCATGCTCCCCGGGGAGGAGCCGGTCCTCCTCGACCGGTCGGTGGTCACCTTCACCTCGCTGGCCGAGCGGGTCCTCGGCTCCACCGCCATCAGCGCGCTCGCCTCCCCCGGCGTCCGCGACCACCGGCTGCGGCGGGCCCTGGAGCGGGTGCGGGCGCCGGTCTTCGAGCGGGTGCGCGCCTTCCCCGGGTTCCGGGACCGGTTCCTCGGCCTCGTCAAGGAGGTGAAGGAGGCGGGCCTCGGCGCGGAGGGGACGGCGGCGGCGCTGGAGGACCTGGTCGGGGCCACGGAGGGGGGCGCGGCGCGGGCGCGCCTGCGGGCCTTCGCGGACGTCATGGCGGACTACGCGGCCCTGCTCCGCGAGGAGAACCTCCTCGACCACGAGGACTTCCAGCGGAGCCTGCTCGAGAGGCTCGAGAGGAGGGGGGATCCGCCCGCGGCGCTGGCGCGCCTGGAGTGGCTCGGCGTGGACGGCTTCACCAACTTCACCGGGCTCCAGCTCCGGGTCCTCGACCTCCTCGCGGAGCGCGCGGCGGAATCCGTCGTCACCCTGCCGGACGACCCCGGCCGGCAGCCCCTCTTCGAGCCCAGCAGGGACACGCGGGAGCACTTCGAGGCGGGGGGCTGGACGGTGCGGCGGCTCGGGGAGCCGCGCCGCGCCGCGGCGGCGGACCTGCGGCGGCTGGAGGCGACGGTCTTCGCCGACGCGCCGCCGGAGCCCGCGGCGCCCGACGGCTCGGTGATCCTCCTGAGGGCCTCCGACGCCGCCGACGAGGCGGACCGGATCGCCCGGCGCGCGGCGCTCTGGATCCGGGCGGAGGGGTGGAGGCCCTGGGAGATCCTCCTCGTGTGGCGTTCGCTCGCCTCCGCGCGGACCCTCCTGGAGGAGGCCTTCGACCGCCACGGCGTGCCGCTGCGCGTGTTCGCCTCCCGCCCGCTGGCCGCGGAGCCGGCGGCCCGGGCCGGGCTCGACCTCCTGCGCTGCGCCCTCGGGCTCGCGGACGGGGAGGCGGCCCTGCGCGCCGCGCGATCCGGCCTCGCGGCGGGGGCCGACCCGGAGGAGGGGGATCGCCTCGCCGAGGCGGCGGAGCGGCGGGGCGCGCCCCCCGAGGCGGAGGGGGTGCTCGCGCTCGCGCGGGGGCTCGAGCTCGGGCGGACCGTCGCCCTGCTGGAGGGGCTCCTCCCCGCGGACCGGGAGGCGGCGGCGGCGCCGCGGGAGCCGGCGGCCCTGGGGAGGATCGCGCTCGGGGCCCTGGCCGAGGGGGAGCGGCTCCTGCCCGCGTGGCGGGAGGAGGAGCCGGCGGAGCGGCGGGCCGCCGCCGACGCCGCCGCGATCCGGGCCCTCTCCGGCCTCGTGGCCGAGGTCGCGCGGGCGCTGGACCGGGAGGGCCGCGCCTCCGTCGCCCCCCGGGAGTTCCTCGCCGCGGTGGAGGAGTCCTTCGCCCGGGCCGCCTGCCAGCCCCTCGACCGCCGCCTCCACGCGGTGAACGCCGTGGACGTGGTGGAGGCGCGCCAGTGGGAGGCCCGCGGGGTCCTCGTCGGCGGCCTCCTGGAGAAGCGGTTCCCGCGGGCGCCGCGGGAGGACCTCTTCCTGCGGGACCGGGACCGGAGGAGGGCGAACTCCCTCGGGGGACCCGGCGGCGCGCTCCGCTTCGCCGAGCGCCTCCGGGGGCGGGAGGAGGAGCGGCTCCTCTTCTACACCGCCTGCACCCGCGCCCGGGAGAGGCTCGTCCTCTCCTGGCCCGCCGCGGGGCCGGGGGGGGAGAGGCTGCTGCCCTCGACCTTCCTCGACGAGGTGCTGCGCCTGTGGCCCGCGGACGCGCGCCCGATCTCGGAATCCCGCCCCGGGGACCCCGCTCCCGCGCCCGGGGAGGCGCTCGCGGTCCCCGACCTCCTCCGGGGCGCCCTCCCGCGCCTCGCGGAGCCGGTCCTCGCGGGCACGCCCGCGGCCCGCCGCGCGGAGTTGGCGGCCGCGCTCCTGGAGGCGCTCGCCTCCCGGGGGCGGGGGCGGCGGCTCCCGGCCCTGGCCCGGGCCGCGGCCCTCTCCGCCGATCCCGCGGGGGTCCTCCGGTCGGGGAGGCTCCGGGCCCGGTTCCTCCGCCCCTTCCGCACCAGCGCCTCGGGGCTCGGCGACTTCCACCAGTGCGCCTACCGCCACTTCGCGGGGCGGATCCTCGGGCTCCGTTCGCCGGAGCGGGACGCCGAGGAGGGGCTGGACCCGATGCGGCTCGGCACCGTGCTCCACGGCGCGCTGGAGGCGTGGTTCCGCGGGGGGCGGCGGGAGGACCCGGGGCTCCTCTTCGACGCCCGCCTCGGCGAGGCCATGGAGGGGATCCGCCCCTCGCTCGACGACCTGGCGGAGGCGCTGCGGGCGAGGGAGGACCTCGTCGCCTTCGCCGCCGCCGAGGGGGCGCGCACCGACGCCCGCCTCCACCGCCCCGCCCTCTTCGAGCACGACTTCGGGCTCTCCCGCGGCGGGGCGCCGCCGCTGCGGTTCCGGATCGGGCCCCTGCGCATCGAGGTCCGGGGGCGTTTCGACCGCGTGGACCTCGCCCCGGACGGCGGCGCGGTGGCGGTGGACTACAAGACCGGCACGGGCCGGCGGGAGTACGACGAGGAGGCCCACGGCGAGGCCCTGGAGGGGGCCGACCCCCAGGTCCCCCTCTACTGGCTCGCCCTGCGCGACGCGCTCGGCCGGCGGCCCGACGGGGTGGAGATCGCCGAGGTCCGCGCCCTCCGCGTGACCGGCCTCCGGGCGGAGGGGGCGGGGGATCCCGTGGCCCCCGCGGGGGCGCAGGTCCTCGACGCGGCGGGGGAGCGGATCCAGGAGGAGGCGATCCGGGCCCTGCTGGGGCGGGCGGCGGGGAGCCTCGCCCGGGGGGAGATCCCCGCGCGCCCCTTCGACCCCGACCGCTGCGGCGCGGGGCGCTGCGACTTCGCCGACCTCTGCCGCTTCGACGGGCGGCCGGGCGGCGCGGCGGGGGAGGCCTGACCGTGGCCCTCACCCGGGAGCAGGATCGGGCGGTGCGGACCGTGGACCGCGATCTCTGCGTCGTGGCCGGGGCGGGGTCGGGGAAGACCTCGGTCCTCACGGAGCGCTTCGTCCACCTCGCGCTCGACCGGGGCGCGGCGCTCGACCGCATCCTCACCCTCACCTTCACCGACCGGGCGGCCGTGGAGATGCGGGAGCGGGTGGCCCGCCGCTTCGGGGAGAGGGGCCGCCACGATCTCCGGCGGGAGACCGCCTCGGCCTGGATCGGGACCTTCCACTCCTTCTGCGCCCGCCTCCTCAAGGAGAACGCCATCGAGGCGGGGGTGGACCCCTCCTTCACCGTGCTCGCGGAGGCGGGGGCGGAGACCCTCCTCGATCGGGCCCTGGAGGCCGCCGTGGACCGACTGCGGGAGGAGGCCCCGGAGTCCCTCGCGCCGCTGGCGCTCCTCTCGACGACGCGGGAGGGGCTGGAGGCCGACCTCGGCCGCCTGCTGGACCGCTGCCGGGGGCTCGACGGGGACCCCGCCGCCGCGCTCGCCGCCGAGGCGGCCCCCCCGGATCCCGCCGCGGGGCTCGCGGCGCTCCGCCGCGCCCTCGGGGACCTGCGGGACGGGCTCGACTCCTACAGGGACGCGGGGTGGAAGCGGGCGACGGCGGTGCTGGAGGCGGCGAGGGGCCTCGACGGGATCGACCCCGGCGACGCCGCCGCCCTCGGCGCCGCCGCGGGGGCGGTCGTCGCCTCCGTGAACCTGCAGTGCGGCGCCCCGGCGAAGGAGCGCCTGCGGGCGGCGAAGGCGGCGGGGGAGGCGCTGCTCGGGGACCTGGTCGCCCTGCGCGCCGCCCCCGTGGCCGCCTCCCTCGCGACCCTCCTCTCCGCCCTCGACGCCGCCTACGCCGCGGAGCGGGCGGCCCGCGGGGCGATGGACTTCCACGACCTCGAGCGGCGCGCCCTCGACCTCCTCCGCGACGACCCCGGGGTGCGCGAGGAGGTGCGCGCCCGCTTCGACCACCTCCTCGTGGACGAGTTCCAGGACACCAACCCGGTGCAGGAGGCGCTGCTCGGGCTCCTGCGCACCCCGCGCCGCACCTTCGTGGTGGGGGACCCGAAGCAGGCGATCTACGGGTTCCGCGGCGCCGACCACGGCGGCTTCGCCCGGGCGCTGGAGGCGGCCGGCGAGGGGGGGACGGTCCGCCTGCGGGAGAACTTCCGCAGCCGCCCCGAGATCCTCTCCTTCGCCGGCGCCGTGCTGGAGCCGGCCTTCGCCGCGGGCGCCCCGGTGCAGGTCCCCTGGCAGCCGCTGCTGCCCGGCGCCTCCTTCGGGCCGAAGGGGATCCCCTCCGTCGAGGTCCACCTCGTCGAGGGGGAGGAGCCCACGGGGGCGCTGCGGGAGAGGGAGGCGCGCATGCTGGCGGGGCGGCTCCACTCCCTCGTCGAGGGGAGGGCGGCGTCGATCACCGCCCGCACCCCCGGCGGCGACCCCGGGGGCCGCCCGCTCCGCTGGGGCGACGCGGCCGTGCTGCTCCGGGCCCTCACCGACCTCAAGGTCTACGAGCGGGCCTTCGCGGAGCGGGACCTCCCCTTCCTGGTGGTGGGCGGGCG
>JAKLKS010000276.1:4874-5155 GCA_023150535.1 Planctomycetota bacterium
CCTCGCCAACCTGCTCGAGGCCGTGGACAACCCGCGCCACGAGCTCGCCCTGGCGGCGGCGCTGCGCAGCCCCTTCGGGGGGCTCGACGACGACGCGCTGCTGGCGCTGGCCGAGGAGCGGCGGCGGCGGGACGGGACCATGGCCGACCTCCTCCTCGAGGGGCGGGTCCGCGCGCCCGGCCTCTCCCCGGAGGGCCGGGCCCGGGCCTCCGCCTTCGCGGAGGTGTTCCGGGACCTCCGCGCGCTGCGGGGCCGGGGGAGGCTCGTGGAGATCGTGGACC
>JAKLKS010000277.1 GCA_023150535.1 Planctomycetota bacterium
GTGACCCTGCGGCGGGCGGGGGGGGTGCGGGGGAAGATCCTCCCCGGGGAGGAGGTCGCCGCCGGGACGGTGGCGGAGGTGGCCGTCACCGCCCTCGGGCCGACGAGCCCCCTGCCCGGCGAGCTGTCCCGGCGCGTCCCCGTGGGGGAGGCCTTCCGGCTGGGGCCCCTCGCCCCCGGCCCCTACTCCGTGGCCGTCGTGGCGGGGGACCGGCGCTTCGACCTCGACCGCGTCGTCGTCGACGACGGCGGGGCCTGCGACCTCGGCGAGATCGTCCTCTCGGAGCCGACGGGGGTCGTCTCGGGCACGGTGCGCGTGGCGGGGAACCCGGCCGCGGGGGTGCCCCTGGAGATCCTGCGCCTGCTTCCCGGCGGCCGGTTCGAGTCCGTGCGGCGGCTCCAGTCGGGGCCCGACGGGTCCTGGCGCGCCGGCGGGCTCCTCGGGGGACCCCACCGGGTCGTCGCCCACCCCCGGGACCACCCCCTCGCCCAGGCGGAGTTCGATTCCCGGCCCGGGGAGCCCGCGGTCCTCGATCTCGACGTGCCGGAGGGAGGCAGGCTCGTGGTCCGCGTCCTCGATGCCGCGGGCGCGCCCGCGGAGGGGGCGCGGGTCCTCCTCCAGGGGCCCGAGGGGGCGCTCCTCTTCTGGGAGGCCGGGAACCCCGGGCCCGGGCCCCATGCCACCGGCAGGGACGGCGTGCTCCGGGCGGTCGGCGTTCCCGCCGGCCCCTGCAGGGTCGTGGTCGATCTCCCCGGGAAGGGGAGCGGCGAGGCGGAGGCGGTGGTGGCGGCGGGGGCGGAGGCCCTCCTGGAGGTCCGGCTCGGGGGGAGGTGACCGGGAGCCCTTTCCCTCCCCCCCCGCCGGGCGGGAGGATTAGGATCGGGGTCCGGATTCCCCCCGGAGCCCCCGCATGCCCTCCCTCGTCCTTCTCGCCGACGGGAAGGAGACCCGGTACGCCCTCGAGCCGCGGACCTACACGGTGGGGAGGTCGGCGGACTGCGACATCCAGGTCCCCGAGGAGAGGGCCTCCCGCCACCACCTCTCCCTGGAGCCGACGGAGCGGGGCTGGGTGATCCAGGACATGGACTCCTCCAACGGGACCGCCCTCAACGGCTACGGCGTCTCCCGCGCCCTGCTCTCGCCGGGGGACGTCATCGAGGTGGGCGGCGTGGAGCTGCGCTTCGAGGGGGAGGGCGCGGCCCAGGCCCCCCGGGCGCCGCGCGGGCCGCGCCCGGCCCCCTCCTCGGCCCCCGTCTGGATCGCCGCCTCCGCGCTCCTCCTCGTCATCGCCTTCGCCACGGACGAGGCGGCCGTGGGCGAGGCGATGGACCGGGACCGCTCGATCCGGGAGGCGACGGCGCGGGCGGCCCATCTCGAGTTCCTCGTCGCCTCCCGCCAGCCCGACCCCGCCGAGGGGGAGCGGCTCCTGTCGGAGTGGATCGCGGCCAACGCCGGGAGCCCCGACGCCGCCGCCGCCCGGGAGCGCCTCCTGGAGATCCGCGCCTCGAGGGAGGTCCGCGCGGCCGCCGCCGCCGACTGGGAGGCCCTGCGCGCCGCCGCCCCCTCCCTCCATCCCGGGGAGTACCGCTGGAGGCTGGAGTCCCTCGTGCGCCGCTGGTCCGACAGCGGGGAGGCGCTCGAGGAGATCCGCTCCCGCTCGACCGCGGCGCCGGGGCCCGCGCCCGCCCGGGAGGACTCCCGCCTGCTCCTGGAGCAGCGCCGGAAGGAGGCGGCGGCCGCCTCCGCCGAGGGGAACCACGGCAGGGCCCTCTCCCTGTGGGCGTCCCTCGCCGCCTCGACGGGGGCGACGGACCCGATCCTCGACGAGGTGCGGGCCGGGGCGCGCGCCGCCGAGGACGCCGCCGCGAGGGCGGCGGAGGGGGTCCTCCAGAGGGCCCACGCGCTGCGCGACGAGGGGAAGCCGGAGGAAGGGCTGCGCCTCCTCCGCGGCGCCCTGCCCGCGCTGGAGGGGACCGGGGGCGGCCACCGCGTCGAGGCGCGGATCCGGGCCGGCATGGGCATGCCGTCGAGGGCCGCCGGCGGGACGGCGGGCTCCCCCGGGAAGGGGGCCGAGGCGGGCGGGAACGCCGCGGAGTGGGCCCTCCAGCGAAGGGCGGCGAAGGAGGCGGAGCAGTTCGTCGTCCTCCGCGACTTCCGCGGCGCCCAGCGGGAGTACGCCGCCATCGCCGCCGAGGCCGCCGCCGCGAAGGTCCGCGAGGAGGCGCGACGGGAGTTCGAGGAGCGGGCCCTCTGGCTCGGCCGCGTCGCCGACCTCCTCGACGCGGTGAAGGGGCTGCAGGGGGGCTGGAAGGGGAAGCCCTGGCCCGAGTCCTGGGAGTCCGTCCCCGCGCAGGAGCTCCACGGCTACCTCGCCCGCGCGGTGAAGACCCCCGCGGACCGGCTGACCCTCGCCTCCTACGCCTACGACCAGTCCCTGCGGAAGGAGGCGGTCGAGGCGGTCTGCCGCGCCCTCGATGACCCCTCCACCCGGGAGGAGGCGCAGCGCCTCTACGCCCGCCGCGAGGGGATCCCCGTCCCCGAGGGGGGCTTCGTCGCGGACCGGGGGGAGGTGATCTCCCGGGGCGAGTGGAACCGGCGGCGCAACGCCGAGGCGATCGCGAAGCTGAAGGAACGCGAGGTCTCCCTCGTGAGGCGCCTCCAGGAGACGCCCGTGGCGCGGTCCCTGGCGAAGCTCGCCGCGCTCCGCGCCGAGCTCGACCGCCGGAGGGCGAAGGCCCTGGAGCTCATCTTCGACGAGGTGAGGTACTTCTACCCCTACCAGGATCGCCGCGCGGAGTACGACCCCGTCCAGCGGGAGGTGGACCTCCGGGTGGAGGCGGTGCGCGAGATCTGGGACGACCGCACGAGGGTGAGGACGAAGCCGGACTCCGGCTGCGCCTCCCTGCTGAAGGAGATCGACGAGGCGGCGGCGAAGCTCCGGGAGCTCGGGGCCGAGCCCACCGCCGAGGAGGCCGAGGCGGCCCGGTTCCGCACCCGGCTCGACCTCGACCTCGACGTCCGCTCCTTCTTCCTGGACGCCGCGGAGAGGGAGCGGTTCGAGCGGGACGCCGGGGTGATGCGGGAGAACGCGTCGCGCAAGTCCATCGCGGACGAGTCCGAGAAGCGGCAGGTGGAGATCACCAACGAGTACCGGCTCATGTTCGGCCGGCCCGCCGTCCTGCTCAACGACACGCTCGTCCTCTCCTCGCGGGCCCACGGCGTGGACATGTCGAAGGGGGGCTTCTTCAACCACTTCAACGTCCGCCTGCAGAACATGAAGCCCGGGGAGAAGGTCCCGAAGCAGGCCTGCGGCTGCTCCTCCGAGGGCCTCGTCCCCGGCTGCAGCCACGGGCCCGACGCCCGCATGAGGGCCCAGGGCTACGAGTTCGTCGCCTGCAGCGAGAACATCCACGCCGGCAGCGGCGACCCCGAGGGCGCCCACCGGGGATGGATCCACTCCTCGGGCCACCACCGCAACATCCTCACCTCGGAGTGGAGGGAGATGGGCACCGGGCGCGAGGGGAAGTTCTGGACCCAGAACTTCGGCCTCCCCCTGGTCCGCGGCGCCCCCCCGGAGGGCGGGGACGGCGCCGGCTCGAGCCCCTGGGACGGCGCCGGGGGCCGCGGGACGGGGGGGGACGGCAACCCCCCCCGCGAGGAGGAGCGCTGATGGGGGCACGGCTTCTGGTCCAGCTCGCGGGCGCGGAGTTCGCCTTCGACCTCCGGGGGGAGAGCGTGCGCGTGGGGGCGGCCTCGAGCAACGGGCTCGTCCTGCGCGACCCCGCGGTGGGGAAGGAGCACTTCGAGGTCCGCCGCGTCGGCGGCGCCTGGCGGCTCGTGGACCTCGAGTCCGCCGCGGGCACCCGCGTGAACGGCCTCTTCGTCAACAGGCAGGACCTCCGGAACGGGGACGTCATCGCGGTGGGGGAGGCGCGCCTCACCTTCCTCCTCGACGACGCGCCCGCCCCGGCCCCCCTGCCCGCTGGCGCCTGGTCCCCGGCCCCCCTCCCGGCCCCGGTGCCCGCGCCGGTCCCGGCCCCCCTGCCCGCCCCGGTCCCGGCCCCGGTCCCCTGGACCCCTCCCTCGGCGGCCCCCGCCTGGTCCGCGCCGCAGGCCCCGGCGCACCACGCCCCGGCCCGCCCCGGACCGGCCCACCACGCCCCCGCGAGGGCCCACGGGTCCCACTCCGTCGACTACCGCGGGCGCTCCGCCGGCGGCGGCGGCGCGGGGGGCGTCCTCGGCGGGATGGTCGGGGTCGCCTTCCTCGTCGGCATCGTGCTCGCGGCCATCGCGCTGGCCTGGAAGTTCGGGATGCCTCCCGACCGGGTGGACCCCAACCCCGCCCTCCTCGCCCGCATGAAGAGGCTCATGGACGAGGACAAGCTGGCGGAGGTGATCAAGGCCGCGGAGGAGGCGGACCCCGCCTGGCCCCCGACGGCGAAGCCCATCCGCGGGCTCGCCCTGGACGCGAAGAAGCGGCTCCGGGAGCGGGCCGAGGTCGCGGCCGAGCAGGAGGCGGAGGACTACTGGCTCCAGAACATCAAGGCCTACCGCGAGGCGAGCCCGGACGACTACGCCAACATCGCGCTCCGCTGCGACGAGTTCCTCCGGCGCTGGCCGGACCACGCCCGGGCGAAGGAGGCCTCCTTCGTCCGCCTCCGCGCGACGGGGGAGCCCTCGCCGGCGATCGCGGAGAAGGGGGGCTTCGTCTCCTGGGCGGAGCTCACCCGCGCGGCCGAGGCGGAGGCCGCGCGCCTGCTCGCCCAGCGCCGCTACGGGGACGCCTTCGCCGTCTACGACCGGTTCGAGAAGGCCATGCCCCGCACCGTCCTCCCGGAGTACCAGCAGACCTTCCTCGACGAGGTGAACCGGGTCCGCGCGGGGATCACGAAGAAGGCGAAGGAGGCCTTCGAGAAGCTCGAGGAGGACGCCATGATCCTCGAGGACCAGGGGAAGTGGGCGGAATCCGAGGAACTCTACCGCCGCGCCCGCGACGGCTTCGGCGTCCAGGACATCCGCATCCGCTGCGACGCCGAGCTCGAGCGCCTCGCCAACCGCCGGATGCGGTAGCCATACCGAACCCGACCCAAGTTGGCGAATAAATCGGGGAAATTTACGCACTCTCCGAACAGCCAAGGTGG
>JAKLKS010000278.1:0-4723 GCA_023150535.1 Planctomycetota bacterium
GGTCGGCGCGTCACCTCCCCCCGCCCATGGGCCAGTTCTCCGCCCGCGTCCGCTTCGGCAGGAGGAACCCGAGGCACCCGAAGAGGGCGTACATGACGCGCGTGCCGAGGGGGAGCCGCCCGGTCTCGACGAGGGACCTGAGGTTCCCGGTGATGAAGGGGGCGCCGCCCGTCATCTCCTTCTCGGTCTTCGTGCCCGGCGGGCAGTCCTCGACCCGCAGCGTGAACTCCACGCCCCCCTCGACCGGCTCGAGCTCGTAGATCACCCGGCAGGGCGGGTCGTCGAGGGTCGTGAACCGGAAGGTGTGGGAGAAGCGCCGCGGCGGGTCCCACTCCAGCACCTCGCCGACGACGAGGACGCGCCGGCCGTCCTTCGTGCGCATCTGGAGCGGCGCCCCCTTCCGCAGCCCCGGGGTGTGGAGGCGCGCGTTGAAGACCGCGCCCTGGAGGGAATCGGTCTTCGTGATCTCCCTCCAGACGGCCTCGACGCTCCCCCGGATGAAGACCTTCGACACGAGGCGCGGCGGCGCCCCCTCCTTCGCGGTCATGGCGTCCTCTCCCTCGCCCGCGTCGCGCGGGCCTCCACGCGCCTCTTCACGTCCAGCATGCGGCCCGCCCAGAACTCCCCGAGTTCGTCGGTCCAGCGGTCGTGGATGCGCCGCAGGGGCACCGGGTCGAAGTGGAGCGAGCGGGTGCGGCCGTGCTTCTCCGAGTGCACGAGCCCGGCCTCGACGAGGACCGACAGGTGCTTCATCACGGCGATGCGGCTCGTGTCGAAGTACTTGCAGAGGTCGTTCACGCTCGCCCCGGGCATGCGTCGGAGGAGGTCGAGGATCCGCCGGCGGTGGGCGTGGGCGAGGGCCCGGAAGACCGCGTCCTGGTCGTCGCAGGGATCCATAGGTAACCATATGATTACCTGTTTCCCCGGGGGCGTCCAGGGGATTCGGGGGTTCCCTTTCGAGGGGCCCCGGCTCCCGGAGGAGACGCGGTCCTGGCGGGAGGGGCCGGGCTGGGCGGTCCCGGCGGCGACGCGGCGGGGCCCGGGGTCGCGTCAGCGGGAGAGGGAGATCCGCTCCTTCCGCCGCGTCCGGGGGCGGTGGCGGCGGTCGCGGGAGGAGGTGGAGGGGGCGCTCCGGGAGGCGCGGTTCACGGCGCGGGTGGGGCGGGCGCTCGGCGGCGCGCCGCTCCTGCCGCACCGGCTCCTGTTCCTGGCGCGGAGGTGAACGGGCGTGGGTGAGCGGGTGTCCGACGCCTACCCTCGTACTTCCGGGCCGGGGCAGCGGTGGACCTCGACGGTGACGTGGACGAGGTCGGCGTGCACGGCGAGGCGCTCCCGGTAGCGCTCCGGGGCCTGCGGGGACCCGGCCACCAGGGTCACGACCGCGGCCATGTGCCGGGGGCCGACCCGCCAGAGGTGGAGGTCGGCGACGCGCGCGTCCCCGTCGGATTCGAGCGTCTCCCGGATCGCCCGCCGCCGCTCCTCCGGCACCTCGGCGTCGAGCAGCACCCGGGCCGTGTCCCGGAGGAGGCCCGTCGACCACCGCGCGATGACGAGCGACCCGACGATGCCCATCGCCGGGTCCATCCAGTTCCAGCCGAAGAACCGCCCGGCGAAGAGCGCGAGCAGCGCCGCCACGGAGGTCACCGCGTCGGCCATCACGTGGAGGTAGGCGCCGCGGAGGTTGTGGTCCTCGTGGGCGGGCGCCTCGCCGCGGGGGTGTTCCTCGTGGTCGTGATCGTCCTCGTGGTCGTGCGCGTGCCCGTGACCGTCCCCGTGGTCGTGGCCGTGGTGGTGGCCGTGCTCGTGCCCGTGCCCCCCCCCGCCCCCCGAGAGCAGCCAGGCGCAGCCGAGGTTCACCGCGAGCCCGAGCGCCGCCACCGCGATGGCCTCGTCGAAGCGGATGACCACGGGCGCCGCCAGCCGCCGCGCGCACTCCACGAGCACCAGGAGCGCCACCACCGCCAGCCCCACGGCGCTCGCGAAGCCGCCGAGCGCACCGACCTTCCCCGTCCCGAAGGAGTAGCGGTGGTCCCCGGCGTGCCTCCGCGCGAAGGCGTAGGCGAAGAGGGCGACCCCGAGCGCCGCCGCGTGGGTCCCCATGTGCCAGCCGTCGGCCAGCAGCGCCATGGACCCGAAGACCGTCCCGGCGACGATCTCCCCGGCCATCATGATCGCGGTGATCGCGACGACCCAGCGGGTGCGCACCTCCCCCGGCCTCACGGCGTCGTTGCCGAAGGCGTGGTCGTGCTCCCAGCGGCCGGTCCCGGTGGTGTGCATGGGCCCCTTCCCCCCTCGCGGGCGGGAGGGGCCAGTCTAGGACGCCCCCCCCGGGCCCGCACCTTCCCCGCCCGTGGGCGCCGTGACCGGACCGGCGCGGGAGGCGGGGAATCGAAAAAGTGGATGGGAGGGGCCGGTCCCCGTTCTGATTCCGCCCATGACCGGCACCGACGACGGGCCCCTCCTCCGAGGGGATCTCCGGGAGGGCCCTCGCGCCGGCGCTCCTCGCCGTCGCCGCGGTCGGGGCCGGCGCGGCGGTGCTGGTCGCCGCGGGGAACCCCGGCAACATGGGGATCTGCGGGGCCTGCTTCCTGCGCGACCTCGCCGGCTCCCTCGGCCTCTACGCGAAGGGGCCGCAGGTCTTCCGGCCCGAGGCGGCCGGCCTCGTCCTCGGTGCCTTCGCCTGGATGGCGGTCCGCGGCCGCTTCGTCGCCCGGAGCGGGAGCCACGCGGCCTCCCGCTTCCTCCTCGGCGTCGCCATGGGGCTCGGCGCGCTCGTCTTCCTCGGCTGCCCCTTCCGGATGGCCCAGCGCCTCGGCGGCGGGGATCTCAACGCGGCCGTGGGCGCGGCGGGCTTCGTCGCCGGGGTCGGCGCGGCGCTCCTCCTCGAGCGGCGCGGCTACACCGTCGGGCGCACCGCGCCGGCCCCGGCGGCGGTGGGGCTCCTCGCCCCCTTCGCGGCGCTCCTCCTCCTCGGGCTCTTCCTCGCGGGCGGCGTCCTCCTCGGGCCGGGGCCCGGCGCCGCCGAGGGGCCGCCGCGGGCGGCCTGGGGGATGGCGCTGGCGGTCGGGCTCGGGGCGGGGGCGGCGCTCTCGGCCACGGGCTTCTGCCTCGTGTCGGCGGCGCGGCAGGTCTTCGGGGGGCCCCGCCCCATGCTGCTCGCGGCGGGGATGCTGGTCCTCTCCTACGGCGCCGTCCTCGGGGCGAAGGGGCTGGGGAAGTGGGGCTTCGAGGGCCAGCCCGTGGCCCACGCGGAGCACCTCTGGAACTTCCTCGCGCTCCTCCTCGTGGGGTCCGCGGGGGCGCTGGCGGGGGGGTGCCCGGTGCGGAGGCGGGTCATGGCGGGGGAGGGGAACGGGGACGCGCTGGTGGGGGTCGCGGGCATCGCGGCCGGCGGCGCGCTCGCCCACGGGCTCGGCGTCGTCTCCTCGCCGGCGGGGACCACGCCCGCGGGGCGGGCGGTGGTGGCGGTCGGGATCCCGCTCGTGCTGCTCCACGGGTTCCTCGTGGCGCGGGCGAACCGGGCGGGAGGGGCTGCATGAGCGGGGCGGGCGGGGCGGGGGGCGGCGCGGCCGGGGCGGAGCCGTCCGCGGCGGCGCTGGCGCAGCGGCAGCTCGACGCCTACAACGCCCACGACCTCGAGGCCTTCCTCCTCTGCTACGCCGAGGACGTGGAGGTGCGGCGGCTCCCCGGGGGGGAATCCATCGCGGCGGGGCGGGCGGGGATGCGGAAGGTCTACGGGGACCTCTTCGCCTCCCGGCCCGGGCGGAGGGCCGACCTCCTCGCGCGGATGGAGTGCGGCCGGTTCTGCGTGGACCACGAGCGGGTGAGCGACGGCCCCGGGACGCCGGACCGGTTCGCGGTGGCGATCTACGAGTGCGAGGGGGGGTGGATCCGCCGCGTCTGGTTCCCGCCGGTGGCGGAGGAGGGGCCGGGGGGGGCCTGATCCCGCGCCGCCTCCATGGCCGCGCGCGTGATCCCCCCGTGGCTCGCGTGCCAGCGGAGCCTCCCGTCCACGAAGAGGAGCACCTGCGGGCTCTCGTGCCGCACCCCGGTGGCGGCCGCCGCATGGTCGGAGACCGGCCGGTGGTCCTGCACGACGACGATCCCCACGGGCTCCCCCGGGTGGGCCGCCTCGTAGTCCCGCACCTCGACGTGGCCGGCCGAGGAGACGGGGCAGGTGCGGGAGTGCTTGAGCACCCAGGCGGCGCCGGGGCGGGCGGTGAAGGCGTCGTAGGCGGCCGGCGTGGGGAGGGGCGTCATCCCGGTCACCCGATGTCCGTCGTGGCCTCGCGCTTGAAGAAGAAGGTCAGCATGGTCGCGTCGGAGGCGTCCGTCTCCGACCCCGGGACCACGGAGACCAGCTCCCAGCCCGCGAGCCCGATCTCCCAGAGGACGTCGTCCCGGGCCTTCGTCGCGGCCCGGGGCAGCGAGACGCAGTGGAACCGGTAGGTGATCATGTCGCCTCCTCCGCTCGTGCACGGCGTCCCCCAGAATGCCCGGGGGGCCGCGGGGACGGGCACTACAATCCCCCCGTGGCCCGGATCCCCGCCGCGCTCCCGCTGCTGCTCGCCGCCTGCGCCTCCGCGGGCTGCGTCGAGCGCACCCTGCGGATCCGGTCCGAGCCCCCCGGCCTCGAGGTCGCGATGAACGGCCGCCCCCTGGGGGCCACGCCGCTCGACGTCCCCTTCTCCTTCTACGGGACCGTCCGCCTGGAGACCCCCGC
>JAKLKS010000278.1:4733-5101 GCA_023150535.1 Planctomycetota bacterium
ACCTCGACGGGGACGGGTGGCCGGAGGTGCGCCGCTCCGTCGCCCTCGTGGAGCTGCCGGAGCCCTGGTACCAGTGGTTCCCCCTCGACTTCTTCTCCGACAACCTTCTCCCCTGGACGGTCCGGGACGACCACGAGGCCCTGCTCACCCCCCCCGTCCACCCCCCGCCCGGGGGGGAGGGAGGGGACCTGCGGAGGGAGGCCGAGGCGGTGAAGATCCGCGCGGAGCGGGCGCGGGTGGAGGCGGAGATCGAGGCGGGGGCCCGGGAGGGGGAGGCGGCGAAGCCCGCGCCGGCGCCGGCGGAGGATCCCGCGCCCGCCGGGGGCGGGGGGAAGGAGCCGGACCGCCGATGAGCGCGACGGCGCCGC
>JAKLKS010000279.1 GCA_023150535.1 Planctomycetota bacterium
CGCGCCTGCGCCGGGGGGACGGGCCGCTGCGGGCCTGCGCCTGGTGCGTCCGCCTGCTCGCCCCCGACGGGGAGTGGATCCCCGTGGCCCACCTCCTCCCGCGGGGGCTCGACTTCCCCGTGACCCACGGGATCTGCCCCCGCTGCGCGGGGGAGCACTTCCCGGACTTCGCCGGGGGGGCGGGCGGGGAGGGGCGGTAGGCCCGTCGTCCCGGGAGGGCGGGGAGGCGCCTACCGGGCCGCCTTCGCTTCGGCCGGGGCGTGGTCCCCGGCCGAGGGAGCCTCCGGGAAGGAGGACCTCCCGGGCACCCGGGCCTCGGGCGGCGGCGGGTCCCTCGCGGGCGGCGGCAGGGGCGACTCCGAGGCCGCCTCCCGCAGGGAGAGGAGGAGCGGCACCCAGGGGAGGAGGATCCCCGCCGCGACCAGGAACCCCACCGGGAGTCTCCTCGAAACGGCCCTCATGGCGGCTCCTCCGCACCGGTCCCCCCCCGGGAGGGAGCGGGGAGGGCGGCGGCGGGTCGGACCCAGGGCAGGGACGACCGCGCCGGAGGAACCCTTCACCCGCCCCTGTGCTTCCCGTCGCTCCGAGGGGGGGGGCCGGCGCTTCCTGAGGAGCAAGCGCGGTGCCGGGGAACCGTCCCCCCGGAGGCACGGCCTCCGGGGGGGGGAGGTCCTAGAGGTCCACCGTGATCCCGAACTCGAAGAACAGCGTGCGCGGGGAGCCGGGCACGTACTGGGTCGCGTTGTGGCGGAGGTAGTAGTCCCTGTCGAAGAGGTTCTGGGCCGTCACGGCGCAGTCGAGCTCGAGGTTGCGCTTGCCCGAGAGCGGCGAGACCCTCCTCCAGCCGACCCGGCCGTTGAAGATCGTGTACCCCGGGGAGTCGTACTTGTTGTCCGGGGTCGCGTAGGTCTCCCCCCTCTGGTAGGCGCTGAGGAGCCCGTAGAGGCCGGAGGGCTCGTGCCCGTAGCGGAGGTTCGCGGAGAGGAACTGCTCCGGCGTGTGCGGCGTGCTCTTCCCGTCGTAGGGCCCCTCCTCGAACTCCGACCGCTGCCAGGTGTTGGTGACGTAGAGCGTGAGCCCCTGCAGGTCCTCGTCCAGGGCCCGGGCGTCCAGCTCCACGGTGAGGTCGAGCCCGTGCATCCCGAACTTGCCCCAGTTGTCGTAGACGCCGGTCACCGGGTCGAACTCGATGAAGTCGGAGACCCTGGACTTCCAGGCCACCGCGTTCCCCGAGATCCCGTTCCAGGGATCGGCCCGCACCCCGATCTCCCCCGTGTCCCCGTGCTCGAAGGTGAGGTCCTGGTCCTTGTTCGTGTAGTCGTAGGACCAGGTCTGCGGGGCGCGGAAGGACTGGTGGTAGTTGGCGAAGGCGGCCGCCTTCTCCGCGAACTGCCAGTTGACCGAGAGCCCGAAGAGGAAGTCGTCGAAGTCGAAGTCCCGGTCGTAGCCGGAGACCTTGTCGTGGCCCTCCGACCGGAGGATGTTCTCGTAGCGGACGCCCCCGTTCACCGTCCAGTCGCCGAACTTCACCGTGTCGTCCACGTGCACGGAGAGCGCGTCCGTGTCCACGGTCGTGTCGGCGACGAGGGTCTTCGGCCCGCCCGCCAGCGGCTCGTCGGTCTGCCAGCGATCGATGCCCTCCTTGTGGTACCGGAGGCCGCCGTGGAGGACGTGCTTCGTGCCGAACTCCACGGGGGTCTCGCCCCGCAGGTAGAGCCCCCGGTTCACGGCGTCGATGATGGACGCCCTGTAGGTCGTGTAGGGGGGGGCCGCCGGTCGCAGGCTGGGCTGGTTCTGGTGGCCGTACCTCTCGTAGTACTGGACGTCGTACCAGGAGTCGCGGGCGACGTTCTTGAGCCAGGTCGCCTCCCACCCGTAGGACCAGCCGCTCCACTTGACCCGCTCCGGGGTCGGGTTCTGCTCCCGGTCGTCCTCCATCTGCTGCTTCGTCAGCCTCCCGATGAGCTGGTGGACGTCCCTCCAGTGGAAGGTGTGGAAGGAGAACAGGGCGTCCTCGCCGACGGGGACGGCCAGCTTGATGTCGGCGTCGTTCATCCGGAAGTCGCTGTTGTCGCGGAAGGTCTCGCCCCCCCGGTCCACGTAGTTGAGGAGGACCCCGACCCCGCTCTCCGGGTCCGTGCCGCCGGCGAAGAACCGGAAGGAGTGGAACCCGTTGTCGCCGATGGTCGTCCGCTGCCCGACCTGGAACCGCTCGGGGATGGGGTGGGTGACGAAGTTGATGACGCCCCCCAGCGTCGTGGGCCCGAACCGGATGGCGTGGGCGCCCCGGAAGCTCTCGGCGGCGTACATCATCTCCGAGGTGAAGGGGAAGATGGACAGCGCGGTCCAACCGTAGATCAGGCGCGAGTAGTTCACCCCGTCCACGTGCACGGCCACGTACTCCGTGAACCCGTTGTCGTACATGCCGCGGGCGGAGATGGAGGGCCGGGCGAACTCGTCGCCGCTGTAGAGGCGGGAGGAGAACCCGGGCATCCGGTTCACCACCTCCTCGACGCTCCAGGGGACCATCTCCCGGACGTCCCCGGGGTCGATGACGTCCCGGCTGCCGCCCCAGTCGATGGGGACGGAGATGTCGGTCACCGGCTCGAGCCTCTTCTTCCGCTCGACGACGACCTCCTTCCTCTCCCCCGCCGCGGGGACGCCCTCCTTCGCCTCCCCCTCGGCGCGGGCCGCGAGGTACTCGCCCACCGCGCCCTCCACGGCCCCGCCCCGGGCGGGGGCGGCGGCCGGGTCGGCGGCCGGGGGCGTTCCTTCCTGCGCCCCGGCCCCCGCGGCGAGGGCGAGGATCGCCGCGAGGGCGGCGGCGGTGCGTGCTCCGGTCTTCGGCATGGGTCTCCTTCCCCGGCCCCCGGGGGCCGGACGGCGGCGACGCGGGGTCAGCGCTCCTTCCAGCGGACCGACGCGAGGCCGAGGTCGTAGGCGTTGGTCCCGAACTCGAGCCCCTCGAGCCCGGCGACGGAGACGGCGATGCGCTCGTTGATGAAGAGGGGCACGACGGGCGCCTCCGCGTCGAGGCGGGCCTGGCAGCGGGAGAGGGCGGCGGCCCGGGCCGCGTCGTCCGGCGCGGCCTCCGCCTCGAGGATGGCGGCCTGCATCGCGGCGTCGGCCCAGAAGGCCCCGCCGCGGGCCGCGGTGCGCCTGGAGCGCGCGGGATCGTTCAGGAAGAGCGCCTGGAGCGAGACCCAGGGGTCGTAGGGGGCTCCGTGGGTGACCTGGAGGAGGAGGTCGGCCCCCTTCGACCGCTCCGCGTAGTCGGCGGCGTCCTTCGCCGCCTCGACCGCGAGGTCGAACCCGGCGCGCGCGGCCTGCGCGGCGAGGAGGGAGCCGAGGCGCCCGAGGCGGGGCGTCGCGCCGGCGGGCAGCAGGAGCCGCAGGGGGGTGCGCCCCGCCGGGGCCGGGCCGGAGGGGGCGGCCGTCCTCCCCGCGGCGGGCCACCCGGCGAAGCCCCCGCGGAAGAAGGTTGTCGTCGGCTCGGCGTAGCCGAGCTCCCCCTTCGCGACCAGTTCCGCGCGGTCCACCGCGGCGGCGAACCGCAGGCGCGCGTCGCGGTCGGCGAAGGGGCCCGGGGAGGGGTTGAGGACGAGGTAGTGGACCGAGGAGCCGGGGCTCCTCCAGACGCGGAAGCCCGGCATCGCCTCCACGCGGGGGAGTTCGTCCCGGGGGATCACCGGCCCCTCGCCGTCGGCGGCGAGGTCCACCTCGCCGGCGAGGACGGCGCGGAGCACCTCGTGGTTCTCCCGCCAGGCGTTGGGGAGGAGCTTCGCCTCGACGCGCCCGACGCCCGGGACCCCCTTCCACCAGGAGGCGTGGGCCTCGTACCCCTGGGAGACGCCCGGCTCCTCCGCGACGAGCCGGAAGGGGCCGGTGCCCACGGTGTTCCGGAAGAACCCCTCGTGGTCGAAGGCGGCGGGCGGGACGTAGTGCCAGGGGTTGACGATGACCATCTCCCCGGGCAGGTACCAGGGTTCGGAGAGGCGGATCTCCAGCGTGCGCGCGTCGACGGCCCGCGCGCCGAGGATGCGGGAGGTCCCGCCGAGCCAGCGGTTGCCGGGGTTCCCCGCCACCCGCGCCACGTGGTCGGCGAGGAGCTCCGCCTCGAGGGGCTCGCCCGCGTGGTCGGTCACGCCCTCCCGCAGCCGGAAGGTCCAGGCGAGGCCGTCGGGGGACCGGGTCCAGGATTCCGCGAGGACCGGCTCGAGGACGCCCCCCTTCCCGTAGCGGAGCAGCGGCTCGTAGACGAGGGTCTTGGTCTGGAACCCCCCGAAGTAGTACAGGGGGTTGTGGCCGGGGACCGGCCCCTTGCGGGCCGCGAGCACGATGCGGAGCGGGCGCGGCCCCTCCTCCGCGGAGGGGGAGGGCTCCTCCGCCGCGGCGGCGCCCTCGAGGAGGGCGGCGGCTCCGGCGGCCAGGGCGAGGGCCGTGGCGAGTCCAGCGGCGGGGCACCGACGGATCATGGCGGATCTCCCTGTGCGCGGCCCGCGGCGCGGGAGGGGACGCAAGGTCCATGCCGCCCCGGATCCCCCCGGCGGCCCCCCTTCCGTGCCGGGCGGGGCACGGAGGCGCGGTTCCGGCGGAGGGCGCCGCGGGGCCGGTGACGGGGCCTGCCGGGCGTCAAGGGGATCGTGCCCTCCGGGACACGGGGGGGGACTGCCGGAGGACCGCCGGGACCGGCGCGGCCGGCGTCACCGGCGTTCGGAGGCCGACTCCACTCCCCTCAGGCGGAACAGCACGCGCAGCGGAAGCGAATCCTCCACCGCCTCCCCGTCCGCGAGCGCGGGCTCGAAGCGCCAGCGGCGCACCGCCTCGAGGGCGGCGGCGTCGAAGGCGGCGTGCCCGCTGGAGAGGAGGACCTCGACCTCCCGCACGGCCCCGTCGGCCCCGATGCGGAGGACCAGTTCCACCGCCCCCTCGACCCCGAGCCTCCGCAGCCGGGCGGGGTAGTCCGGCTCCTCGCAGAGGTCGGCGAGGAGGCGCGCCGCCCGCGAGGGTCCGCGGGGCGCGGGCGGCGCGACGGCCGCCCCGGCCCCGGCCTCGCCGGGGATCGCCGCGGGCGCGGGAC
>JAKLKS010000027.1 GCA_023150535.1 Planctomycetota bacterium
GCCCGGTGAGGATGCGGGAGGGATCGTCCCGGAGCGAGCGGGTCAGGGCCTTCACGTTGGCCGAGGCGGCGCGCACGTCGGCGAGGACGGCGGAGACGTCCTGGCGGCCCTGCTCCGCGAGGCCGGCCACGGCCCGGGCCGCCCGGTCCATGGACTCCTGCACGTCGAGGAAGCGGGCCAGCACCTGGTCGATGCGGGCGGAGATCCGCGCGGTGTCGGCGGCCGCCACCTTCTCGTCGATCCTGTCCACGGTGGAGGAGACCTTCGCCGCGAGCCCCTGCAGCTGCGGGTCGGCGAGGAGGGCCTCGAGATCGCCCAGGGCCCGCCGGAGGGCCTCCCCCGTGGCCTTCACCTCCGCCCGCACCTCCCGGATCCCGTCCCGCGCGTCCGCCACCGCCTCCCCCGCCGTCGCCACGGTCCGGTCCACCTTCTCGAGCGTCGCCCGGACGGCCGTCATCGATTCCCCGAGCTGCTCGATGATGCGGGTGATGTTCGCCTCGTTGGCCCGGATGATCCGGTTGAGGGTCGCGATGAGCTCCGACAGGTCGTTGGCGATGTTCCCGATCTTCGTCGTGAAGGAGGCGTCGGAGGGGATGACGTCCCCCTCCTCGAGGTCGGGCGCGCCGTTCGTCCCTCCGTAGAGCTCGAGGTAGAAGATGCCGGTGATCCCCTGGGGCTTGAGCTGGGCGCGGGTGTCGAGCTTCACGGGGACGTCGGGCCGGACGGAGATGTCCACCAGGATCTTCCCGATGTCGCCGGTGTCGAAGCGGATGCCCGCCACCTTCCCCACGGGGACGCCGTTGTACTTGACGGGCCCGGAGATCTCGAGCCCCGCCACGGATTCCCGGAAGGCCACCACGTAGTGGTCCTCCCGGGCCATGAACCGGACCCCCGCCAGCACCCCCACCACCACGAGGAGCAGGGCGGCGGCGGTCAGCAGGAAGACGCCGGCGCGGCGGCGGTCCTCGGCGGGGTTCATGCCATGCCTCCCGGCGCCCCGACGAGCGGGGTCGCCCCCTCCCCGATCACCGGGGGCTCCGCGTGGCGGTCCAGGAAGCCCCGGACCTCGGGGTCCGTCGTCGCCTGCACCTCGTCCCAGGTGCCCTCCGCCAGCGCCCTCCCCCGGGAGAGGACCACCAGCCGGTCGGCGATCTTCCGCGCGCTCGGGAGGTCGTGGGTCACGACCACCATGGTCGCCCCGAGCGCCGCCTTCAGCTCCAGCACGAGGTTGTCCATCCCGTCGGAGGTGACCGGGTCGAGGCCGCTCGTCGGCTCGTCGAAGAAGACGAGCCGGGGGTCCAGCGCCAGGGCGCGGGCGATGCCCGCCCGCTTGCGCATGCCCCCCGACAGCTCCGCGGGCATCCGGTCGGCGGCCTCCAGCAGCCCCACCTGGGCGAGCTTCATCCGCACCGCCTCCTCCACCACCCCCGGCGGCATGTCGAGGTGGGCCCGCATGGGGAGCGCCACGTTCTCCCGGAGCGAGATCGAGTTCAGCAGCGCTCCGTTCTGGAAGACCATGCCGGTGGCGCGCCGGAGGTCGTCGGACTCCTCCGGGCCCAGGCCCGCCACGTCCCGGCCGTCCACGAGGACCGAACCCTCCGTCGGGGGGAGGAGGCGCACCAGGCACTTGAGGAGGGTCGTCTTCCCGCAGCCCGAGGGCCCCATGACGACGTAGGTCTCCCCCCGCCGGATCCGGATGTCGATCCGGTCCAGCACGGCGCGGCCGCCGAAGCGGACCGTCAGTCCGCGGGTCTCCAGCGCGGGGGGCGTCCCGTCCTCGGCCATGGGCCTCCTAGAAGACGAAGTAGACCAGCACCGTGTAGAGGGCGTCGAAGAGGATCACGCCGATGATCGACTCCACCACCGCCGTCGTCGCCGCGCGGCCCACGGCGTCGGGCCCGCCGCGGAGCCGGATCCCGTGGAGGCAGCCGATGACCGCGACGATGTTGGCGAAGAAGAAGGACTTGACGAGCCCCGACCCGATGTCGGTGACGCGCAGCGCGTTGACCGTCTCGGAGTAGTAGGTCGGGGCCGGGATCCCGTAGGAGAGGACCCCCACGAAGGCGCCGCCGAGGATCCCCGCGAGGTCGGCGAAGATGCAGAGCGCGGGCACCGTGACGGCGAGCGCGGCGAACCGGGGCGAGAAGAGGAACCGCCGCGGCCGCAGGGCCATCATCTCGAGCGCGTCCACCTCCTCCGTGACGACCATGGTGCCGATCTCCGCCGCCATGGCCGACCCCGAGCGGCCGGCCACGAGGATGGCGGCGATGAGGGGGCCGATCTCGCGGGTCACGGTGATCCCCACGAACCGCGCCACGTAGAGGGTCGCGCCGTAGTCGCGCAGCGCGTAGGCCATCTGGAAGGCGAGGATGAGCCCGATCATGAAGTTGATGAGGACCACGATCGGCACCGCCCCCATGCCCGTCTCGGCGAGCTGGCGCACGAACTGCTCCGCGCGCACCGCGCCGCCGCGCAGCGGGTCGACGAAGGCGTGGCGGTAGCCCTCCGCCGTCATGGAGAGCAGGGTGACCATGTAGTCGCGGAAGGCCAGCACCGCCTCCCCCGCCCTCTCCAGCAGCGGGGGGGGCGGCGCGGCCGGGGGGGGCTCCGTCGCGAGGACCCGGTCGAGGCGCAGGAAGGCGGCGAGCCTCCCCGCGCCCGCGGGGGCCCGCAGGACGCGCACGGGCCGGCCCTCGCGCCGGCAGCGCCGCACCGCCTCCCCGAGGGCGGCGAGCCCGAAGGTGTCGACGCGGAGGACCGCGCCGAGGTCGATGGCGAGGGGGGCGCCGGGGGGGGCGCCGCGGAGGGCCTCCCCCAGGGCCCGGGCCGCCGCGGCGGCCCCGGGGCCGGCGAGGGGGTCGGCCAGGGGGACGAGGATCTCCGTCGGCGTGTTCACGCTCTTCCTTGCCCGGGAAGGGTCTGCCCGCGGGGCATGTTAGACTGGCGGGGCCGCGGAAGCCAGCGCGTGCGGAGGCGGAGGGACGACCAGGGAGGTCCGATGACGGGACGCCCGCCGCCCGGTCCCGCCCCCGGCCCCCTGCCGGCGGAGGAGGCGCTCCCCGGCCCCCCCGGGGCCGGCCCCGGTCCCGCCCCCCTCCCGGTCCTCTTCCTCGTGTCCACGGTGGTCTTCCCCGGCGGCACCGCCCACGCCCAGATCCGGACCCGCCCGAACCTCCTCCAGCTCGCCGGGCACGAGGACCCGGAGACGCTCTTCCTCTTCGCCTTCGCCCCCGGCGCCGACCCCGAGAGGGTCTCCGCCGCGGACCTCCGGCCCCTCGGCGTGGCGGGCCACGTCGTCTCCCGCATGCGCCTCCCCGACGGGTCCCTGCAGGTCTCCCTGCAGGGGATCCGCCGCGCGGTCCGCACCCGGTGGCGATCCACCGCCCCGGTGCTCTCCGCCGAGGTCACCGAGGCCCGGGAGCGCCCCGGCCGGCGCGAGGTCCTCGACGGGCTCGTCTTCCAGGTCCTCACCGAGGTGGAGGCCCTGGTCGCCTCGGACGAGGCCTACACCGGCGAGCTGGCCCGGCTCCTCCGGGCCAACGCCGAGGACCCGGGCCGCTTCGCCGACCTCGTGGCCATGACCGTGGCCTTCGACCTCCGGGACCGGGTCCGCGTCCTCGAGGAGCTCGACCTGGAGCGGAGGCTCGAGGTCGTGTCCGGGGTCCTGCGCGACAAGGTGGAGTTCGCGCGCATCGCCCGCGAGATCGAGCACCGCGCGCAGGAGGACATCGGCAAGTCCCAGCGGGAGTACTTCCTCCGCCAGCAGATGAAGGCCATCCGCTCGGAGCTCGGGGAGGAGGCGCGGGAGGAGGCGGACGCCCGCCGCCTCTCCGCGAGGGCCGACGAGGCGGGGCTCCCCCCCGAGGCGGAGGCGGCGATCCGGGGGGAGATCGCCCGCCTCCGGGGGACGAACCCCGCCTCCTCCGAGTACGGGGTGACCCTGACCTGGCTCGACTGGGCCCTCTCCCTCCCCTGGTCCGCCGAGGGGGAGGACTCCCTCGACCTGGGCAAGGTCCGCCGCGCCCTGGAGGAGGACCACCACGGCCTGGAGAAGCCCAAGGCCCGCATCCTCGAGTTCCTCGCCGTGCGCGCCGCGGCCCCCGAGGCGCCGGGCCCCGTCCTGTGCTTCACGGGGCCGCCGGGGACGGGCAAGACGAGCCTCGCCCAGTCCGTGGCGCGCGCCATGGGGCGGAAGCTGGTGCGGATCTCCGTGGGCGGGGTCCACGACGCATCCCAGATCCGGGGCCACCGCCGGACCTACGTGGGGGCCCTCCCCGGCCGCATCCTCCAGGCCCTCCGCCGCGCCGGGGTCCGCAACCCCGTCCTCGTCATCGACGAGGTGGACAAGATGGGGTCGGGGCTCCAGGGGGACCCGGCGGCGGCGCTGCTCGAGGTCCTCGACCCGGAGGGGGCGGCGCTCGACCTCGCCGCCTTCTCGAAGCCCGGCCCCGGCGGGGTCGGCGTCAAGGTGAAGAAGGCGCCCACGGGGCCCCTCGGCGGGGTCTTCACCTTCCGCGTGATCGGGGGGGAGGGGACCTCGGGCAAGTACTCCTTCAAGTCGAAGGCGAAGATGCCGAAGTCCTTCACGGGCACCCTCGAACTCGGGGCCGGCGGGGACGGCACCCTCCCCTTCGACGCCCCCATGGGATCGGCCCTCTCCTGGACGGTGAAGGCGGCCAAGGGGTCCCCCGCCGAGGGGCTCGCCATGGACGGCCTCCTCGCCCCCGACGAATCGACCGTCCCCCTCGACGGCCTCACGGGGAAGAAGCTCCCCCTCGACCAGGACGGGACCTGGGTCCTCGGCGTCCGCAACGACGGGGCCGCCGCGACCGTCGCCGAGGCGAAGGCGACCCTCGTCCTCCCGAAGGCGTCGAAGCGGGAGCTCTGGCTCTCCCCCTTCGGTTTCGGGGAGGCGCCGAAGATCGCGACCGTGACCCCAAACAAGATCCTCGACGACCGCGTCGCCGAGGGGATCCAGGTGGCCGGCTCCGGCTTCGACCCGGGGGCCGCGGTCTTCCTCGAGAGGAAGAACTTCGAGCCCCTTCCCGCGACGGACTTCGCCGTGGAGGGGGAGGCGGCGATCACCGCGGACTTCGACCCCACGGCCGCCGCCGCGGGCTCCTGGACCCTGGTCGTCGAGAACCCCAGCGGCGCCCGGGGGACGAAGACCCTGAAGATCCAGGCGGCCTCCAACGTGGAACTGCCGAGGGGCCTGGAGGAGGACACCGAGGTCTTCTGGATCGATTACGACGACGACGCCTTCGCCAACGACCTCGGCCTCGTGGGGCTCGGCTCCGTCTCGAAGTCCACGCGGGGCCTGTCGATGTCCGCGGTGAAGTCCTACGCGACCTTCTACCTGCGCACCGCCTTCGGCATCCAGGGGCGCACCGGGAAGCACCAGGAGGACTCGGTGCCGGTCTCCTTCTGCGTGGAGGAGCCCCCGGCCACCGTCGGCGCGCCCGGGGAGACCTACAACCGCATCCGCGTCGGCGGGGCGGCCCTCGCCGGCGACCCCTCCTCCAACCCCTTCCTGCCCTGGGGGAACGGCCCCCTCGACACGGGGAACACCGCCTACGAGAACCTCGTCGTGGACGAGGGGCCGGGGCTCGGCTACCGGACGGCGGTGCTGGCGCCCTCGCTCTCCACGGGGCTCGCCGAGTGGGTGAACGTGACGGCGCCCCTGCGGTCGAGCCCGCTCACGGCGGCCGACGACATCTACTACTACCCCTCCTTCACGCCGACGACGACGGAGCAGGCGGCCCGGTACCGGGACATCGTCGCGGCGACCCACGCCGCGGGGAAGGAGATCGGGGCGACGCTCGCCCACTTCGTCGCCCGCTCCATGGGGGTGGCGGACAACATCTCGGGGCTCTCCTACGCGCCCCAGAAGATCGGGGAGTACGCGGCCTACAGCGCCTTCTTCTTCTCGGCCCCGGAGATCGCCCTGATGAAGGAGGACGCCCGGCCCGGCCTCCCGGGGAAGTCGAAGACCCTGGAGGCGGGCTGGTTCCCGCCGCGGGAGACGAGGCCCTACCTGCTGCCGAACGCCACCACGACCATCACCTACAACGAGGGGTTCACGCTGGTGGGCGGGCGGCCCGACCGGGCCTCCGGGGACATCGTCTACGACGGGGCCTCCGGCGTCATCCCCCCGGGGTTCGGCATCCTCACCTCGGGGGCCCTGGTCGGCAACGCCCCTCTCCGCTACGGGGACGGGACGCTCGTGGGCGGGGTCTACCGGTTCACCGTCCGCTACCGGGACACCGTGGCCGACGAGACCTACTTCTTCTCCCACCGCCTCAACCTGCTGGTGGACGTCTCCAAGGTCGAGGCCGCCGAGGTCGCCACGGCGCAGACGATGAACGCGCAGACGCTCGCGACGCCGTAGGACTGGAAGAACTCCCCCGACCCGTTCCTTCAGGCCCTCGGGAACGCTGAAAAAACGGGACGGGTACGGCCTTAAAGGGCGGCGTCGAGGAAGGCGGCGAGGTCCGCCGCGAAGGCGTCGGTGCCGCCGCCGGGGAAGTCGAGCCTCCCGCCCCCGATCTCCCGGCCGTCCCCGTCCAGGGTCACGTAGAGGGGGATGGACGAGGTGCCGAACCGCTTCTCCAGCATCTCCCGCCACTCCCGGCTCCGGGCCGCCGGATCGGGATCGTTGATCCAGAGCTTCGCGAGGACGAACCTCTCGAGCCTCTCCACGATCTCCGGCCGGGGGAAGACACCTCGCTCCACGAGGTTGCAGTTCCCTCAGCCGAAGCCGGTGAAGTCCACGAAGAGCGGCCGGCCGGTCCGCTTCGCCTCGGCCAGCGCCGCGTCGAGGTCGTTCTTGATCCACCGGAGCGATGCCTTCTCCGTCCCGCCGCCCCCGCCCCCCGCGTCCGCCGTCTCCCCGTCCTCGCGGATGATGAAGGACTCGACGAAGGGGTTGATCCGCCGCCCGAAGAGCCCCGGCAGGAGGAAGAGCGCCGCCGCCAGGAAGGCGAGCGCCCAGAGGAGCCGCTGGACCCCGATCCCCTCGAGCTTCGTGTCGTGGGGCAGGACGATGAACCCCAGCAGGTAGAGGAAGGCCCCGAGGGCGCAGGCGATCCAGACGGCGAGCACGAGGTCGAAGGAGAAGAACCCCCACCCCCAGAGCATGTCCGCCGCCCGCAGGAACTTGAAGGCGGCCGCCACCTCCACGAAGCCCATCACCACCTTCACCGCGTTGAGCCACCCCCCGGAGCGGGGCAGCTTCTTCAGGAGCCCCGGGAAGAGCGCGGTGAGGAAGAAGGGGAGGGTGAAGGTGCCGGCGTAGACCGACATGCCGACGATCCCCCTCACGGGGTCGGTCCGCGCCTCCAGCACCAGCACCCCCGCGAAGGGGGCCGCGCAGGCGAAGGAGGTGAAGGCCAGCGTCATCCCCATGAAGAAGAGCCCCGCCCCGCCGCCGGTCCCCGCCTTCGACTGGGACCAGTCGGTCAGGAAGGCCGGAAGCTGGATGTCGTAGGCCCCGAAGAGCGAGAGCGACAGGTAGACGAGGAAGGCGAAGATGGCGAGGTTGAAGCCCGGGGAGAGGGCGAGGTCGGAGGGGGCGACCCCGAGGAGCAGGGACATCCCCAGCCCGATGCCGGCGAGGCTGACGAACATCCCGAGCCCGTAGGCGACGGCGCTCTGGACGATCCTCCCCGGCTCCTTCTCCGCCCGCTTGGTGAGGAGCGAGACGGTCAGCGGGATCATGGGGAAGACGCAGGGCGTGGCGATGGTTAGGAGGCCGGCGACGACGGCGGTGATGAGGAATCCGGTCCATCCCCCCCCGTAGCCGCCGGCGGGCTTCGCCGCGGCCTTCACCGGCGGGGCCTTCGGCGGCGCCTTCCCGCCCGCCGGCGCGGTCGGGGGAGCCGGGGGAGGGGCCGGGGGGGGCGCCGCCGCCGCCGCCGCCGGATCCACGACCAGGTCCACCGTGAAGGGGACCTCCCCCGGCGGCAGGCATCCCCTGTCGTTGCAGGCGTTGACGATCGCGACTCCCGCCAGCGTCCGCTTCCCCGCCGCCGTCCCCGCGGGTACCCTCACCGCCGCCCGGTAGGAGAAGGTGCCGGAGAACTCCATCCGGGGCCCGTCGTCGAACTCGTACTTGTGGGACTTCGGGGGGGTCGTCGGCGTCCACTCCCCCACCGCGAGCCCCTCGGCCCCGGAGCGGACCTCGAACACCGTCCCCTGCTCGTAGAAGTCCCCGGGCCCGTAGACGTGCCACCCCTCCTGCACCGTCAGGGTGACCTCGATCACCGCCTCGCCGCCGGGGGGGACGGCCGCCGCCTTCCCCTCCGCCGCGACGACGTCCGCGGCCTGCTGGGCCGACGCCGCGGCGCCCGGGAGGAGCAGGGCGCCGAGGAGCGCCAGCAGGGCGGCGGCCGGGCGGAGGAGGGCTCGCATGGTCATGGGATCATGGGACGGAGGGCGGGGAGTCCCGCGTTTCTTCCCGGGACTTCCCCCGCCCCTAGACCAGGAACAGGAGGACCGTCAGCACCATGAGGGGCCCGAGGATCGCCCCCGACCAGAGCATGTACCCGAAGAAGGAGGGCATCCTCTGGCCGGCGGACTCGGCGATGGACTTGACCATGAAGTTCGGCCCGTTCCCGATGTAGGTCATGGCCCCCATGAAGACCGCCCCGAGCGAGATGGCCGCCAGCAGGTCCTCGGGGAAGACCACCCCGGCGTTGGGCGGCCCCAGCGTCACCGTCGCCGCCCCCGACGCCACGGGGTCGTGGGCGCCGAGCGCCGTCGAGAAGAAAGTCAGGTAGGTCGGCGCGTTGTCGAGGAAGGAGGAGAGGATCCCCGTCGCCGCGAAGTACTGCCAGGGCTCGCGGAGGCCGAGTTCCGACCCGCGCACCTCGAGCATCTGCAGCGCCGGGACCATGGCGACGAAGATGCCCGCGAAGAGGATGGCGACCTCGGCGATGGGCCCCCAGGAGAAGCCGTTGCGCTCCCGCAGGCCCTTCGCCGTGATCCCCAGGGACAGGCCGGCCATCGCCGCCATCCCCGCCGCCTGCATCCAGCCCTGGAGGAGGAGCACGCAGGCGATGACCCCGCCGAGGAGGAGGAAGTTCGCTCCCCCCGCGATCCGGAAGGGCTCCACGTGGACGTCATCCGCGGTCCGGTCCCGCGGGGCCTCGCGGCGGTACTGGATCGTGTCCCATGCGTAGAACACCGCCAGCAGCGCGCCCACGACGAAGAGCCACTCCTTCCAGAGCACCTCCAGGGTCCAGGCGAAGGGCACCCCCCGCAGGTAGCCGAGGTAGAGGGGCGGGTCCCCGATGGGGGTCAGGCACCCGCCGCAGTTGGAGACGATGAAGATGAAGAAGACCACCACGTGGAGGGTCCGGTGGCGCTCGCTGTTCATGCGGAGGAGGGGCCGGATGAGGAGCATGCTCGCCCCCGTCGTGCCGATGAGGTTGGACAGCAGCGCCCCGACGGCCAGGAGCAGCGTGTTGTTGCGGGGGGTGGCCCGGATGTCCCCGGTGACGAGGATCCCCCCGCTGACGACGTAGAGGGAGCCCAGGAGGGCGATGAAGGACATGTACTCCGCCCCCGCGTGGCCGAGGGCGACCCCCCCCCCGTCCTTCCACTTCGCGAGGAGGAGGCCGAGCACCGGCAGCGCCCATGCGGCGGCCACGATGGCCCGGTTGCGGTTGTTCTCCCACCAGTGGTGGGCCGCCAGCGGGAGGACCGCGATGGAGAGGAGGAGGCCGGCGAAGGGGATCGCCCAGGGGAGGGTCAGGTCCCTCGCGAAGGGGAGGGGGGAGGCGGCGCCCTCCGAGGCGGCGGCGGGGGCGGCCGCCCCGA
Organism: Planctomycetota bacterium; assembly: GCA_023150535.1. Lineage (GTDB taxonomy): Bacteria > Planctomycetota > JAJSAM01 > JAJSAM01 > JAKLKS01 > JAKLKS01. The sequence continues at coordinate 9,820 of JAKLKS010000027.1, forward strand.
GGAGGAGGGCCGCACCGGCGGCGGCGGCGGTCGCGAGGCTCCGGAACCCCATGGCGCGGTCCTCCTCCTCGGGTGCGGGGCCGGGAGGGTAGCGCGGCCCGGCCGGACCGCCAAGGAAGGGTGACCTCCCCCGGGGGCCCGACCCCCGCCCGGTTACAATCCCGCCATGGCGCCGAAGGCCGTGGTGCTCGTCTCGGGCGGGCTGGACTCCGCGGTGACGGCGGCGGAGGCCGTCGCGCGGGGCTTCGAGGTCCACGCCCTCTCCGTGCACTACGGGCAGCGCCACGACGCCGAGATCGAGGCCGCCCGGGCCATCGCCGCCTCCGTCGGCTGCGCCACCCACCGCGAGATCTCCGTGGACCTCGCCTCCTTCGGGGGCTCCTCCCTCACCGACCCCCTGGAGGTCCTCCCCCTCGACCGCCCCGCCGAGGCCATCTCCCGGGGCATCCCCTCCACCTACGTCCCCGCCCGCAACACCGTCCTCCTCTCCCTCGCCCTCTCCCTGGCCGAGGCCCTGGGCGCCCGGGACCTCTTCCTCGGGGTCAACTCCGTGGACTTCTCCGGGTACCCGGACTGCCGCCCCGCCTTCCTCGAGGCCTTCGAGCGGCTCGCCTCCGTGGCGACGAAGGCCGGCGTCGAGGGGGAGCCCTTCCGGGTCCACGCCCCCCTCGTCCTCCTCCGCAAGTCCGAGATCGTGCTCCGGGGGAGGGAGCTCGGCGTGGACCTCGCCCTCACCCGCTCCTGCTACGACCTCGACCGGGCGGGGCGGGCCTGCGGCCACTGCGATTCCTGCGGCATCCGCCGCCGCGGCTTCGAGGAGGCCGGGGTCCCCGACCCCACGGACTACCAGTGACCGGCGGACCCCGGGCCTTCCGCGGCGGCGGCCCCGCGGACTCCATCCTCCTCCACGAGACCTACCTCTCGATCCAGGGGGAATCCACCTTCGCCGGGCTCCCCTGCTGGTTCATCCGGACTTCCCGCTGCAACCTCCGCTGCCGCTGGTGCGATTCGGAGTTCACCTTCTCGGGGGGGACGCGCCGCCCGGTGGCGGAGGTGGTGGAGGAGGCGCTCGCCTCCGGGGCGCCGCTCGTCGAGGTGACCGGGGGCGAGCCCCTCCTCCAGACGGCGTCGCTCGAGGTGATGCGCCTCCTCTGCGACGCCGGGAGGACGGTGCTCCTCGAGACCGGCGGCTCCCTCGACGTCGCCGCCGTGGACCCGCGGGTCCGGCGCATCGTCGACGTCAAGTGCCCCGGCTCCGGCGAGGCGGGGGCGAACCGCTGGACGAACCTCGATCTCCTCACGGAGCGGGACGAGGTGAAGTTCGTGCTGGCGGACCGCGCCGACTACGAGTGGGCGCGCACCGTCGTCCGGGAGCGCCTCGCGGGGCGGCCCCCGGCGATCCTCCTCTCCCCCGTGCACGGGGCCCTCGCCCCCGCCGACCTCGTCTCGTGGATGCTCGAGGACCGGCTCCCGGCGCGTCTCAACCTGCAGATCCACAAGGTGGTCTGGGGGGACCGGAGGGGCGTGTGACCGGCCCCCGGCCCCTCCCCCGCCCGCGGGCGCTCCTCCTCGACCTCGACGGGACCCTCGCCGACACCCTCCCCGACCTCGCCCGGGCGGTGAACCAGGCCCGGTCCCTGCTGGGCTGGCCCGGCATGCCGGTGGCCGCGGTCCGCGTCCACGTCGGGGACGGGGTCCAGCGGCTGCTCCGGGGCTGCACCGGGCTCGACGATCGGACCGTGGAGCTCCTCCTCCCCCGCTGGAGGGAGTTCTACCTCGAGCATTGCGTCGAGGAGACGGCGCTCCTCCCCGGCGCGCGGGAGCTGCTCGGGGAGGCGCGGGCGCGCGGGATCCCCATGGCGGTGGTGACCAACAAGCCGCTCGCGCCCACGCGGCGGATCCTCGAGGGCCTCGGCATCGACGGCTTCTTCGGGGCGGTCCTCGCGGGGGATTCGCTCCCCGCCCGCAAGCCCGATCCCGCCCCGGTGCGGGAGGCCCTGCGGCTCCTCGGGGAGGTGCCGCCGGCGGACGCCTGGCTCGTCGGGGACGGGCCCCAGGACGTCGAGGCGGCCCGGGCCGCCGGGGCGGCGGCGGTGCTCCTCCCGGGCTACGGGGACCCCGTCCTCGCGCGGGCCGCGGGCCCCGATCTCGAGGTCCGGTGCCTCGCCGACCTGGTCCCCCTCCTCGGTCCGCGCTGATGCCGGGATACAATCGGCCCATGCCGACCCGCCGGGAGTTCCTGCGCCGGAGCGCCGCGGCTGCCGCCGCCGCCTCCCTCCCCTCCCTCCTCGGCCGGGACCCCCTCGCCTTCGCCGGGATCGACCGGAAGGAGGCCCTGGCGAAGCCGCTGGCGCTGCGGGACCTCGGCAGGACCGGCATCAGGGTCTCCTGCCTCGGGCTCGGCTGCTACTACCTCGGGAACCTCGCCGACGAGGAGAAGGCCGTCGCCGTGGTGAAGCGGGCCGCGGAGCTCGGCGTCAACTGGTTCGACACGGCGCCGTCCTACGGCCCGAGGACCGGCGTCTCCGAGGACCGCGTGGGCCGGGCGCTCCGGGGGCTCCGCGACCGCGTCCGCATCGCCACCAAGTCCACCTGCCGGGACGGCGCCGGGGCCCTGAAGGACCTCGAGGGGAGCCTCCGGAGGCTCGGCACCGACCGGGTGGACCTCTTCCAGTTCCACGCGCTGAAGGACCCCGGCGACGTGAAGGGGACCTTCGGGGAGAAGGGGGCCTTCGAGGCGCTGGAGAAGGCGAGGAGGGACGGGAAGGTCCTCCACCTCGGGTTCTCGGGGCACTTCGATCCGGATCTCGTGGCCGGGGTCTGCAGGGAGCGGTCCCTGGAGACGGTGCTGATGCCCCTCAACGCGCTCGACCCCCACCAGCGCTCCTTCGAGAAGGGCGCCCTGCCGGCGGCCCGGGAGAAGGGGATGGGGGTGATCGCGATGAAGGTCTTCGTCTCGGGGAGGCTGGTCTCCGACCCGGCCCTGTCGCCCACGGCCGCGGAGTGCCTCCGCTACGCGCTCTCGCTCCCCGTCTCGACGGCCATCGTCGGCTGCTCCACCGTGGAGGAGCTGGAGACCGACCTCGCCCTGGCCAAGACCTTCGCTCCCATGGACGCGAAGGAGCGGGAGGCGCTCCTCGAGCGGACCCGCCCCTTCGTCGCGAAGGACATCGAATGGTACAAGCGCTGACGGGCGCCCGGCCGAGCGGTGGGCGGGAACTTCCGCCCGGGGGCCGGATCCCTTAGACAGGCGGACCTGAAGGCAACCCATCGGAAGGAGGAACTGCCATGGCCCACACGCTGCCGGAGCTGCCCTGGGCGAAGGACGCGCTGGCTCCCCACATCACGCCGGAGACGCTCAGCTTCCACCACGGCAAGCACCACAACGCCTACGTCACCAACCTGAACACGCTCCTCTCCGGCCACCCCCTGGCCGGCCTCCCCCTGGAGGCGCTCATCGCCCGCGTCGGGGAGATCGACCCCTCCATCAAGGGGAAGGTCTTCAACAACGCCGCGCAGCACTACAACCACTCCTTCTACTGGAAGTCGCTCCGGCCGAAGTCCGCGAGCGGCCCCGGCGGCTCCTTCCTGGCGGCCCTGAAGGGGGCCTTCGGCTCCCTCGAGAACTTCAAGGACGTCTTCACGAAGGAGTGCGCCGGCCACTTCGGCTCCGGCTGGGGCTGGCTCGTGAAGGAGAAGGACGGGTCCCTGAAGGTCGTCTCCACCCACGACGCGGGCACCCCGCTCACGGCGGGGCAGGTGCCGCTGCTCACCTGCGACGTCTGGGAGCACGCCTACTACATCGACTACCGCAACGACCGCGGCGCCTACCTGAAGAACTTCTGGGAGCTCGCGAACTGGGAGTTCGCGGAGAGGAACTTCGCCGGGCAGGGCTAAAGTATCAATATCTGATACAAAAGGAGGCCGCGCCCCCCGGGGCGCGGCCTCCCTCGATTCCCGCCCCTACACCGCCCGCGCCTGCTCCTCGAGGCTCATCCGCCAGACGGGCACCCCGCAGTAGCGGTCCCCCTCGGGGCAGATGGGCCGCGCCCCGGAGCGCGCGCGGATGCCGCAGGGGGGGAGCAGCCACCGCCCGATGCGGGGATCCGCGGCGAGGACCTGCTCCGCCTCGTCCCGGGAGGCCTTCCAGATCTCCTCCTGGGCGTTCCAGCAGAGGCGCATCTTCATCTTGTGGTGGAGGTTGAGGAGGTCGGAGGACTCCGTGAACCGCACCGCCACCGCGTTGGGGAGGAGGTAGGCGCACCACTCCGGCGCGACGCCCAGCGCCCGCAGGCGCTCCACCCCCGCCCAGGCCCGCTCCATGGAGGCGCGGAAGAGGAGCGACGCCGCCCCGTCCCCCTCCACCGCCCCGGGCACCACGAAGTCCGGCTCCCCCCGCATGTAGGCGAAGAGCAGCGGACGGGCCGCCGGGGTCATTCGGTGGCGCTGGTCCTGGGAATCCGCCGTGTGGGAGATGCGCTTGCGGAAGGTCCAGGAGGCGTGGAAGAGCGCCCGGGAGAGCTTCCCGTGGGTCGTCACGTTCATGTTCTCGCCCAGGAGCGCGTTCCGCGCCGGGTCGAGGACGAGGAGGAGGGCGTCGTCGTCGGAGAGCGCCGTCCGCGGGAGCCCGAGGACGTCGCGCACCGCCTGCGCGACCGTCTCCTCGTTGCGGGCCTTGCGGTCCACGAGCTTCGAGGTGCGCCCCCCGAGGTCCCGGTCGAACTCCTCGACGAAGGCCCGCCGCACCGGTTCGGAGGGGGGCCCGCCCGCCTCCTCGTAGAAGCGCGCCTCGGGCGTCTCCCCGAGCGGGATCGGCTCCTCGAGGATGGCGGCGTAGGCCGGGTCCCGGGCGAGGAGTTCCTCCACCATGCGCCCCACGACGAGGCGGGTCTCGGCCGGGGCGTCGTGCTGCTCGCAGAGGCGGTGGTAGCGCAGCAGCGTGAGGCCGGAGACGGTGTGGTAGAGGTAGGCGTGGGTGGCCAGGGGCAGGACGTAGCGGGCCGCCTCCTGGGACTTCTTCTGGACGTCCCGCGCCTCCCGCTTCGACCCGGCGCGCCGCGGGAAGCGGCGGCGGAGCGCCGCCTCGACGGGGCGCTCGAGGACCTCGATCAGCCGGAAGTAGTCGGCCGTCAGCCCCTCGCAGGTGGAGCGGTAGACGGAGAGCGCCTCCCCCTCCAGCGCGGGGACGGCGAAGGAACCCTCCTTCACCTCGACGTAGCGCTGGGAGACCTGCTCGGAGTTGTAGAAGGGGTGGGCGTGGAGGAAGGACCAGAGGAACTGGCGGGAGACCTCGCTCAGCGCGAACTGGAAGGAGGCGTGCTGGAGCGTGGTGTGGTGGCCGGCCTGGTAGATGGAGCGGGCGATGCGGTCGCGGCTCTCGGTGCGCTTCGCCCGGACCGCCTCCTCCTCCCCCACCCCGGCCACCTCCTCGGCGGTGACGATCCCCCGGGAGGAGTAGCAGGTGCGGGCGGTGGCCACGGAGTTGTCGCAGGGCGGGGTGGGGGGGGGGGGGGGGGGGGAGCACCAACGGGGGGGCCTCGTGGGGGATCGCGCGTCAGCATAGCCTCCCCTCCGGACAGCCATACCGAACCCGACCCAAGTTGGCGGCGAAACCGGGGAATCCTCCCCACCCGCCGGGGGCGGGGTCTCGGGGGCGGTCTCCGGAGCCCGGTGCCCTCCCGGTCCCCGTCCGCCCCCTCTCCGGCGCGGGGTGCGGGCGGGAGCGCGACCCCCTCAGGGTGCGGAGGATTCCCCGGTTTCGCCGCCAACCTGGGTCGGGTTCAGTATGGTCAGTATGGCGGCGCCGCGGTGCCGGCGGACGGAGCCGGGGAGGAAGCGCATCGGGGTCCCCTCCGGCGGCGGGGGGGCGTCCTTCGGCCAGGCGAAGGGGAGTTCCCGGAGGAGTTCCGGGATCCAGGCCTGCCCGCGCCCCCGAAGGGGCGGGCGGGAGACGAGGCCGTCGAGGGGGGCGGCGCCCCGCTCCTCGAGGAGCACGCAGATCCAGTAGTCCTCCCGGTCCCCCTCCGCCCCGCGCACGAGCCGCTCCCGGTCGAAGAGGAGGGCCGCGATCTCCCTCGTCTCCGCCTCCGGGTGGACGGGAGCCTCCCCCGCCAGGAGGGCGGCGAGCTGGCGCTGGTGGAGGAGGTCGGAGTAGCGCCGGATGGGCGAGGTCGCCTGGAGGTAGGCGTCCACCCCGAGGCCCGCGTGGGGGCCCGGCAGCGGCGCGAGCCGCACCGGGGCGAAGAGCCGCCGCGCCTTCAGGAGGAAGAGCGGGTCCTCCGCCGGGGGCAGCTCCCCGCGGGGCGGCTCCTGGGTCCGCCAGAGGGCCGGCGCGCCGGCGGCCCGGAGCACGCCGGCCGCCGCGCGGTTGAAGGCGACCATGGCCTCGCCGACGAGCACGTCCCCGGCCCCGCCGATCTCCCGCCGCAGCAGGACCGGCCTCCCGTCCCGCACCCGGAGGTGGGCGGCGGGCGCCTCCAGCACGCGGGCCCCCGCCGCGATGCGGGCCTGCCGGAGAACCCGGGCCATCCCGTGGAGCGGGCGGAGGTCCTGCGGGAGCCCCTCCGCGGCCGCCGTTTCCTCGTAGTCGAGGCGGCGGGAGACCCGGAGGAGGCTCCGGAAGATCCGCACCGCCTCCGGGGCCCCGTCCGCGCCGACCCGGATCTCCGCGGTCACCGCGGGCCGGTCCTCCCCCTCCTCGAGGGAGAGCCGCGCCGCCGTGAGGTCCGGGGGGAGCATCGGCACCCGCCCGTCGGGGAGGTAGAGGGTCGCGGCCCGCCGCCGCGCCTCCAGGTCCAGCGCCCCCCCGGGGGCCACCAGCGCCGCCGCGTCGGAGATGTGGACGAGCAGGCGGGGCTCCCCCCCCGGCCCCCGCAGGAGGGAGAGGGCGTCGTCCACCTCCACGGTCTCGGGATCGTCGATGGCGAAGGCGGGGAGGGAGCGGAGGTCCTCGCGGCCCCCCGACGCCGGGTCCGGCGCCGCCGCCGCCGCGCGCGCTTCGGCGAGGACCGCCGCGGGGAACCTCCGGTGGAGGCCGCGGCGGGAGAGCGGGGGGAGCGCGTCGGGAGGGAGCCAGCCCGCCGCGTCCAGGCGCTCCAGGGCCTCGAAGACGTCGTTCCACCCGAGGCGCTTCGCGAGGCGCGGGGGCGAGGACTCCTCGGGCCCGAGCGCGTAGCCGAGGAGCCCCTCCAGCGCCGGCTCCGCGCCGGGCGGCGGGGGGCCGGCGGGGCCGCCCGCCCGGAGGGCCTGGAAGAGCGCCTCCTCGGCCAGGAGCGCGCGGCGCTCCGCCTCCCGGCGCTCCTCCTCGGCGCGGACCTCCTCCGGGGAGGCCGCCTGGAGCCGCCCCTTCTCGATGCGGAAGCGGGGGGCCGCCTCGACGCACCGCAGGGCGGCGGCGAGCGCCCTCGCCTCCGCCTCCCGGCCGGTCCCGCCCCCGGCGAGGTCCTGCAGGTCGAGGGGCACCCCGGGCTCCGCCATGGCGTGGAGGTCCCTCCAGTCGGGGGCCGGCCCCGCCCCGGCCCGCAGGACCTTGAGGGCGGCGGCGATCTCCTTCTTCGCGCCCCCCCCGACGGAGAGCGTGGGCGCGGTCCAGAGGAGCCGGTCCGCCGGGTAGTCGAAGGAGCGGCCCTCCTCCGTGACCACGCGGACCGTCTCCCCGTTCCTGTCGCCGAGGGCGGCCAGCAGCACGGCGCCCCGGCTCTCGAGGGCGGCCACGGGGTGGGAGGGCATCGGGCCGAGTCTACCCCGCTCCCCGGCTAGAATGGGTCCTTGCCCGCCCCGGCGGCGGAGAGAGGGCCCCCATGGCGAAGACGGCGAGGAAGGCGGAACCGGCGGAGCAGCCCGCGCTCCAGCCCCTGGTGGAGGACCTCCTCCTGCGGCTCGGCGAGGACCCGGCCCGGCCGGGGCTCCTGTCGACCCCGAAGCGGGTGGAACGGAGCCTGCGGTTCCTCACCAGCGGATACCGGGTGAACATGGAGACCCTCCTCAACGGGGCGGTCTTCGAGGACCCCTGCGACGAGATGGTCGTGGTGAAGGACATCGAGCTCTACTCGATGTGCGAGCACCACATGCTCCCCTTCTTCGGGAAGTGCCACATCGGCTACATCCCGCGGGGGAGGATCGTCGGGCTCTCCAAGCTGCCGCGGATCGTGGACGCCTTCGCCCGCCGGCTCCAGGTGCAGGAGAGGCTCACCACCCAGATCGCCCAGGCCATCGACGCCGCCATCAAGCCCCGGGGCGTGGCCGTGGTCATCGAGGCGCGCCACCTCTGCATGATGATGCGGGGCGTGGAGAAGCAGAACAGCAGCGCCGTCACCTCCTGCATGCTGGGCGGCTTCAAGAGCGACAACCGCACGCGCGGCGAGTTCCTCGCCTTCATCGGGAACTAGGCGAAGAACTCCCGGACCGGCGCCCCCGCCCTGTCGACGAGCGTGACGGGCCGCTCGCCCGCGTAGAAGGTCTTGCGCGGGTTGAGGCCGAAGGCGTGGGCCCAGGAGGCGAAGAGGTCGGGCACCGTCACCGGGCGGTCGATCACCTCCGCCGCGTCGGCGTCGGTCTCCCCCACCACCTGGCCCCCGAGGACGCCGCCGCCGGCCATCACCATGGACCAGGCCCGCGGGTGGTGGTCCCGCCCGCCCCGCGGGTTCGGCCGCGGGGTGCGGCCGAACTCCCCCGTCCAGACCACCAGCGTCTCCCCGAGGAGCCCCTTCGCCCGGAGGTCGTCGAGGAGGTTGGAGAACCCCCGGTCCACCTGCGCGAGCAGCTGCGGGACCTTCGTCCAGTTGTCCTGGTGGGTGTCCCAGCCGCCGAGCCGCACCTCCACCACCGGCACCCCCGCCTCGACGAGCCGGGAGGCCATGAGGCAGCCCTGCCCGAAGGAGTCCCGGCCGTAGCGCTCCCGCACCGCGTCCTTCTCCCGCGAGAGGTCGAAGGCCCGGGTGAGGGGGGAGGCCATGAGCCGCCGCGAGCGCGCGTACATCACCTGCCGGGACTCCGGGACCTCCGTCCCCCGGGACTCCCCGAACCGCCGGTCGAGGCGCGCGAGGAACTCCATGCGCCCGTCCAGCCGGGCGTCGTCCACGCCCGGGGGCGGGGCGAGGTTCGCGATGGGCTGGCCGGGGTCCTGGATCACGAAGGGGTCGTGGGCCACCCCGAGGTAGCCCCCGCTCTCCCCATTGTTCCCGTTCACCTGGACGAAGGAGGGGAGGTCGAACCCGGGATCCCCCGCCTCGTGGGACAGGAGCGACCCGAAGGCCGGGTGGACCACCGTCGGGTTGGGCGGGTAGCCGGCGTGGAGCAGGTACTTCGCCCGGGAGTGGTTCCCCTCCCTCGAGGTCATGGAGCGCACGATGCAGAGGTCGCGCACCCGGCTCGCCATCGCCGGGAGGGCGGCCGCGATGCGCACCCCGGGGATGGGGGTCGGGATGGTCTCCGTGGGCCCCTGGAACTCCCGGCCCGGCTTGGGGTCCCAGGAGTCCATGTGGGAGGGGCCGCCGTCCATGAAGAGGACGATGCACCGCTTCGCGCGGCCCGGGGGGAGCCGGTCCGGCGCGGGGGCGGAGACCCCCTCCTCCCCCGCCGGGGAGGCCGCGGCGCGGGCGCCCCGGGAGAGCATCCAGGCGATGCCCGAGGCGAGGCCGAGGCCGAGGAACCCCCGCCGGTCGAACCCCGCCTCCAGCCGCTGGACGAGCCTCATGCGCGCTCCCCCGTCCCCTAGTGGTTCGACATGAACTCGGAGCCGTTGAGGAGGGCCCACAGCAGGTCCTCCCATCCCCGGTCCGACTTCCCGCGGGAGGCGAAGGCCGCCGCCTCCCGGACCTCCTCCGCCGAGGGCCGCCGCCCCAGCGCCGCCAGGTAGAGCCTCCCGACCCGGGCCCCGGCGTCCTTCTCCTCGTCGAGGACCCTCCGCAGCGTGTTCTCCCGCGCGAGGATGCCCACGCGGTCCCCGCGTCCCGCGGGCCCCGAGGCCCGGGTGCCCGCCTGCGTGAGCGGGCCGTTCATGAGCAGGAGCCCCTGCGGGATGGAGCCGGCCCACTGCTCCGATTCCCCGGTCTCGTCGTCCCCGATCTCCGAGACGAACTGCCGCAGGAGCCCCTCCTTCACCCGCTCGATCTCCGCCCGGTTCGCCCTGCGGAAGGCGTCGTCCATGCCGGTGACGCGGAGGACGGAGTCGAAGACCTGGTCCGCGGTCAGGGGCTTGACGGGGCCGCGGCCGTAGGCCCTGTCGAACCGGCGGAGCGCGATCTCCCTCGCCGCCTCGCCCTCGCCCCCGCCCCCGCCCCCGGCGCCCGGCGCCCCCGCCTCCCACCCCGGCGGCAGCCGGGAGGTGCGGCCGTAGGCCCGGGAGCCGGCGATGGCCCGCAGGAGGAAGCGCTGGTCGAAGCCCGATTCGGCCAGGCCCAGGGCCAGCGTCTCGAGCAGGGCGGGGTGGGAGGGGGGGTTGTCGGAGCGGAAGTCGTCCACCGGGTTCACAAGGCCGCGCCCGAACCACCAGGACCAGACGCGGTTCACCATCGCCTTCGCGAAGAAGGGGTTCTCCCGGGAGAGCATCCAGTCGGCGAGCGCCTCCCGCCGCGTGGTCCCCTCCCGGTCCGTCCACTCCCCGCCGCCGAGGAACCGCGGCGCCGCGCGGGCCGCCCCCCGGATGTCCGCCCCCTCGCCGCCCCGGCCCCTCGACCGCTCGAGCTGGCGCAGGCCGGGATCCTCGACGACGAACCCCTTCCTCCGGTCCTCGGGGTCCGCGGGGCGGGGGTTCACGAGGTTGAAGAAGGCGGCGAAGCCGGCGAACTCCCCCTGCTTCCACCTCTCGTAGGGGTGGTCGTGGCACTGGGCGCACTGGATCTGGACGCCGAGGAAGATGCGCGAGGTCGTGCCCGCGATGTCCGCGGGGATGCCGCCGTCGCGGAATCGCAGGACGTAGGCCAGGGCGGGGTCGTCGTTCGTGTTCCCCGAGGCGGTGACGAGGTCCCGGGCCAGGTCGTCGAGCCCCCGGCCCGCCCGGAAGCCCTCCGCGAGCCAGGCCTGGACCCTCCCCCTCTCCTCGGAGCGGTAGCGCCGCAGCCCCGCGAAGAGGAGCCTCCCCCAGAGGTCGGCGGCGTGGTCGAAGTGGAGGGGGTGGGCGAGGAGCTCCTCCACCTTGGCGGCCCGCTTCGAGGGGTCGCGGGAGGCGAGGAAGGCGAGGACCTCCCCCTCGGTCGGGGGGACGCCCAGCATGTCCAGGGAGAGGCGGCGGAGGAACTCCGCGTCGTCGGAGGGGCCGGTCGGCTCGAGCCCCGCCTCGGCGAGGGCGCGGTCGATCTCCCGGTCGATGGCGCGGGAGGCCGCGGCCGCGGCGAGGAGCCCGTCGGCGGCGGGGTCGTCCGCGGGGGGCGGCCCGTCGCCGGCGCGGGCGGGGGGCCGGCCCGGGAGGAGGACCGCGAGCGCGAGCGCCGAGGCGAGGGAGAGCCCGGCGCCGAGGGAGGGGAGGATCCTGCGGCCGCCGCGGCGCGATGCCATGTCGAGCCTCCCGGGACCGGGTCTCAGGTCCGGGAGTGTAACCCGGGCCCGGGCCCGGGGTTTCGGGAGGGGGGCTACCCGAAGACCCCGGCCGACCCGTCGGAGCCCCGCGTCAGGTGGGGGACGATCTGCCCGAGGAAGGCGTCGAAGGAGCGGGTCTGGAGCCAGAGGCGCCCCCGCCCGCGGAAGCGGCAGACGAGGCCCTCGCCGGAGAAGAGCAGCGACTTCATCCCGCCGACCTTGTCCACGGTCCACTCGAGGGAGGGCTCGAAGGCAACGAGGTGGCCGGTGTCCACGAGGTAGCCCGAGGCCGGCACGTCCACCTCGACGATGGCCCCGTAGGAGGAGAAGAGGAGGGGCCCCGCGCCGTAGGCGCGCAGGAGGAAGAGGCCCTCGCGGGAGAAGAAGGAGCGGGCGCCGCCCCACTTCGTCTCGATCTCCACGTCGGGGCCGCTGCCGAGGTAGGAGCCGGACTGGAGGATGAGGGATTCCCCCGCCATCTCGCGCAGGTGGATGTCCCCGGGCATGGCCGGCGCCAGGGTGACCTCGCCGGGGGCGCGGGCGGTGAAGGTGTTCTGGAAGAAGGACTCCGAGGTGAGGAGCTTCCTCGCCACGGACTTGAGGAAGCCCCCCTTCATCCCGGTCTCGATGTCCACGGTCCCGGACATGGAGACCATGGCGCCGGATTCCGCCTTCAGCACCTCCCCGAGGTCGAGGGCGACGCGGGCGAGGGTGAAGGCGGGTCCCTTCTCGAGCGTGACGTGCATGGCGGCTCCTCCCCGGGCACTGGTCTCCCTCTTCAACCGGCGGTCCGGCGCGGAGTTCGGCGGCCGGGAGGGTGGCTCCCTTCCTTGGCACCCGCCGCCCCCCCTCCTATCCTGAGCCCATGCTGACCCTGACGCCGTCCGCCGGCCGCCGCGTCCGCGAGATCTGCGGGAAGCCGGAGTACGCCGCCTTCGCGCGGCCCGGGCTCCGCGTGAGGGTCGTCGGCGGGGGCTGCGCGGGCCTCTCCTACGACGTCGAGGTCGTGGACGGACCCCGCGCGGGGGACCTCGTGGTGAAGGAAGGGGACGCGGAGGTCTTCGTGGACCCGAAGTCGGCCCCCCTGCTGGACCGGGTGACGCTCGACTTCAAGCGCACCATGATGGCCTCCTCCTTCGAGTGGAGGAACCCGGCCGCGGCGGGCACCTGCGGGTGCGGCTCGTCCTTCGGCGTCTAGCGCGGCGCCCGGCCCCCGCTACTTCCCCCCCCCGCCGTCCCCGCCCGTGCTCACGGAGGGGGGCTTCAGGTGGAGGACGAAGTCGGCGACCCTCTCCAGCTCCTCCTCGGAGAGCCCGAGCCCCTTCGCCGAGGGCATGGGGTTGGGATAGCGCATCGTGCCCTTGCGGAGCACGGGGACCTTCTGGGGCTCCCTCAGGTACTCCACGAGGCGCCGCTTCGCCTCCCGCTCGTCCCCGCCCGCGGCGGAGAGGTACTCCGGCATGACGACGCCGAGGGCGGGGCCCATGGCGCCGCCGGTCCCGTCGGTGCCGTGGCAGGTGACGCACCGGCGCTCGACGAAGAGGTCCCGGCCGGAGAGCCCCCCGGCCGCCCGCGCGGACTTCTCGATCTCCGCGCGGATCGCCGCGACCCCCGGGTTGGTCGGGGAGGGGGGCCGGCCGGCGCCGAGTCCGAGGGCGGTGCCCGCCAGGGCGGCGCCCGCCAGGAGTCCCAGGGTGATTCTCGCCTTCGCGTCCACGTGCGCCTCCTTCCGCCCGCCGTTCCCGCGCGCCGCCTAGGCCTCGAAGGACTTGCCGCAGCCGCAGGAGGACTTCGCGTTGGGGTTGGAGATCTTGAACCCCTGCTCCTGCACGGTGTCCACGTAATCCACGGAGAGCCCGCGGACCTTCGGGAGGCTCGCCGCGTCCACGAGGATCGTCATGCCGTCGACGACCGCCGCCCCGTCGTCGGCGTTCCTGCGGTCGAACCCGAGTTCGTAGGAGAAGCCCGAGCAGCCGCCCGTTCGGACCGCGATCCGGAGGTTGCGCTCCTCCTCGGGGATCCCCTGCTCCTCGATGAGGGCCCTCAGGTGGGCGACCGCGGCCGGCGTCAGGGTCACGGCCGGGGCCTCGGCGGGCGCCCCCGCGGCCGCCCTCTCCATCGCTCCCGTCGCCGGCTTGCCGCTGGTCATGGTCCCGTCCTCCCCTCCGGGGCTCCCGCCCCGCCGATCCGCCGGACCCGGGGCCAGGGGGGTTCCTCCCCCCTCTCGACCCCCGCCCGGAACGCCTCCAGGTCCGCCGCCATCCCGGCCGCGTCGATCCCCCCGGTGCCCGGGGCGGCCCGGCGCAGCAGGGCCTCGGCCGTCAGCCCCACCGACCGGAGCCCCCTCGGGTTCCCCCGTCGGTGGTGCTCCAGGGCCACGGCGGCCTGGATGAAACCCTTGAGGAGGTCCCTCCCGGGGCCTCCCGTCTCGTGCCAGAGGTCCTCGACGACCTCGTGGGCCTCGAAGAACTCCTCCCCGTCGAAGAGTGCCAGCCCCCGCTCCCACCGCGGGTCGTCGAAGGGCGGCCGGAGTTCGTCGACGGGCATGCGCGATGATCCCCCGCCGGCCCCCCGGACCGAAACAAGGGACCCTAGGGCGCCGCTTCCTTCGGCGGGACCGTCCACTTCGCGGCGAAGGGCTCGAGCTTCTTCCGGTGGGCCTTCGCCTCGTCCCGGAGCCGGGTGAGGATCGGCTTGAGGACGGCGTCCCCGGCGTTCTCCGCCAGCAGCGCGTCGTACTCCGCCGCGACCTTCCCGAAGTGCTCGCAGCAGAACCGGACCAGGTAGGGGACGGAGAGGTAGTTGAGGTCCCGCTTCCAGTACTCGAAGGCGCGCAGCGACGGGCCCGCTCCCAGGTCCTCCCGGAGGCGGGTGGTCAGCCAGGAGGCGGTCTGGTCCTGGGCCGCGCGGACCTCCTCCAGGGCCTTGAGCGCCGCCTCGTCCGCCGGCGTGGTCCAGGGGGAGGAGTGGAGGACGTAGGCGGAGACGGAGTTGTACTCCCTCGAGAGGGCGTCGTTCACCAGGCGGACGGCCGGATCACGCTCCAAGGATCACCTCAGGGCCACCGGGACCCAGTCCGAGGCCGCCTTCAGGAAACCGTCGGCGATCCAGCCCATGAAGCCGAGCCCTCCCAGGAGGAGGAGGCCCGACGTGACCCCCACCAGGCACCAGTCGGGAAGCTCGAGGTTCACGGGGCCGTCCGCCCCCTCGGCGGGCGGCATCAGGTACATCGCCCGGATGAGGGAGGCGTAGTAGAAGAGGGACACGGCGCTCGTCAGGAGGCCGACGATGGCCAGGCCGTAGAACTTCCCCTCGACGACGGGCATGAACAGCAGCACCTTCGCCCAGAAGCCGGCGGTGGGCGGCAGGCCGGTCAGGGAGACCATGAGCACGGTGAGGCAGGCGGCGAGCCAGGGGTTGCGCTTCGCGAGGCCCGCGTAGCGCGCGATCTCCGTCCCGCCGAGGTGGGGGATGAGGAGGCCCACGATGCCGAACCCCCCGAGCGTCATCAGCATGTAGACCCAGAAGTAGACGAGGATCCCGCCGTAGGCCTCCCCCGTCCCCGTGCTGAGGGCCATGAGGAGGTACCCGGCGTGGGCGACGGAGGACCAGGCGAGGAGCCGCTTCAGCTCCATCTGCCGGAGGGCCGCGGTGTTCCCGACGATCATGGTGGCGACGGCCGCCGCCCCCAGGATCCAGAAGGGGAGCGGCCCCGAGGGCAGGAAGGCGGCGGAGACCCCCTCGGCCACCGGGTCGGCGCCTCCCGTCCAGGACCCCAGGAACCGGATGGCGACGGCGAACCCCGCCGCCTTGGAGGCCGTGGCCAGGAAGCCGGCCACCGCCGTGCTCGTGCCCGCGTAGGCGTCGGGGGCCCAGAAGTGGAAGGGGACGGCCGAGACCTTGAAGGCGACGCCGGCGAAGACCAGCACCGCGCCCATGACGGCCGCGGGGGAGGGGCCGGCCACCCGCAGGGCTTCGGCGATGCCCTCCATGGAGGTCGTGCCGGAGAGGCCGAAGAGCAGGCTCAGCCCGAAGAGCATGGCGCCCGAGGCGGCGGCGCCGAAGACCACGTACTTGACGCCGGCCTCGCCGGAGCGCCGGTCGGTCTTGTCGTAGCCCACCAGGAGGTAGCCGGTGTAGGAGACCGTCTCGAAGGCGAGGTAGGCCGTCAGCACGTCCGTGGCGGCGGAGAGGACCGACATGCCGGCGAGGGACCCGAGCAGGAGGACGTGGAACTCCCCCTGGGAGAACCAGGGCCGGGCCCGGCGCATGCCGAAGAGGAGGGTCAGGGCCCCGCAGGCGAGGAAGAAGAAGCGGAAGAGCCGCGCCATGTTGTCCACGACCAGCGGGCCCGCGGCGACCGTCTCCGCCTCCTTCCCCGCGAAGCCGGCGCCCGTGAGGGCGAGGACCGCGAGCACGGTGGCGAAGGAGATGCGCGCGTAGAGGGTCTTCCGCGGCCCCAGGAAGGACTCCAGCAGCAGGATGACCAGGAGACCCGCCGTGAGGAGGATCTCGGGGAGCGTGGCGGAGAGCAGCGCGCCCACGTCCGGGGCCCGGAGGGCCCCGGAGGCGACGACGGGCGGGAGGAAGGCCTCCATCACCCGGCCACCTTCATCATCTCGAGGAGGGCGGTCACGGTCGGGTTGAAGAGGCCGAGGGCGAGGCTCGGCCAGACGCCGAGCAGGATGGTCACCGCGGCCAGCGGCAGGAGAGTGGCCCACTCCAGGGGCTGGAGGTCGGGCCAGGGGGCCTTCGGCGGGACGTGGACGTCGTGCCCGCCGCCGTGGCCGCCGCCGTGGGCGTCGTCGCCGTGGCCGGCCCCCGCGCCGTGCCCGTGGGCCCCGTCGCCGTGGCCCGCGGCGCCCTCCGCGCCGTGCCCGTGGGCGTCCCCGTGCCCGAGCTCCTTCGGGGTCCCGAGGAACACCTTCTGGAGCATGGTCAGGATGTACACGGCCCCGAAGATGATGCCGAGCGTGCCGGCGATGGTGAAGGCCTTGGCGTGGGGCATGGTCTCCGACCGGAAGGCGCCGAGGAAGACCATGACCTCGGAGACGAACCCGCTCATGCCCGGAAGGCCGAGGGCGGCGAAGAAGCCGATCATGGCCATGATCGAGTACTTCGGCAGCATCCCCAGCAGCCCGCCGAAGCGGGCGAGGTCGCGGTGGTGGACCCTCTCGTACATGACCCCGACCAGGAGGAACATCATCCCGCTGATGGTGCCGTGGTTGAACATCTGGAAGATCGCCCCGCCGACGCCCTCCGCCGTCAGGGCCGTGAGGCCCAGCAGGACGTAGCCCATGTGGCTGACCGAGGAGTAGGCCACGAGCTTCTTCCAGTCGGTCTGGGCCATGGCCACGAGCGCGCCGTAGACGATGGAGATGACCGCCAGCGAGGCGAGCAGGACGCCCTGCCCGCGGACGACGTCGGGGAACATCGGCCAGGCCATGCGCACCAGGCCGTAGCCGCCCATCTTCAGGAGCACGGCCGCCAGGATGACGGAGATGGGGGTCGGCGCCTCCACGTGGGCGTCGGGGAGCCACGTGTGGAAGGGCCAGACGGGGACCTTGATGGCGAACCCCACGAAGAGCCCGAAGAAGAGCAGCGTCCGGACGCCGGGGTGCTCCTGGAAGATGCGGGAGGCGTCGGCCAGGATGACGGGGATGGAGAGGGTCGGGTTGCCGCGGCTCACGCCGTCGAAGTAGATGGCGAGGAAGGCGCCGAGCATCAGGACGGAGCCGACCAGGGTGTACACGAAGAACTTGATGGCCGCGTACTCGCGCCGCGGTCCGCCCCACACCCCGATGAGGA
>JAKLKS010000280.1 GCA_023150535.1 Planctomycetota bacterium
AAGCAGGCGCGGAACCGCAGGGGCGAGCGGCCGTGCGAGGGCGGAGAGGCATCACCCACACGAAACAGCGAAGAGCCAGCCCCCCCTCAGATCCCCTCCAGCATCCCGTCCAGGGCGGCGTGGATCCTGCCGTTGGTGGCGAGGATCGTCTCCCCCTCCACGGGGTCCCCCTTCCCGTGGATCCCGGTCACCCTCCCCCCCGCCTCCGTCACGAGGCAGATCCCGGCGCAGACGTCCCAGGGGGAGAGCCACAGCTCCCAGTAGCCGTCGAGGCGCCCCGCCGCCACGGAGGCGAGGTCGAGGGCGGCGCTCCCGAAGCGGCGCACCCCGCGGCAGTGGAGGGCGAGGCGCACGAAGTTCGCCATGTTGTTGCGGGGATCCTCGTTGCGCCGGTAGGGGAAGCCGGTCACGAGGAGGGCCCTGCGGAGGTCCTCCTGGGCGGAGACCCGGATCGGCGCCCCGTCCAGGGTCGCGCCCCCCCGGAAGGAGGCGGCGTAGGTCTCGCGCAGGACCGGGGCGTGGACGCAGCCGGCCCGGGGGACCCCCTCCTCCATGATCCCGATGGACACGGAGAACTGCGGTATCCCGTGGGCGAAGTTGACGGTCCCGTCGAGGGGGTCCACGACCCAGACCCTTCCCGCCCGGAGGAACTCCGGGCTCGTCTCCTCCGCCACGATCCCGTCCCCGGGGAACTCCCGGCGCAGGTGCTCGAGGATGAGCGCCTCCGCGGCCCGGTCGGCCTCCGTCACGAGGTCCCGCTCCCGCCCCTTGACCTCGACCCGCTCCTGCCCCGTCGGCCGCCAGCGGCGGAGGATCTCCTCCCCGGCGAGCCGCGCGATGCGCTCCGCCGCCTCCCGCTCCCGCGCCCAGTCCCCGCTCACGCGCCCTCCCCCCCGCCGGCCCCCCCGCCGCCCTCCCGCCGGACCTCCTCCCGCCGCCGCCGGAACCAGTCGAGGCGCCTCCGCATCTCCCGCTCGAAACCGATCTCCCGCGGCTCGTAGAAGGTCCGCCCCTCCAGGCCCTCGGGCAGCGTCTCCTGGCCGGTGACCCCGTCCGCCTCGTCGTGGGCGTAGCGGTACCCCTTCCCGTAGCCGAGTTCCCGGAGGAGCCCCGTGGGCGCGTTGCGGAGGTGGAGCGGGACGGGGAGGGACCCGGTCTCCCGGGCCGCCGCGGCCGCCTCCCCCCAGGCCCTGTAGAGGGAGTTGCTCTTCGGCGCCAGCGCGAGGTAGACCGCCGCCTCCGCCAGCGCCAGGGCGCCCTCGGGCATGCCGATGAAGTGGACCGCCTCCTTCGCCGCGTTGCAGAGCGCCAGCGCCTGCGGGTCGGCGAGCCCCACGTCCTCGGAGGCGAAGCGGACGAGGCGGCGCGCCACGTAGAGGGGGTCCTCCCCGGCCTCCAGCATCCGGGCGAGCCAGTAGATCCCCGCGTCCGGGTCCCCGTCGCGGAGGGACTTGTGGAGGGCGGAGATGATGTTGAAGTGCTCCTCCCCCGCGCGGTCGTAGCGGAGGACCCGCTCCACGGCCCCGCGCGCGAGGTCCGCGGTCACCACCGCCCCCGGCCCCTCCCCGGCCCCGGCGGCGGCGGCCTCGAGCGCGTTCAGGAGCCTCCGCGCGTCCCCGTCCGCGGCCCGCAGGAGCAGGTCGGCGGCGGCGGGCTCGACCGAGAGCCCCCTCCCCCCGAGCCCCCGGTCCGGGTCGGCGAGGGCCCGGTCCAGGATCCCCCGCAGGGCCTCCTCCCCGAGGGCCCGCAGCACCACCACCCGGCAGCGGGAGAGGAGGGCCGCGTTCACCTCGAAGGAGGGGTTCTCCGTGGTGGCGCCGACGAAGACCACGGTCCCGTCCTCGACGTGCGGGAGGAGGGCGTCCTGCTGCGCCCTGTTGAACCGGTGGATCTCGTCCACGAAGAGGAGCGTCCGGCGCCCCGCGGTGCGCATCGCGCGGGCCGCGGCCACCTCCCGCTTGAGGTCGGCGATCCCCCCCGTGACCGCCGAGAGGGCCGCGAAGTCGAGCCCCCCGCGGGCCGCCAGCAGGCGGGCCAGCGTCGTCTTCCCCGTGCCCGGGGGCCCCCACAGGACGAGGGAGGGGATCCTCCCCTCCCCGGCGAGGCGGCGCAGGAGCGTCCCCTCTCCGATGGCCTCCTCCTGGCCGAGGACCTCCTCCAGGGAGCGGGGGCGCATCCTCTCCGCCAGCGGCGGCGGGGCGACGGGCGGGAGATCCGCACCCCGCCGGCCGAAGAGGTCGGCCACCTCAGCGGCCCCCGACCAGCGCCCCCACGACGGCGTCCTGGAGCCGGCGGGCCCGGGAGACGTCCAGCTTCTCCCCGAGCACCGCGAAGCAGTAGGGGCGCCCGTCCTGCCCCAGCGCGAGGCCGGCGAGGCCCGAGACGGAGCGGAGCGTCCCGGTCTTGGCGAAGACCCTGCCCTCGAACCGCTTCTCCCGGAACCGGTCGTCCAGCGTCCCGGTGCCGGGCCGCGCGAAGCCCTGGAAGTAGGCGTCCCGGGCCGGGCTCCGCCAGGCGGAGGCGAGGATCCGGGCGAGGGCGGCCGCCGAGGCGGCGTTGGCCCGGGAGAGCCCCGAACCGTCCACCGGGCGGAAGGCCGCGGTCGGGCCGCCGCTCCCCTCGGCGAGGGCCCCGGCGAGGATCTCCCGCATCGCCGCGGCGCCCGCCTCGAAGGAGCCCTCCCCCTTCCGCTCCGCCCCCAGGACCCGGAGCAGCGTCTCCGCCCAGAGGTTCTGGCTGCGGGTGTTGGCCACGGCGCAGGCGAGGCGGACCGGGGTGCGGTGCTCCGCCAGCACCGCGGCCCCCGCCGGGAGGGCCTCCCCCTCCCGGGGCCTGCGGATCTTCCCCGCCACGGCGATGCCGGCCCGGGCGAGGGCCCGGCCGACCTGCTCGGCGCAGAGGAGCGCGGGGTCGTGGATGGCGGCCGGGGAGGTGGCGCCCGAGGACTTCGTCCAGACCTTGCCCGAGACCTGGAGCGTGTTGCCCTCGGCGGAGAGGAGGAAGCCGAAGCCGTGCTCCCTGCGCGCGTCCGTGAGGCCCACCCGGTTGACGAGGGTGACGATGCCGGTCTCCGGGCGGAGGGTGATCCGCGCCCCCCCCGCCCCCGGCTCCACGGTGACGTCCACGCAGCCGTCGTTCACGGTGAGGGCGTCCACCTCGGCGGCGTACCAGCGGGCCGAGGCGCCGGCGTCGGTCCAGGTCGGGTGGACCCGCGGGCCGTCGAAGTAGGAGGCGTCGAAGACGAGGTCCCCCGCGACGGCGCGGACCCCCCTCTTCGAGGCCTCCGCCGCGAAGGCGTCGAGCGCCGCGAGGGTGGACCCCTCCGGACCGTGCTCGGAGAGGCCGGGATCCCCTCCGCCGACGAGCCAGAGGTCCCCCTCCATGGGCCCGGGTCCCGCCCCCCGCCGGGGCGGGACGAGCAGGAGGCGGGTCCGGAGCGGGTGGTCGGGGCCGAGGGCGGTGATGGCCGCCGCCGTCGTGGCGACCTTCAGGCAGGAGGCGGGCGTCATCTCCTCGAAGGCCCTGTGGTCGGCCAGGAGGGTGCCGTCCCGGGGGTCCACCACCGCCACCGCCACGGTGTGGGGCTTGAGGCCCGAGGCCCCCACGAGGCCGGCCACGACGCCGTCGAGCCCGGGGGAGGCGGCGGAGGCCCGGGGCCAGGGAGCCCCCCCGAGGAGGAGGAGCGGGGGGAGGAGGAGGAGGCGCGGGTTCACCGGGTCAGACTCCCGTCTCGTAGCCGTCCGTCGCGAGGACGACGGGGCCGCCGTAGGCGGCGCGCACCGCCTCCAGGATGGGGGTCCCGTCCACCCGCGCCGAGAAGTGTACGAGGAGGAGGCGACGGCAGCGGGCGGAGGCGGCCACCCTGCCGGCGGCGGCGGCGGTGAGGTGCTTGAGGGGGGCCTCCCCCTCGGGGAGCGTGCACTCCAGCACGAAGAGGTCGGCCTCCCTCCCGCAGGCGGCGGCCCCCGGCCCCTCCCCGGTGTCCCCGGAGTAGGCGAGCACCGGACCCTCCCCGCCCTCCCGGATCCGCCAGCCGAGGGCGGGGGTGGAGCCGTGGGGGACCTCGCAGGCCTCCAGGCGGAGCGCCCCGAGTTCCCGGGGGCCCGGGCCGGCCTCCTCGATGTCCAGGGTGTAGCCCGCGGGCTCGACCCACTTCCCGTAGGCCTCCCGCCAGAGGCCGTAGACCCGCAGGAGCCCCCTCGGCCCGCGCACCCGGAGGGGCGGACGGCCCCGGAACCGGGGATCGTGGAGGGCGAAGAGGAGGGCCGCGAGGTCGAGGTGGTGGTCGAGGTGGAGGTGGGTGATCAGGACCCCGGTGACGGCACCGGGGCCGACGCCGAGGCGGGCGGCCGCGGCGAGGGACCCCGGGCCGGGATCGAGGAGGAGCGCCTCCCCCCCGCCGCGGAGGAGGAGGCCGGGGCAGCCGCGGGTGGCGGTGGGGACCGCGTTGCCGGAGCCGAGGACGGCGAGGTGGAGGGTCACCGGGCCATCATCCTCCCGTTGCGGATGGCCACCAGGCCGTAGGGCCCCTCGTCGGACCGCAGGCGCCCCGTGGTGCGGCGGAGGCGGACGATCCCCTCGGCGAGGATCGAGAGGTCCTCCCCCTCGAGGATGAGGGTCGGGAACACCTCCCGCACGCGGACGGCGATGGCCCCCACCGCCACCTCCCAGGGGCCGGGGGAGCCCTCCGCCGGGAACCGGATCCGCTCCCGGAGGCGCGCCGGCGCCACCACCCGCAGGCGGTCGCACTCCAGCGCGATGTCGAGGTCCGCCATGGCGTCGGCGTCGGAGACGGCCGCCGGCGGGGAGTCCGGGAGGGGCTCGGGGGGCGGGGCCGGCGGCGCGGCCGATGCGCACCCCGCGAGGAGGAGGGGAAGGAGGAGGGGGGACGGGGTTCGGTTCCTCGGTTTCCCTCGAGGCGTCCCGCGCAGGAGCCGGGGGGGGCCTCCTGGAGAACCGAAAGACCGAAGCCCGGCCCCTTCCCTCACCGGTGCCACTTCCAGGCGGTCTCGACGAT
>JAKLKS010000281.1 GCA_023150535.1 Planctomycetota bacterium
CCCCGAGAAGAAGAAGTCGTTCCCCACCCCGTAGGTGACGAAGAGCGACGGGAACCCCGGGCTCCGCCAGACCATCCCCCGCGGCGCCGGCAGCGGGCAGAGCGCCTGGCAGACCTGCCGCAGCCCGAAGAGCAGCAGCAGCCCGAGGAAGGGCCGGAAGGACGCGCCGAACACCGACGCCCCGATCACCCACAGACCGAGGAGGTCGATCCCGAGGCTGCTCGCAAGGAGCAGCCGGTCCGCCGCCCGCGGGTCGTTCCGCAGCGCCGCGTTCCACCGCTCCGTCCACCGGTGCACCGGGTCCTCGAGCGGCGCCGAACCCGCCGCGGGCAGCCGCCGCCCCAGCGCCCGCTGGGTGAGGAACCAGAGCGCGAGCCCCCCCGCCACCAGTCCCGCCCGGAGGACCGGCACCCCGGCCGTCACGCCGTCCCGTTCCCGTCCGCGATCCCGAGGAGGCTCCGCAGGTCCGCCGCCACGGCGGCGAGCAGAGGGTCCTCCCCGCCGCGGTCCGTGCGCCCCGGGTCGACCGGGATCGCCTCCCCCACCGTCGCCTCCGCCGAGAGCGCGGCGTGGACCCGGAGGGTCCCGGTCAGGTCCTCCTCCAGCCGCTCCACCGTCTCCAGCAGCCGCTCCGGCGAGGGGTCGTCCTCGAGGTACTCCGGGGGGTAGAGGGAGATCCGCAGCGCGAGGTCGGCGGCGTCGAGCTGCCGCCACCGCCGGGCCCGCTCCGCGTCGTCCACGGCCCCCCCGATCATCCCCGCCAGGAGGAGCGTGCGCAGCCGCTTCACCCGGCCGTAGATGCCGCCCTCCGCGGGGCCGTCGGTCCACTCCTCCTCGAGGGGGCGGAGGAGGGCCTCCACGAGCCGCCCCTGCCGGGAGGCGAAGTCCCCCTCCCCCCGCCCGCCGAGGATCTCCCGCTCCTTCTCCTCGAAGAGCGCGGACCCGATGCGCCGGACGCGGTCCCCGGGCCCGAGGGAGGGGTCCCGGCGGAGCCCGATCCGCTCCTCGATCTCCGAGAGCGGCCGCTCCAGGGCCGCGGCGGCGTCGCCGAGGATCCGGTAGCGGATGGCCACGGGGTGCACGAGGACCCCGCCCGGCGCCCCGGCCTTCGTCCGGCGGCGGGCGGCGGTGCGGGCGATGAGGGAGACCCCCTCCTGGAGGAGGTTCAGCCGGTCGTTGGTGCGGGCGATGTGCCCCTCGCCGAAGAGGACGAGCGGGCGGCGCCCCTCCTCGAGGAGGTCGATGGCGGTGTTCACCGCCGCCCGGTCGATCCCCTCCCGGTGGACGCTGAAGGCCCCCGCGCGCGTGAGGAGGAAGGGGACGAGCCCGCCCCCCTCGAAGATGTGGCGGCTCGCCATGGTGTAGGGGGCGGTGCCGGCGCGGCGGCAGAGGAGGCCGACGACGAAGGGGTCCTCCTCGCGGCAGTGGTTGGGGGCGAGGAGGACCCCGTGGCCGCTCCGGAGCGAGGCCCGCAGCCGCTCGACCCCGTGGAAGGAGGTCCTCCGCACCCCGAACCGCCCGCGCAGGAGCCAGGGGGCGTACCACCCGAGGAGGAGGGGCCAGATCCGCCCCCGTCCCGGCGGGACCGGCACGTAGGGCAGGTCGAGGACGACGTTCGTCATGTCCGCGACAGTCTGCCCCGCGGGGGCGCGCGGCCGCTACTTCTCCAGCCGATCCAGGCGCCCCTTCTCGGAGGGCGGGCGGATGAGCCCCTCGTTGTAGGAACCGCGGATGATCTCGGGGGTGACGATGAAGAACAGCTCCGTCTTCACCTCCTCGACCGACTGGGAGGAGAAGAACCAGCCGAGGACGGGGATGTCCATGAGGAGCGGGATGCCGGATTCGTTCTCGATCTCCCGCTTGGACTGGAGGCCGCCGACGACGAGGGTCGCGCCGTCGCGGATGGTGAGGACCGTCTCCGCCTCGCGCTTGTTGATGATGGGGTTCTGGACGCCCCCCTGCCCGACGACGAAGCCGGTGACGGCGGAGAACTTCTCCTTGAGCTTCATCCGCACGGCGTCCTTCCCGATGAGCTCCGGGGTGATCTCGAGCTCGATGCCGGTGGGCTCGAACCGGGTGGAGACGATGAGGGTGGTGCCCGAGAGGTTGGACTGCTGGATGGGGACGTCCTCGCCGGCCTTGATGGTCGCCTTCTGCCCCTGGGTGGCGAGCACGTTCGGCTCCCCCATGATCTCCGCCTTCCCCCGGCTCTTGAGGGTGCGGATGATCATGTCCAGGTTCCCGTAGCGGAGCGCGCTGTCCCCCTGGAGCCCGCTGGTGACGGTGGTCCCCTGGAAGGGCCGCGTGCTGCTCGCGTTGAGGTAGGCCTCGGGGTTGAAGACGGCCGCGGCCCCCTGGAAGAAGGTCTCCGAGGGGGCGGTGTAGGTGGCCTCGACGCCCCACTCGAGCTTGCCGGAGTAGGTGACCTCCACGAGTTTCGCCCGCACGAGCACCTGGGGCTGGGGCTGGTCGAGGACCTCCAGCATCTTCTCGAGGAGGGGGAGGTTCTCCGCGCGCTCCTGGATGCGGAGGAGGTTCGTCGGCTGGCCCGTGGCGCCGGCCATGGGCTCGATCTTCGCGTCCTTCGTCTTCCAGAGGTCGAGTTCGGCGCGGAGGACCTTGGGATCGACGAAGTTCACGCTGTAGTACCAGACCACCCATCCGTCGGGGGACTGGACCCGGTCCTCGGTGAAGGTGATGGGGATCCCCTCCTGCCCGGCGGGGCCGGGGGCGGGGTGGGGCGCAGGGGCGGGCGCTCCGGGCGCGGCGGACGGCGCCGGGGCCGGTGCCGGGACCGGTCCGGGCGGAGCCTCCTCGGCGCGGACCGCGGGACTCCCGGCCGCGGCGGCCAGGAGGGCCGCGGCCAGGCAGGCACGGAGTCTCCACGTCGGGATGCTGCGCATGGGGTTCGCCTCGTGCGGGCCGGCGGTGGCGGGTGCCGGCTAGCGGGCCTTCTCCGCCTCTTCGACCTTCTGGAGGACGGACGCGGTGATGTCGGGGACGTCGTGGCCGGGCCAGGTGACGGAGCCCGTGTTTCCCACCAGGTCGTAGCCGCCGCCGGTGGCGGCGGCCTCGATGGCGGCGCGGAACTTCTTCGTGGCCTTCACCATGAGGAGGGAGTACCGCGCGTCGGCCTCGGTCAACTTGTCGGCGAGGATGGTCTTGTACTCGGGGATGGCCCGGAAGACCTGGTCGGCATCCACGGTGGCGGGCGACTTGCAGGTGGCCGCCTTGCCGAAGTAGACCTGCGTGGCGTCGACCGTCGGGCGGTCCTCCTTCTCGACCTTCTTCGCCTCCTCCTTCTTCGTCTCCTCACCGAGAGCGAGGGCGGGGGAGGTCGATGCGAGGAGACCGGAGGCCAGCATCAGGAGGGAGGCTGCCGTCAGGTTCCTCAGCAACCTCGCGTTCATGGCCACCCTCCGGAGAAGTCATCCGTCGCCCGATGGGGGGCCCTAGAACAAAGGGAGTGCCAGAAGGAGGAGGACCGACAGTATTCCGGTCATCGTGGCCTCCTCATCCATATTCTATTTATTGTCAATGCCTTATGACTTTCATCCATTCAGACACCGGCGAACGGACCCTCCCCTTATTCCGCCACACCCATCGAATTTCGCCACATTCCGCCGAAATGTCGGTTCCTCCGACAGCGCCCGAGCGAGGGGAGATGGACGGGGCCAGGGCCACCCCGAGGTCCGGTCGCGTCCTGCCTGTTCCCGTTTGCGCCGGACTTTGAGGACCCCGGCGGGTGCCTTCCGGGCACCATGCCCGCTGGCCCCGTCGCCTGTGCGTCGGAAGTATGGTATCATGTCCTAACCAGTTAGTCAAGAGGAATCGCCCGGGTCCTTCGTCTAACCAGTTAGTACGAATCCCCGGGACGCGGGTTCAAAGGGAAGCCCCCCCGTTCCAGCCAGGAGTGCCCATGCCCGCAGGCCCCTTCGCCGCCTACCTTCGCGAGGCCCGGGAGAGGTCCGGCCTGACCCAGGCCGCCCTCGCCGAGCAGTGCCACCTCACGGGCTCCTACATCTCGCTCCTCGAATCCGGGAAGAAGCCCGCCCCCTCCGACCGGGTGGTCCGGAGGCTGGCCGCCGCCCTCTCCCTCGACGAGAAGGAGGCCCTCCACCGGGCCCACCTGGACCGGGCCCCGGACGAGCTGCGCCGGTCCGTGGAACTCCTCCACCGGCAGGCCGCGCTCGAGAGGCAGATGCGGGAGCGCACCGCCGAGGCCCTCTTCCCCACCTCCCTCTGGCTCCTCCAACCCGCCTCCCTCCCCCACCGGGTCGGGGAGCACCGCCCCCAGAGCATCGGCGCCTCCATCGTGGAGGTCATCGATCGCCTCCTCGGCCTCGCCCGCTCCTCCCCCGACCTCCCCACCTTCGAGAGCCGCACCCGGGAAGTGCTCGCCTCCCTGCCCGAGGAGGAGCGCCGCCGGGTCATCGAGGCCGGCCCCGGCCTGGTGCAGCGGTCGGCGGAGGCCCCCGCCTCCCGCCTGCTTCCCGCGCCCGGCGAGGGGTTCCCGCCGGAGGTCCTCCCCGGGGACACCATCGTGGTCCGGGGGGACGCCGCCCCCGCGGCGGGGGACCTCGTCTTCGTGGAGGAGGAGGGAGGCCCCCGCCTCCGCCGCTTCGAACCGGGCCTCGAGGGCGTGACGGGGGTGGTCGTCGAGGTGAGGCGCCCGCTCCGGCGCCCCTGAGAGGCCGTGAGCCGATCCCCCGTGCCCCCCTCGGGTCCCGGCGCAGGCGGATCGAGGCGCGAGGAGGAGTCATGTCCAGGGGACATGACGACGACGGGCAACGAAGAGCCGCGCCGCGACGGGGCCCGCGGAGGGCGCGCGGGATCGGCTCACAGCCTCTGAGTTCTTGCCGCCCCGGGCCCCCGGTGGTGGACTCTCCACCGAACCGTGACCCGGACCCTTCCCGACGGTCTCCCCCTGCCCGAGGAGTGCCCCCTCCCGGCGGCGCTGGCGCCGCCGCCCCCCCCCCCCCGCACCGCCTGGGGCCGCGCCGGGGGGGCC
>JAKLKS010000282.1 GCA_023150535.1 Planctomycetota bacterium
GAACACCCTCTCCCGCGCCCCGTCCCCCTCCCGCTCCGGCCGGGCCTTGGCGAGCCCCGCCATGGCCGGCGCCGCGCCCCCGGCGTCGCCCGCCCCCCTGAGCCCCGCCTCCAGCTGCCCCCTTCCACCGTCGAGGAGGAGGAGATCGGGCGGCTCCCCGAAGTCCTCCCGGTTCCGCAGCCGCCGCGCCACCGCCTCCCGCATGGCCGCGAAGTCGTCCTGCCCCTCCACGGAGCGGATGAGGAGCGTCCGGGACTCCCCGGACTGGATCGCCCCCCCCTCCATCACCACGCGCGACGCCACCTTGTCCCTCTCCCCGAGGTTGGAGACGTCGATGCACTCGATGCGCGAGGGCGGCGCCGCGAGCCCCAGGCGCGCCGCCAGCGCCGCCGCCGCCCGCTCGTCCTCGGCCGAGGGATCGGCCGATCGCAGCGCCGCCAGCAGGTTCCGCTCCGCGTGGAGGAGCAGGTCGCGCGCGAGGCCCCGGGCGGGGACCCTCACGTGGACCGGGCTCCCGCGGCGGCCCGACAGGACCTCCTCGAGGAGCCCCCGCCCCGCGGGCTCGACGGGCACCAGCACCTCCGCCGGCACCGCCTTCCCCCGCTCGTAGAACTGCGAGAGGAAGGCGGCCAGGGCCTCCCCGTCGCCGTCCCCCCCCCCGGAGGCCACGGGCAGCCGGTGGCGGCGGAAGGAGGCGATCCCCCCCTGCCGGAAGAAGAGGACCCCGGCCTGCCAGGCGTCCCCCTCCCGCCGGAAGGCCACGGCGTCCCGGTCGATCCCGTCCGCCCCGGCCACGGACTGGCGGTCCACGGTCTTCGCGATGGCGTCGATGCGGTCGCGCAGGCGCGCCGCCTCCTCGAACCGCGTGGCGGCGGCCGCCTCCTCCATGCGCCGGCGGAGGTCCGCGAGGAGCTCCCGCCCCCCGCCGCGGAGGATGCGCACCACCTCCGCCACGAGGGCGCCGTAGGCCTCCTCCGTCGCGAGCCCCACGCAGGGGGCGTTGCAGCGGCCGATCTCGAAGTAGAGGCAGGGGCGGTCCCTCGATTCCAGGCTCCGGTCGGAGCAGGAGCGGAGCGGGTAGACCGTGCGGAGGGCGCGCATCGCCCCCCGGAGGGCGCCCGCGTCGGCGAAGGGGCCGAAGTAGAGCGCGCCGTCCTGCCGGAACCGCCGCACCACCGTCATGCGGGGGAAGCGGTGGCGGAGGTCGAGGCGCAGGCAGGGGTAGGCCTTGTCGTCCCGCAGGCGCACGTTCCAGGGCGGCCGGTGGCGCTTGATGAGCGCGTTCTCGAGGAGGAGCGCCTCGGCGGCGGTGCGCGTCACGAGGAAGTCCAGGTCCCGGGTCCGCGCGAGGAAGTGCGGGACCTGGGCCCGCCCGTCGCCGCCGGCGGCGTACTGGCGGACCCGGGCGCGCAGGTCGGCCGCCTTGCCCACGTAGAGGACCCGCCCCTGCCCGTCCTTGAAGAGGTAGACCCCGGGGGCGCGCGGGAGCGCCGCCGCCTTCGCCTCCACCTCCGGGGGGAGCGCCCCCCCGCTCACGCCCCGATCTCCTCGCGCTCCAGGCGGAGCGCCTCGTCGCGGAGGCGGGCCGCCTCCTCGAACTCCAGGCGCGCGGCGGCGGCGTGCATGCCCCTGCGGAGGGTCGCGATGCGGGCCGCCCGCTCCCGCGGGGAGAGGGCCGGCGCGGCGGCGGCGCCCCCCTCCCCCTCCTCCCCGCCGGGGACCGCCATGAGGTCCCGGACCGGGGTGGCGATGGTGCGGGGCACGACGCCGGAGGCGGCGTTGGAGGCGACCTGGAGGCGGCGGCGGCGGTCGGTCACCTCGATGGCGCGCCTCATGGAATCCGTCAGCGCGTCGGCGTAGAGGATCACCCGCCCCTCCACGTTGCGCGCGGCCCTCCCGAAGGTCTGGACCAGGGAGCGCTCGCTCCGGAGGAACCCCTCCCGGTCGGCGTCGAGGATGGCCACGAGGGCCACCTCCGGCAGGTCGAGCCCCTCGCGCAGCAGGTTGATCCCCACGAGGACGTCGAAGACCCCCAGGCGCAGGTCCCGGAGGATCTCCGACCGCTCCAGCGTCTCCACGTCGGCGTGGAGGTACCGGACCTTCATGCCCGCCTCGCCGAGGTACTCGGTCAGCTCCTCGGCCATCCGCTTGGTCAGGGTCGTCACGAGGACGCGGAAGCCCCGGCCCGCGACGGCCCGGGCCTCGGCGAGGAGGTCGTCCACCTGCCCCCGCGCCGGGCGGACCTCCACCGCCGGATCGACGAGCCCGGTCGGCCGGATGATCTGCTCCACGACCCGCCCGCCCGCCTTCTCCGTCTCCCAGGGGCCGGGGGTGGCCGAGGTGTGGAGCACGCGGCCGAGGAGCCGCTCCCACTCCTCGAACCGCAGCGGCCGGTTGTCCAGCGCCGAGGGGAGCCGGAACCCGAACTCCACCAGCGTCTCCTTGCGGGCCCGGTCCCCGCGGTACATGCCGCCGATCTGGGGGATCGTCACGTGGCTCTCGTCCACCACCACCAGCGCGTCGGGGGGGAAGTAGGAGAAGAGGGTGGCCGGCGGCTCCCCCGGGGCCCGGCCGTCGAGGTGGCGGGAGTAGTTCTCGATGCCGGGGCAGAACCCGATGGTCCGGAGCAGCTCGAGGTCGTGGCGGGTGCGGCGCTCGAGCCGGTCCGCCTCCACGGGCTTGCGGGCCGCCTGGAACTCCCGGAGGCGCGCCTCCAGCTCCGCCTCGATGGCGTCGGCGGCGGCCGCCACCCGGTCCTTGGGGGTCACGAAGTGGCTGGCCGGGAGGACGGTCGCCTCGCCCGGGGTCCCCCGCACCTCGCCCGTGAGCGGGTCCACGAGGGAGATCCCCTCCACCGCGTCGCCGAAGAAGCGCACGCGCACCACCCGGTCGTCCTCGTAGACGGGGAAGACGTCCACGGTGTCCCCGCGGACGCGGAAGCCGCCGCGGCCGAGCTCCAGGTCCTGGCGTCGGTACTGGATGCGGGCCAGGGCGCGGAGGAAGTCGTCCCTGTCGAGCGCGTCCCCCGCCGCGACCCGCACCCCCATCCCCCCGTAGGAGCCCGGGGAGCCGAGGCCGTAGATGGCGGACACCGTGGCGACGACGAGGACGTCCGGGCGCTCGAGCACGCTGCGGGTCGCGCTGTGGCGGAGGCGGTCGATGCGCTCGTTGATGCTGGCGTCCTTCTCGATGTAGGTGTCCGTCGACGGGATGTAGGCCTCGGGCTGGTAGTAGTCGTAGTAGGAGACGAAGTACTCCACCGCGTTCTCGGGGAAGAGCTCCCGGAACTCGGCGTGGAGCTGGGCCGCCAGCGTCTTGTTGGGGGCCATCACCAGCGTCGGGAGGCCGAGCCGCTCCACGGCGTGGGCGACGGTGAAGGTCTTCCCGCTCCCGGTGACCCCCATCAGCACCTGGTGGCCGGGCCCGCGCCGCGCCCCCTCGACGAGGGCCTCGATGGCGGCGGGCTGGTCCCCCCGGGGGACGAGGTCGGTGCGGAGCCTGAAGGCGGACATCCCGGAAGTGTATGCCGGGACCGGTCAGGACGCCGCGGAGGCGGCGGGGCCGGTCCCCCGCTCCCGGCTAGAGGGAATCCTCGACCTCCTCGGCGGGCTTGTAGAAGGTCGCCCGGCGGTAGCCGTTGGAGAACCACCAGATGTACCAGTCCTCCACCGCCTTGGGGTAGGCGGACAGGTCCCCCGTCGGGGAGAACTGGAGGTCGGGGATCTTGTCGTAGGCGGTGATCTTCTTGAGGACCGCGTCCACGGCATCCGCCACCTTGCAGGGGTCCAGGGCCTCGCGGATGTCCTTGTACTTCGAGAAGTCCAGGCCCGCCGTCGCCGCCAGCACCCGGGGGATGGCCGGGCGGCCGACCTTGGCCAGGCGGTCGATGGCGTGGAGGGCGTCGGAACCGGTGTTGGGATCGGAGATCAGGGCCACGTCGGCGTCGATCCTCGTCCGGAGGTCGGGCCCGGTGTCGGGCAGGTGCTCCAGGGGGACGACGACGGAGCCGCGCTCCTTCTTCAGCATCATGAGGAGTTCGCCCTGGCTCTTCCCGTAGTTCCCCCCCTCGGGCGGGTTCGCGGCGGGCTCGAACTTCTCCGGGGGAGCCGCCCCCTTCGCCTTGGGCTCGGCGCGCAGGCCCCCGCCGGCGGGAGGCGGAGCCGCGGGGGGCGGCGCGGCGGCGGGAGGAGGAGGCGGGGGGGCCTTGGAGGCCCCGCCGGCGGCTCCCTCGTCCACGGGGGCCTCCCCGGCCTCCTCCACCACTTCCCCGGACCCCTTCTTCTTCCGGGCATCCGAGGAGGCCACCTTCGGCTCCTCCCTGCGCGACTTCTGGAACAGGAAGACCGCTCCCCCCGCCAGGATGGCGAGGGTCACGATGCCGAGGATGTAGGGCATGGCGTCGTGGTGCTGCTTCGGGGGGCCGTGGGGCGCGTGGCGGCGCCCGCGGTCGTCGTCCTCCTCCTCCTCGGCGGCGTGGCGCGCCTGGACCTTGCGGCGCGCCGCCGCGGCGCGGCCCGCGTGCTTCGCCGTCGCGGGGCCGTGGGGCTTCCCTCCGCCGGCCGGCGAACCGGCCGCCTGCCCGTAGGCCACGACGGAGGAGCAGTCCTGGCACTGGAACTGCCCGGGGGCCGCCCCCTCGGGGATGGAGTAGCGCTTGCCGCAACCGGGGCAGGAGACGATCGAAGGCTGGGCCATGGGGACCTCCGCGGGGGGACGGCTCCTGCGGCCATGCTAACGGGCGGCGGACCGTGATGCGCGATCAAGACGCCATGGGGCCGTGACGGGGTCCCTCGCTGCTTCCTGTGGGTACTCCCATTCCCTCCGGGCATCGGGTCCGCCCCTGCTCCACGGACTCGCGCCGCCACCGGCGGCGCGGGG
>JAKLKS010000283.1 GCA_023150535.1 Planctomycetota bacterium
GCGGGCGCAGGCCTCCTCCTGGAGGCGCTCGATGTCCTCGTCCATGAACTCGTGCACCGTGCCGCAGCCGGTGCAGATCATGTGGTCGTGGTGGTCCTCGCCCGAGGCGGTCTCGTAGCGGAGCGACCCGCGCTCGAACTCCCGCGGCTCCAGCAGGCCCTTCTCGACGAGGAGCCCCAGCGTGCGGTAGAGGGTCGCCTTGGAGGCGGGGACGCCCTCCTGGTGGAGGCGGTCGAGGAGCTCCTCCGCGGTGAAGTGGCCCCTCATGCGGAGGGCCGCCTCGAGGATGACGCGCCGCGGGCCCGTGAGGCGTACCCCCTTGGCCCGGAGCGCCTCGTCGATCCGGCTCCTCTTCCCGGGGCGGGGGTCGCTCATGGGGGAAGAGGGTAGCAGGCCGGCGGCGGCGGCGGAAGCCGGCAGGCGGACGAACGAAGCGACGCTACCGGGCGGCCCTGAGGAGCGCGAGGAGCTTCGCCACCTCCGCCTGGACGTCCTCGTACTGGCGGACGACGATCCACTCCCCCATGGTCGAGACCGAGACCCCCTCGTCCTCCCAGGTCCCGCTCCCCGTGTTGTCCTTGATGAGGGCCACGATCTCCTCGAGGTCGGAGAAGGGGTGCTTCGTCTCCGTCCGCTCCGGCTCGGCGGTCTCCGCGCCCGCGGGGCGCAGCTCCATTTCCGGGCCGGGGAAGTCCCGGAGCACGAAGGTGAAGTCCCCCGCCGGGTGGAGCTTCAGCACCGGGGCCCCGCGGGCCTCCTTCACCGTGGTCACGAGGAGGACCCCGGTCCGGAAGCCGACGGCGAGCCCCTGCCCCTCGACGAGGAACTCCAGCACCTGCTTCGCGGTGACCCCGCGGAGCTTCAGCGTCACCTTCCGGACGTCGAGGTCCCCCTCCTTGAGGAGGGCGGGGCCGAGGACGAGGTTCACGCCGGTGACCGTGGAGAGGTGCTCCACCGCGTCCCGGAGCGGGAGGTCCTCCCAGGCGACCGAGAGTTCGAGGGAGTCGAGGACGGCCAGCGCCTCCCGCTTCGTGCGCGGGGTCCGGCGGGCCGCCGCGGCGGGGGCGGGGGCGGCGGCCTTCCCGGCGCCGGCCTTCGCGGCGTCGCCCTGCTTCGCGGCCGCGGGCTTCGGCCCGCCGGACTTCCCCGGCTCGTCCTTCGCCGCGGGCGCCTTCGCGGGGGCCTCCTTCGCGGGGGCCGGGCTCCCCTCCCCCTCCCCGGCGGCGGCGGCGGGTGCGGCCAGCGACGCCAGGACGAAGGCGGCGGCGAGGCGGCGGGCGGCGTTCATGGCGATTCCCCCTGGACCGCTCCCATCCTATCCGCCGCCGCGGGGCGTCAAGGGCGGGCCAGGCCGCTCCCGCTCACCAGCTCGAAGGACTTCCGGAACCGGTCCAGCGCCCGCTGGCGCGCCTTCCCCGCGGCCTCGTAGCCCAGGCCGAGCCGGCGGGCCGTCTCCTCCACGTCCACGCCGTCGGCGCTCCACCGGACGAGGTCCCGGTCCTTCGGGAGGAGGAGGTCGAGGGCCTTCATGACGAGGCCGATCTGCTCCCGCCGCGAGGCGAAGGTCGAGGGGCCCG
The DNA here is from genome assembly GCA_023150535.1 of Planctomycetota bacterium. Taxonomy (GTDB): domain Bacteria; phylum Planctomycetota; class JAJSAM01; order JAJSAM01; family JAKLKS01; genus JAKLKS01. The sequence continues at coordinate 1,578 of JAKLKS010000283.1, forward strand.
TGGCGTCCGAGGGGGGCTCCCGGACCGACCCCGGCGAGGGCTCCCCTCCCCCCTGGGTCAGCCGGAGCACCCGCCCCGCGCGCCGCTTGAGCGCCCCCCAGTGGGCCCGGCGGTCGGCGAGGTAGGACTCGGCGGTGCGCCGGATCCAGGAGAAGAACGAGGGGTCGTCCCGGTAGGCGAAGGAGCCCCCCCGCTCCAGGGCCCGAGCCAGGATGCCCTGGACCAGGTCCTCCTCGGTCTCGAAGCGGAGCAGCCCCCGGGCCTCGAAGCGGACCATGGTCTCGATCCGCCCGCGGTGGACCTGGAGCAGGTCCGGCAGGCCCGTCGCCGCGCTCAACGCCCCTCCTTCCGCTCCCGGAGGACGAGCCGGAACCCGGCCTCGCCCCCGGCGTGGGAAGGGTACCACCCGATTCCGCCCCAGAGCCGGAACTGGACCGGATCGGCCCAGGCCCAGCACCCTCCCGCCACCCGGCGCAGCCCCCGGGGCCCGTCGTACCAGTCGTCGATCCACTCCGCCGCGCCGCCGGCCATGTCGAAGACCCCCGTCGGGGAGAGGTCCCGCGGGAAGCGCAGGACCGGCTCCGGGTAGGCCCGCGGCCGGGAGAAGCAGGACTTCACCCATCCCGGCCGGAACCGGTTCCCGAAGGCGTGGAGCCGGTCCCCGTTCCCCCCGGCCCGCACCCACTGCTCGATGTCCGGGAGCCCGTACTCCCCCCGCCCCCCGAGCGGGCGGTCCCGGGCGGTGCGCCAGGCGGCGTAGGCCAGCGCGTCCTCGAAGGAGACGCCGATGACCGGCCAGTCCGGCGCCCAGCCCGGCGGGACGGGGAAGAGGCCGTCGGCCCCCCGGGCCGCCATGGGCCCCTCCTGGCGGCTGCGGGGGACGAGGGGGGGGGCCTCCCCCGCGTCCAGGCGCCGGAGGGTGGCCGGGTCGTTGAGGAACTCCAGGTACTCCGCGCAGGTCACCTCCCTCTCCTGGAGGAGGAACTCCGCCGCCCCCGGTGCGCCCGGGAGGATGCGGACGAAGCCCGGCGGCGTCGAGCCCCGGGGCAGGAGGCGGACCCCCTGGGTGGCGGAGGACCCGGCCGCGGGGACGAAGTGCACCCGGGCCTCCTCGCACCCCTCGAGCCGCAGGAGGACGAGCCAGCCCCCGGGCTCCAGCCGGCACCCCCGGACGGGCGCCCGCCCGAGGAGGGAGGCGGCCCCGGGCACCGGGAAGGAGGCCCCGGCCCGGACCTCGAGCCCCGCGGGCAGCACCACCTCCCGCGCCCTCCCCCCGCTCCAGGCCGTGGCCGGGATCCCCCCCCGCTCCGCCGCCTCCCGCGCGGGGAGGACCCGCAGGCCGAGGGAATCGAGGTCCCGCCCCCTCGCGGCGAACTCCCGCCCCTCCCGCTCGAAGGTGAAGGTCCGCTCCCCCCCGGCGCCCCCCTCCGCCCCGCGGCGGATCTCGTCGAGGTCCCAGCCGTCCCCCACCGCCCTCCCGTCCACGGCCGCGAGGCGATCGAGGGGGCGCACCTCCCCCGCCCCCTCGACGACCAGCAGGAGCCCCTCGACGGGCCTCCCCGCGAGGCGCAGCAGGAACTCCCCCGCCTCGACGCTCCCCGCACCCCTCGCCACGCGCAGCAGGGTCGTCCCCGGGGCCGGCCCCCCCGGCTCCGCCTCCCCCTTCCCCGCGGGCACGGGCACGAGGCGCCGCTCCCCGCCGGGGACGACCTCCGCCTGCTCCCGCCACCGGAAGAGGTGGACCTCCGCACCCGGGGGGTCGCTCTCGAAGTCCACCGTGGCCGCCCCCAGGGCCTCCCGGGTGATCGCCCCCGTGGGGTCCCCCTGCCGCGCCAGGGACCGGTAGAACTCCGCGGCCGGGGCGTCCTTCCCGGCGTCGGCGTCCCGCCACTTCTCGAGGTAGAGCCGCGCCCTCACCTCCTCCGCCCCCCCCGAGGCGGGGTCGAGGCGCTCCGCGCGGCGGAGGTGATCGAGGACCGCGTGGAAGTCCGCCTCCCGCTCCCGGCGCAGGGCGTGGAGGGCGTCCTCGCCCCGGTCCAGGGACGCCACCGCCGCGGGATCCATCCACCTCGAGGAGAGGAGGTCCCTGAGGCCCGCCACCTCCCGCTCGAGGCGGTCCGCCTCCTCCCGGCGCCGCCGGAAGGCGTCGAGGTGCTCCCGCGCCTGGGCCACCTCCCCCGCCGCCTCCTCCCGCACCCGCCGCTCCTCCGCCGCCTCCCTCTGCGCCGCGAGGAGGCCGAGGCCGGCCCCGCCGAGGAGGAGGGCCCCGAGCGCCGTCGCCAGGGCGGGCCGCGCCCGGGCGAAGGCCCTCAGGCGCCGCACCGGCCCCGGGGGCCGCGCCTTCACGGGGCGGAACTCGAGCACCGCCTCGAGGTCGGCGGCGAACTCCCCCGCCGAGGCGTAGCGGGCCTCCGGGTCCTTCTCCAGCGCCTTCATGGCCACCACGTCGAGGTCGGCGGGGACCGAGGGGTTGCGCCGCCGCGGCGGGGACGGCTCCTCGTGGAGGACCCGGTGGATGACCCGGTCCACGGTCTCCCCGTCGAAGGGGAGCACCCCGGTGAGGCACTGGTAGAGGGTGACGCCGAGCCCGTAGACGTCGGTGCGCCCGTCCACCTTCCTCCCGGCGAGCTGCTCCGGGGAGGCGTAGGGGACCGAGCCGACGAAGGCCGTGGTGAGGGTCGGCGCCCCGTCCGCCGGCGCGCGGGCGACGCCGAAGTCGAGCAGCAGCGGCTCCCCGTCGGGGGCGATCCAGACGTTCCCCGGCTTCACGTCCCGGTGGACGATCCCCTTCCCGTGGGCGTAGTCCAGGGCCCGCGCGAGGGCGGCGCACCACCGCGCCGCCCGGGCGGGCGGCACCCCCTTCCCCCGGGCGGCCGCCTCGCGCAGGAGCGCGTCGAGCCCCCGCCCCTCCACGAGGTCCATGGCGATCCAGAGGGTGCCGCGGTCCTCCCCCGCGTCGATGACGGAGATGATGTGGCGGTGGCGGAGGCGGGCCACGGCCTGGGCTTCGCGGCGGAACCGCTCCCGCGCCTCGGGGGAGGAGCGCATCTCGTTGCGGAGGACCTTGAGGGCCACCCGGCGCCCGAGGGGCTCCTGCACCGCCTCGTAGACGACCCCCATGCCGCCCGAGGCGAGCGCCCGCAGCAGGCGGAAGCCGCCGAGGCTCTCCCAGGGGAGGCCGGGCTCCGCCGCCGGCGCCGCGGGCCGCGCGGCGGCGGCCGCCGCCCCGGCGCTCCGCCGCTCCCGCACCGGCCGGG
>JAKLKS010000284.1 GCA_023150535.1 Planctomycetota bacterium
GTAGAAGTCCACGGCGGGCCGGTAGCGGTCCTCGGCGTAGAACCTGTCGGGGAACTGGCCGGTGAAGTAGAAGAGCGCGCGCTGGTAGAGGATGTCGTCGCGGGTCCGGTCGTCCCACTCCCGCCGGGTCATGCCCAGGTCCCGGAGCGTCTGCTCCAGCGTCGACCCCGCCTCCGCCGCCTTGCGCTCCGCACGCTCCGTCTCCCGCTCCAGGTCCTCGTCGGAGGAGGCGAACCCGATCCGCTTCCCCTCCTCGATGACGAGGCGGCGCAGCACGAGGTCCTTCACGCGGGCGTTGACGAAGGCGGCCAGCTCCTCGCGGCGGTCGAGGTACTGCTCGTAGGCCGGCCCCATGGCGTGGCGGACCTCGCGCAGCGTGATGACCGAGCCGTTCACGAAGGCCATCTCGCGGGTGTCGTTGAGCCAGGGGTCCACCGCCGCCGCGGGGGAGGCGGGGGCGCCGCGCTCCTCCCCGGCCGCCTCCACCAGCGCGCCGCGGGAGCGGGCGGCGGCGGCCCCCTCGAGCTCCGGGGGGGAGGAGCAGGACGGCACCGCCGCGGCGAGGAGCAGCGCGGGGAGGAGGGGGAGGATTCGGGACGGTGCCGGGGGGCGGATCACGGAGGGAACCTACCGCCGACCTCCCCCGCGCCCGAACGAATTGGGCCTCGGGCGCGGGGCGGCGGGGGGGGCGCCGGGGGCGGCGGGCGCCCCCAGGACCCGGGCCAGCCACCCAGGGATCCCCGTCGGGGGGAGGTCCCCGGGGAGGAGCAGGTGGAAGGTCCGCTCGTCCACCCGGCGGACCCGCGGGCCGAGCCCCGCGAGCGCCCGGGCGAGGGCCGGGGGATCGGAGGCCCGGAGCGCCACCCGGTCCGGCTCCGGCTGCCAGCAGAGGTCGGCCCCCGCCGCCGCGGCGGCGACCCGCGCCCGGGCGAGGTCGGCCAGCGCCGCCGCCTCCGCGGGGGGAGCCCCGAAGCGGTCCCGGAGGTCGGCCGTCGCCGCCTCCACCTCCGCCGCCGAGGCGGCGCGGGCGAAGCGGCGGTAGACGCCGATGCGCTCCCGCACGTCGGCCACGTAGGAGGGGGGGAGCGAGGCGGGGCCCGGGAGGTCGACGGTGCACTCCCGCAGCTCCGGCGGGGGCAGGCCGCGCAGGCGGCGCACCGCGGCCTCCAGCAGGCGGCAGTACATCTCGTAGCCCACGGTGGCGATGTGGCCCGACTGCTGGTGGCCGAGGAGGTTCCCGGCGCCGCGGATCTCGAGGTCCCGGAGGGCGACGCGGTAGCCCTCCCCCAGGCCCGCGTACTCCTCGATGGCGCGGACCCGCCTCTCCGCGTCCGTGGCGACCGGGCCCTCGGGCAGCACGAGGTAGCACCAGGCGCGGTGGGCCCCGCGCCCGACCCGCCCCCGGAGCTGGTGGAGGTCGGCGAGGCCGAAGCGGTGGGCCCGGTCGATGATCATCGTGTTGGCGTTGGGGAAGTCGAGGCCGTTCTCGACGATGCTCGTCGCCGCCAGCACGTCCACGGCGCCGCGCGCGAAGCGGAGCATGGCGTCCTCGATGTCGTCCTCGTGCATCTGCCCGTGGACCGCGGCGATGCGGGCCTCGGGCACCGCCTCCTGCAGGAGCGCCGCCGCCGAGGCGAGGCTCGCCACGCGGTCGTGCACGAAGTAGACCTGCCCGCCGCGGTCGAGCTCCCGGAGCACCGCCTCCCGCACCCACCCCGCGCCCCAGGCCCGCACCTCGGTCTCGATGGCCTGCCGCCCCTCGGGCGGGGTCTCCAGGTTGCTCGCGTCGCGCAGGCCGAGCATCGCCATGTGGAGCGTCCGCGGGATGGGGGTCGCCGTCATGGTGAGCACGTCCACCGTGGCGCGGAGCGACCGGAGCCTCTGCTTGTGCTCCACGCCGAAGCGCTGCTCCTCGTCCACCACCACGAGGCCGAGGTCGCGGAACTCCACGTCGGGCTGGAGCAGCCGGTGGGTGCCCACGAGCACGTCCACGCCCCCCTGCCGCGTGCGCTCCACGATGGCCCTCTGCTCCGCCTTCGACCGGAAGCGGGAGAGGCACTCCACCGTGACGGGCCACCCGGCGAACCGCTCGGTGAAGGTCTCCAGGTGCTGCTCCGCGAGCAGCGTGGTCGGGACGAGGACCGCCGCCTGCCGCCCCCCCAGCACGCACTTGAAGGCGGCCCGGATGGCGACCTCGGTCTTGCCGAAGCCGACGTCCCCGCAGAGGAGCCGGTCCATGGGGCGGGGCGCCACGAGGTCGGCCTTCACGGCGCGGGTCGCCTCCTCCTGGTCCGGCGTGTCGGCGAAGGGGAAGGAGGCCTCGAACTCCGCCTGCTCGGCGCCGTCCGGCGGGTGGGCGATGCCCGGGCGCATGCGCCGCAGCGCCTGCACCTCGAGGAGCTCCGCGGCCACGTCCTCCACCGCGCCGGCCACCTCCTCCGTCCGCCTCCTCCACCCGGGGCTCCCGTAGCGGCTGAGCCGCGGGGCGGTCTCCCTCGTGCCGACGTAGCGGTGGACGAGGTCGGCCCGGGAGGCGGGCACGGAGACGCGCACGTCGTCCCGGAACTCGAGCACGAGGGACTCCCGCACGCCGCCGGGCCGCTCCTCCCGCTCGAGGCCGCGGTAGATCGCGATGCCGTGGACGACGTGCACGACGGCGTCCCCGGGCCGGAGATCGGCGACGTCGACGGGGGCCGCCGAGGCGGCCCCCTCCCGGCGCACCGCGGGGAGCGGGCGGCGGAGCCGGTGGCGGTCGAAGAGGGCGTCGGCGGAGAGGACGGCGACCCCGAGGCCGGGGAGGCGGAAGGGGCGCGAGAGCATCCCCTCCGCGACGTCGATCCCGCCCGCGGGGGCGGGCGGCGGGTCGAGCCCCTCCAGCAGGGTCCGGAAGCGGTGGGCCTCGGCGGCGTTCCCCGCGAGGACGAGGATCCCCCCCTCCCGCCCGGCGACCCGCGCGAGGACCTCCCCGAGCCGGCCCGGGTCGCGCGCGGTGTCGAGGACGGGGGCGGTGCGGAGCGGCTCCTCCACCTCCCCCCGCTCCCGCGGCGGGAGGGAGGAGAGGTCGAGGACCGCCCTCCCGGGGAGGGCGGCGGCGACCCGCTCCCAGGCGGCGGCGGTGCCGGGGGAGTGGCCGGCCACGCGGCGCACCCACTCCTCGATGCGGTCCCGGTCCCGGAGCGCGGTCGCGGACCCCGCCGGGAGGTGGTCGAGGAGGGTCGCGCCCCCGCCCTCGACGAGGTCGGCCCGCGGCAGGAGGTCGAGGACGCGGCCGCCGGGCTCCTCGCCGAAGGAGCGCTGGCTCGCGGGGTCGAAGCGGCGGACCGAGGCGATCTCGTCCCCGTACCACTCGACGCGCACCGGCCCCCCGCGGCCGAGCGGGAAGACGTCCATCACGCCGCCGCGGAGGGCCCACTCCCCCGGCCCCTCCGCCCGGGCCACGCGGGCGAAGCGGGCCGCGTCCAGCGCCCGGGCGATCTCCTCCGGCGCCACCCGGTCCCCCGGGGCGACGCGCCGGAAGCAGGCCGCCACGCGGGCGGGGGGCGGCACCCCGTCGAGCAGGGCCGCCGCGGGGGCGACGAGGAAGCGCGGCGCCCCCTCGCGCGTCGCCAGGGCCTCCAGGGCCGAGAGGCGCGCCCCGAGGACCCGCTCCTCCCTGGAACGGTGCACCGGGTCCCTCGAGCCGAAGGCGGGGAAGGAGGCGACGGCCGCGGGGTCCCCCGAGAACAGCGCCAGGTCCTCCTCGAGGGCGGCCGCCTCCTCCGGGTCGGAGCCGACCACGAGGACGGTCCGGCCCGCGGGCGCGACGACGGCCAGGAGCAGCGCGGCGGAGGACCCGTGGAGCCCCCGGACCGGCGCCGCCCGGCCCTCCGCGAGGGCCCCCGCCAGGGCCGCGACGGCGGGGAGTCCCCCCACCCGCGCGAGCAGGGAGGGGAGGGTCGGCACGGGGGGCGCCCCCGGCCCCGCCGCGGGGGGATCCCCGCGGCTAGGCGGGGTCCTTCCCCTGCCGGCCGAGGCGCTGGGTCAGGGACATGACGGCGGCGCGGGCGGCCCGCTGCTCCGCCTCCTTCTTCGTCGGCCCCCAGGCCGGCTCGAACTCGTAGCCGCCCACGACGGCCACCACCTCGAAGTCCTTGCGGTGGTCGGGCCCCTCCTCCTTGCGCACCTTGTAGGTCGGGGTGGAGTTGAGGTCGCGCTGGGCGATCTGCTGGAGGATCGACTTGTAGTTCTTCTGGTGGCGGTCCTGGAGGCAGTCGTCGATGGGCGGCCCGAGGTGGTCGAGGACGTAGAGCCGCGCGCACTCGAAGCCCCGGTCGAGGTAGACGGCGGCGACGAGCGCCTCGAAGGTGTTGGCCATGAGGGACTGCGGGATGACGCCCCGCATGGAGATCCCCCGCCCGACGAGGAGGAACTTGTCGAGGCGGAGCTTCTGCGCCACGTCGGCCAGGCCCTGCGTCGAGACGACCACCGACTTCACCTTCGTCATCTCCCCCTCGTCGTAGTCCGGGAGGAGCTGGTAGACGTACTCCGCGACGATGTGCCCGAGGACGGAGTCGCCGAGGAACTCCAGCCGCTCGTTGCTCGGGTGGTTCTCCGTCTTCACCGAGGAGTGGGTCAGGGCGTTGCGCAGGAACTCGATGTCGCGGAAGTGGTAGCCGATGGCGTCCTGGCAGGCGCGCAGGCGGTCCGCCGGGATGAACTCCCTCTCGCCGGGGCGCCGGGACCCCTCGGCCCGCGGCGCCTCGGGGCGGGGCGGGGGAAGGGGGCCGCGGGCCGGGGGGAGGTCCTCCCCGGGGGCGGAGGGGGCGGGGGCGGAGGGCTCCTCCCCGAAGG
>JAKLKS010000285.1 GCA_023150535.1 Planctomycetota bacterium
CGCCGGGAGATCCCCTCCTGCCCCTCCGCGGCCCCGGCCTCGGCCCCGAGGTCGGCGGCCACCAGCGCCAGGTCCCAGCCGTAGCCGGCGAGGACCGAGGTCCCCGTGGGGGCCCCCGAGAGGACGGCGGTGACGCGGGCGCTCCCCTCCGCGGCCGGCGCCGTCAGCGTCGCGGCGTAGGTCCCGTCGCGGCGGTCCGTCACCGGGCCCAGGGTCCCCGCGGGGGCCCCCTCGAAGCGGATCTCCGGGTCGAGGCCGGGGCCGAGGAGGCGGCCCGCGGCGTCCCTCGGAGCGTAGAGGATCTCCAGGGTCGATTCCCCGTCCGCCTCGACGCGGCGCGGGGACGCGCGGAGCGTCGAGCGGGCCGCGTCCGCGGGCCCGGCCACCTCCAGGCGCGCCGCCCCCGGGACGGCCACGGACCCGGAGGGCCCGGCGACGGAGAGGGAGACGAGGACCACGCCCGGTCCCCCGGGCGCGGGAAGGGGGGCGGCGTAGGTCCCGTCGCCGAGGTCCTCGAAGTCGAGCGCCTCCCCTCCCTCGACGGCGCCGGTGACGGCGAGGCCGGGCCCCACGGGGTCCCCCCAGGCGTCCCGGGGCGTGGCCACGACCGTCACCGCGGGCCCCCCGGGGAAGCGGGTCGCGGGGGGATCCATGGCGACCGTGGTCCGTCGGGCGTCGGGGACGCCGGGGGCCGGGGCGAGGTGGAGGACGTAGAAGGAGCCGGGCCCGCCGCTGGAGGACTGGGGCTGGGCGCGGACCCTCACGAGGTACTCCCCGGGGGCCGGCGGCAGGAACCCCTCGACCGCCGGGTCGAGGTCGATGCCGGCGGGGCCCGCGGCGTTCTCGGGATCGATGGGCGGCCGGCGGTCGATGCTCGACCGGAGGATCCGCACCCCCTCGGCGTCGAGGATCGCGATCTCCGGGTCCGCGTCGGCCCCGATGCCCCAGGACCGCAGCCGCAGGTCGAGGGCCGCGGCGCCGTCGGTCTCGAAGCGGAACCAGTCCTCGTCGAGGGGCGTCTCGAAGGCGCCCCCGGCGGAGGCGCCGGGCTCGATCCAGCGGGCCAGGGGGGGCGCGTCGTCGGGCTCCCCCGGGCCCCGCCCCCGGGGCTTCTCCAGGGGGAAGTCGAGCCCCACCTCGGGGTAGCCGGGCCTCACGAAGACCACCCGGGGAACGGGGGCTTCCCCGGTCCCCTCCTCCGGCAGGTAGCCGGGCACCGCCCGGGACGGCGCGCCGGCCCACCACTTCGAGTAGGGCAGCCGCGTCGCCAGGGGGGCCGCCGCCACGAGGTAGGGGCCCGGGGGGAGGGCCCGGATGCGGTAGAGGCCGCGGTCGTCCGTGAGGGCGGAGCCCGCGGGCTCGCCGGTGCGCGCGTCGAGGGCGAAGACCGGGACCCCGCGCTTCGCGGGCCGCCGGCCGATGGAGAGGGTCCCGATGAGGGACCCGTTCACGGAATCGGTGAACTCCGGGTAGGCCTCGAGGAGCGCCCCCGCGTCGTCCGCCTCCAGGGACCGGGCCGAGACGGAGCCGGTCCGGAGCACGTGATTCATGGTGGCCCGGGCGACGGGGGTGTGGTCGAGCCCGACGAGGTGGCCGATCTCGTGGGTGGCCACCGACTGGACGTCGGCGTACCCGGGGAGCCCCTCCTCCGTGGTGGCCCATTTCACGAACTTGGCGGTGTCGTTGAAGACGAGGTCGGCGTCGGTCATCACCCCGTCGCTGAAGGAGGAGTAGGTGGCCGAGAGGGTGAGCGGCCCGAGGGTGAAGGCGCGCCAGACGAAGAGGTTGACCCTGTCCGAGGCGTTCCGGTCGTAGGCCGGGCGCGTCGCGTCCTGCCGGAACCGCACCAGGCTCCCGGGGACGGCCTCCCAGGCGGCGAAGGAGTTCTCGACCGCGATCTCCTCGGTGTCGTCCCCGGGCGGCTCCTCCAGGCTGCCCCCCGGCTCGATGAACCAGGTGATCTCCCCCCCGACGACGTTGGGCTGCTCGACGCCGAGGTCCCAGCGGACGCGGTTGCCGTGGATCTCGCGCAGGGGGATCCCGGCGAAGGCCGGGAGCCCGAGGGCGGCGGCCGCCGCGGCGAGCAGGGCCGCCGCGCGGGAGGGGGACCGTCGGGGTCGGGGGGGCATGGAGAGGTCCGGCCGCCTTCCGCGGGGCGGCGGAGCCATGGTAACCCCGCCTGCCGCGGCCGTCGACCGCCCGACCCGGGGGCCCCTCAGGGGAGGATCTTCGCGGTCTGCTTGAGGGCGGCGCCGTACTTCGAGCAGGACTTCGAGTACTTCAGGGCGTCGAGGAGGGCCTCCCCCCCGTCGAAGAGCGCGCCGGCCTTCGCCAGGGCCTTCTGCTCGGCGGCCTCGTCGGCGGCGGGGCCGGATTCCCCGATGGAGAGCTCCGCCTCCTCGCGGCAGGCCTCGGCCAGCTCCGCCGCGAGGTCCCCCGCGGCCGCCCCCTTCTTCGCCGCCGCCTCGAGCTGCTTGACGGCCTTCTGCACCCCCTTCACGAGGGTCGCCCCGGTCCCTCCCGCGGCGGCCAGGAGGTCCCGGGCCTTCTGCACCTTCGACACCGACTTCGCGGGCAGGGCGCCCCCCTCGAGGAGGCCGTCGAGGGCGTCGAGGACCTCGTCGACGACCTCCTCCGCGGGAAAGCCGACGCCGAAGGGGATGGTGCCGTCGAGGGACTCCCCCTCGACCAGGGCGCCGACGGAGACCGTCTCCCGGTCGGGTCCGGGGGAGAGCGTCGCCCGGTAGGAGCCGTTCCCGAGGTCGGTCGTCCCGCCGATGCCGGTGGAGGGGTCGCCGGCCAAGGTGAGGGTCACCGTGGCGCCCGCCCCGAAGGGGATGCCCGCCGCGTCCCGCGGGACGAGGACGGCGGCCGCCGTCCCGGCGGCGCCCGGCCGGACCCTGCGGGGCGACACGGTGAAGTCCGAGGCGGCGAAGGAGGCCTCCCCGCGGTAGGAGACGGTCGTGGAGGCGATCTCCGCCCCGTCCACCCTCGCCCGCAGGAGGTCGCTCCCGCCGGAGGAGGGGGCGGTGAGGACCGCCGTGTAGGTCCCGTCCCCCTCGTCGACGACGGACCCCAGGGAGCCGTCGGGGTTCCCGTCCGCGGCGAGCTCGAGGTCGACGTCGAGCCCCGGGCCCGAGAGCCCCCCGGTGAGGGAGCGCGGCTCGAAGGTCACGGTCGCCGTGGAGGTCCCGTCGGCGGGGATCACCGCGGGGCTCGCGGCGAGCACGCTCGTGAGGGGGCTCGGGGCCCCGCCGCCCGGGAGCAGGGTCAGCACGTAGAAGAAGTCCTCCGGGCGCGAGGAGTCCGGCGAGGACTCCGCCTCCACCTCGACGTAGAAGGTCCCCGTGGAGGGGAGCTCGAAGTCGAGGATCCGGCAGTCGAGGTCGGCGCCCTCCGGCGTGGTGTAGCCCTGGCTGATGTCCTGGCTGATGGCGATCTCGATGCGGGCGGCGTTCCGCAGGTAGATGCGCGGGTCGAGGTCGGACCCGATCTGCTGGGCGTGGAGGTGGACGGAGACCTTCTGCCCGGCCGTCCCGGCGAAGGAGAACCAGTCGCGGTCGGAGGAGGAGGCGATGCGCCCGCCCACGGAGTCCCCGAGATCCAGCGCCTTCGCCTCGGCGAACCCGTTGTTGGGCTCCCCGCTCGCGTCCGTCCCCGACAGGGCGAAGGTGACCCCTGAGATCGCGTCCCCCGCCTCCGCCACGATCACCCCCGTGGAGCCGTCCGCCGCCCCGTCCTGCCCCCGCACGGCGGGGAGGAAGGAGGTGGCGGCGCCGTCCCAGAAGTCGCTGTAGACCCCGCCGTCCCTCTTCTCCGTCCCGAGGGGGGAGGCGAGGAGGCGGTAGACGCCGGGAGGGACCCCCTCCAGGGTGAAGGAGCCGTCGGAGAGGGAGACGGCGGACACGACGGGGAGGCCGGTGACGAAGTCGACGGCGGTGACCTGCACGCCCCGGTCGTCGGCGGTCCCGGCGATGTCGGCGTCCCCGGAGATCGTCGCGTAGAGGGTCCCCTCCGTGCCGTCGGGGTAGGCGTGGACGACCGAGGCGGCGTCGTCGGCCTCCAGCGAGCGCAGGCTGATGGAGCCGTAGGAGGCGGCGTAGAACATCGTCGAACGGCCGAGGGGCACGTGGTCGAGGCCGAGGCCGTGGCCCCACTCGTGGGCGGCGACCCCCTGGACGTCGGCCTTGGCGTCCACGCCGGGGCTCTGGACCGACCAGGTCATGTCGGGGTTGAAGACGACGTCCACGTCCACGATGCGGTTGTTGGAGGTGGCGGCGAAGGCGGAGGCGAAGGCGAAGGGGGGGATGACGCCGGGCGTGAAGCCCATGCGGTTGACCTTGTCCGAGGCGCTCTTGACGGTGGCGGGGCGCGCGGCGTCCTCCCGGAAGGAGAGCGCGCTGCCGTCCACGTCCTCCCAGGACTGGATGGCCGCCATGACGGCGGTCCGGAACTGCTCTCCGGTGACGTCCTCGGCGCTGGCGGTGTCCACGTAGAAGGTGATCTCCCCGCCGACGACGTTGGGGGCGGAGGCGGCGGTGTTCCATGTGATCTCGGTGCCGGTGGGGGTGCGGCGGACGAGGTAGGCGGGGACCTCGGACCCGGCGAGGAGGACGGAGAGGGCGACGGCGGCGGCGCGGACGGCGGATCGCTGCATGGTTCCCCCGGGGGGACGGCGGGCCTGCACCCGTGCGAACCCCTTGATTACCACGGAACGGCGGGGGCGGGGAGGGGAGAAGGGG
>JAKLKS010000286.1 GCA_023150535.1 Planctomycetota bacterium
GCGCGGGAGTTCGACCGGCTCACCCACGAGGAGATCGCCGCCCTGCAGCGCAGCCCGGCGGTGAAGGCGCTCGAGAAGGAGTTCCGGGTGCGGATGGTCCGCGCGGACCGCCGCGGGCGGGACGGGGAGGGCGGCGACGGGGCCGCCCCGGAAACGACGGGAGAGGAGGAAGCGTGAAGGGCGGTGCGGCGGGCGGCGGGATGGGGGACATCGTGCGCAGGGCCCAGGAGGCCCAGCGGAACCTCTCGAAGGTGCAGGACGACCTGCGCGAGAGGGTCGTGGACGCCAGCAGCGGCGGGGGGGCGGTGACCGCCTTCGTGAACGGCCAGCAGGAGATCGTGAAGATCTCCATCAAGCCGGAGGTCGTGGACCCCGCGGACGTGGCCATGCTGGAGGACCTCGTCACCGCGGCGGTGAAGCAGGCCCTGGAGAAGTCCAAGAAGATGATGCAGGAGGAGATGTCCCGGGCCATGGGCGGCTTCAAGGTCCCCGGGCTCTTCTAGGGGGCGGCGGTGGGCGAGGGGCGGCCGGAATCGGTGGAGCGGCTGGTCGAGGAGCTGGGGAGGCTCCCCGGGGTCGGCCGGCGCACGGCGGAGCGGCTGGCGGACCACCTCGTCCGGGCCGGCACCGAGGAGGCCATGGCCCTGGCCATCGCCATCCGGGACGTGAAGAAGGCGGTGCGGCCCTGCTCCCTCTGCGGGAACTTCGCCGAGGCCGATCCCTGCGCCCTCTGCACCGACGACCGGCGGGACCGCGCGCTGGTGTGCGTGGTCTCCTCCGTGAAGGACCTGCTCTCCCTGGAGAGGGCGGGGGTCTGGAAGGGGGTCTACCACGTCCTCGGGGGCCGGGTGGCCCCCCTCGAGGGGACGGGGCCCGAGGACCTGCGCCTCGGCTCCCTGGTGGAGCGGGTCCGGGGGGGCGGCCTCCGGGAGGTCGTGCTCGCCACGGACTCCGACGCCGAGGGGGACATGACCGCCCACCACGTCGCCCGCGCCCTCTCCGGGCTCGGGGTGCGCGTCACCCGCCTCTCCCGTGGGATCCCCGCGGGCTCCTCCGTCGAGTTCGCCTCCCCGGCCACGCTGGGGGAGGCCCTGGAGGGGCGCCGCGAAGTGTAGCAGGACCCGATACAGTTTGGCATCCCGCTTGCTATCCCCGCCGGGGCACGCTAATCTCATGCCATCGGTCCGCGGTCCCGGAGGTCGCCGATGCGCCTCGACGTCTCCCTCCAGCAGAAGCAGCAGCTGCAGCTCCGCCTGGCGCCGCAGATGATCCAGGCCATCGAGATCCTGCAGCTCCCCAACATCGACCTCAAGGACCGCATCGACCTCGAGCTCGCGGAGAACGAGGTCCTCGAGGTCGAGGAGGAGACCTCCCCCGCCCTGGAGGCCACGGATTCCGAGACCGCCGACGACGCCCCCTCCCCGGACGGGCCCGAGGGGGAGGCCCCCGGGGCCGACGCCCCCGACGAGGAGTTCAGCTCCACCATCGAGCGGCTCACCTCCATGGCCGAGGAGGACCGGGAGGCCGGCCTCTTCCGTTCCCGGGGGGAGGGCCAGGAGGCCTCGGACCGCAAGCTCGAGGCCCTGCAGGCGACGGCCGCCCCGCCCCCCTCGCTCCAGGACATGCTCGCCGACCAGCTCACCCTGCTCGACGCCCCGGAGAAGGTGGAGGCCCTGGCCCGCGCCCTCCTCTACTGCCTCGACGACGACGGCCTCCTGCCCATCCCCCCCCTCGCGCGGCCGGTGCTCGCGGCCATGGACCCCGAGGGGAACCTGCAGCGGCCCCTCCAGGAGGTGGTGGAGGGGGCCGGGGCCGCGAGGGCCCCGGGCGGCGCGGAGGCGCGCCCCTTCGCGGGGGACTACGGCGGCTACGGGGGCGGGGGCGGCGGCCGCCCCCTTCTCCACAGGGCGGGTCCGCGGGACCCGGACCGCGCCGCGGCCCAGCGCGAGGCGCGGCGCCGGGACCGGGACGAGGCCCGCGAGGAGGTCCTCCGCGAGGCGGCCCGCGTGGCGGCGACGGCCTCCTCCCTGCGGCGCCGCATGCGCCGCGAAGGGATCGAGGCCGACCTCGACGAGGAGGTCCTCCTCTTCCCCCTCGTGGAGGTCCTCGACCTCCTGGAGGCGGAGGGCTTCGAGGCCGGGCTCGACGACGCCTCCCGGGCGCTCGACCTCGTCCAGTCCCTGGAGCCGAAGGGGGTGGGGGGGAGGACGCCGGAGGAGACCCTCCTCCTCCAGCTCCGCCCCGGGGACCCCCAGAGGGAGCGCAAGCGCCACCTCATCTCCCGCCACCTCGACGACTGGAAGAAGAACCGCCTCCCCCGGATCTGCCAGGCCATGGGCCTCTCCATGGAGGACCTGAAGGAGCTCCTCGAGGACCTCTCGGCGCTCCACCCGCGCCCGGGGACGATCCTGCGCAGCGAACGCAGCGCCTACGTCCACCCCGACGTCGTCATCGAGTGGACGGAATCCGGGGACGGGGAGCCGTCCTACGAGGTCCGCCTGGTGAACGAGTACTTCCCCACGCTGCGCATCAGCCCCCAGTACCTGCGCCTCTTCGAGGACGCGGCCACCGACCCCGCCGTGCGGGAGATGCTGAAGAAGAAGATCGGCTCCGCCCGCTGGCTCATCGACGCCATCCGCCAGAGGCAGGACACCCTCCTGCGCGTCGTGCGGGAGATCGTGCGCCACCAGGGGGAGTTCCTCGACCACGGGCTCCCGGCCATGAAGCCCCTCAAGATGCAGCGCATCGCCGACGACCTCGGGATCCACGTCTCCACCGTCTCGCGGGCCATCGCCGACAAGTACGCCCAGACCCCCCGGGGGATCTTCCCGCTCAAGTTCTTCTTCCACGGGGGCACGGAGAGCAGCGACGGGTCCGTGGAGTCCCGGCTGTCGGTGAAGGAGAAGGTCCGGCAGGCCATCGAGAAGGAGGACCGCCGCAACCCCCTCTCCGACGAGGACCTCGCCCACCGCTTCAAGGCGGAGGGGCTCAACATCGCCCGGCGCACCGTCACCAAGTACCGCAAGCAGCTGGGCATCCCCTCCTCCCGGGAGAGGCGGGAGTGGCCCTAGCCGGGACGCACCCCCGCACCTTCCGCGCCGTCCTTGAGTACGACGGCACGGACTTCCACGGCTGGCAGGTCCAGGCCGGCCGCAGGACCGTGCAGGGGGTCCTCGAGGAGGCCCTCGCCTCGATCCTCTCCGCCCGGGTCCCCGTCATCGCCGCGGGGCGGACCGACGCCGGGGTCCACGCCCTCGGCCAGCTGGTCTCCTTCAGGGCGGCCACGGGCATCCCCCCGGAGCGCCTCGCCGCCGCCCTCAACTCCCGCCTGCCCCCGGACGCCGCGATCCTCTCCCTGGAGGAGGCGCCCGCGGACTTCCACGCCACGCGGGACGCCCGCTCCAAGGTCTACCGCTACCTGGTGCTCGAGGGCCGCACCCCCCGCCCCCTCCTGCGGAGGACGACCTGGCGGGTCCCGGTGCGGCTGGATCTCCGGCGGATGCGCGAGGCGGCCCGCTGCCTGGTGGGGCGCCACGACTTCGCCTCCTTCCGCACGAACCCCGGGCCGGAGGGGGAGGGGAGGGGGACGGTCCGGAGGGTCCTCCGCGTGGACCTCCGGCGCCGGGGGGGGCTCCTCGCCCTGGAGGTGGAGGGGGAGGGCTTCCTCTACAACATGGTCCGGGCCATCGCGGGGACGCTCGTGGAGGTGGGGAGGGGGCGGTGGGAGCCCGGCAGGGTGGCGGGGATCCTGGCCGCGAGGGACCGCCGTGCGGCGGGCCCCACGGCCCCGGCCCGGGGCCTCGTCCTGGTCTCCGTGGCCTTCGGACCCCCCCGGACGGCGGGACGACGTCGCTCCCCGGGAGGGAGAAAGTTGGATCCCCGGCCCCCCGCGCGCCCTAGGATGGTCCGGAAGGCCGGCCGACGGCGGCCGGGCCCTCCGGGGGAGGCCATGCCATGAACGTGCGCTTCACCGGTCGCCACGTCGGGATCTCCGATTCCGACAGGGAGTGGGCCGCGGCGAAGGCCGAGGCCCTCAGCCGCTTCCACAGGATCCCGGGCCAGGTCGAGGTCCGGGTCGAGAAGGACGGCGGGATCCTGGAGCGGGTCGAGATCGAGGCCGGGCTCGGGCGCCAGCACAGGGCGGTGGCGCGGGCCGAGGCCTCCACCTTCCGCGCCGCCTTCGACCTCGCCGCCGAGGGCCTCAAGCGCCAGATGAAGAAGGACAAGGAGAGGGTCGTGGACCGCCGGCGCCGAGCCCCGTCCCCCCTCCGGAAACCGGGAGAGACCGAACGATGAGCCCCGCGAAGATCGCCCGCGCCGTGCGGCGGAAGAACGTCTTCATCGACCTCCAGGCCGTGGCGAAGGAGGAGGTGCTGCGGGAGATCGTCGGACGGCTCCAGGAGAACGGGGAGCTCTCCCGCGCCCTCGCCCGCACGGCGCTGGACGCCCTGGTGGCGCGGGAGAAGATGGGGAGCACCGGGATCGGCAACGGCATCGCCATCCCCCACGTCAAGCTGAAGAACGGCCCCGAGGAGACCATGGTGGCCATCGCCCGCTCCGACGCGGGGGTGGAGTTCGCCGCCATCGACGGGGAGAAGGTGAACGTGATCTTCCTCGTGATCTCCAGCGAGGACCGGCCCGAGGACCACCTCGCCATCCTGAAGGCCATCTCCGCCATGGTCCGGGACGGGTACCGCCACCGGCTCCTGCTCGGCTCGAGGACC
>JAKLKS010000287.1 GCA_023150535.1 Planctomycetota bacterium
GAACACCGACCGTCTGGAGGAGGCCCGCAGCCGCTTCGAGGGGGCCCTCGAGCTCGACATCAACTACGCGCCCGCCTGGCGCGGCCTCGCCCTCGTCCACCTCAAGCGGAAGGAGTTCGACACCGCCGTCCGCGAGGCCCGGCGCGCCTTCGAGCTCGACCCCTCCATGGAGCACCGGGTGCTCCTCGTCCAGTCCCTCTACGAGGGGGGGGAGAGGCCCGCCGCCTACCGCCTGCTCCAGGAGGAGATCGCGGCGAAGCCGGGGGACCAGGACCTCCGCGCCTTCTACGCGACCCTCCTGTTCAACGAGAAGCTCTACCGCGAGTGCGAGAAGGAGCTGCGCCAGGTCCTCGCCGCCGCCCCCGGCCACCTCCCGGCGCGCCAGACCCTGGTCCTCCTCCTCGTGCAGACCGGCCGCCCCGGGGAGGCCGCCGACCAGTGCCGGGAGGCGGTGAAGCTCTCCCCCGGGGATCCCCGCTTCCTCCTCCTCCTCCGCGACCTCCTCGTGGACGAGGGGGACTTCGGCGGGGCCGCCGCCGCCGTGAAGGAGCTCTCGAAGCTCGACCTCCCGGAGGCGAAGCGGAAGCTCGTCGAGGAGGACCTCCAGCGGCTGCTCGCCGCCGCCGCCGACCCCTCCTCGCGGAGGGCGCCCGACCCGGAGAAGGTCCTCCAGCGCCTCGACTCCCCCGACGTCCTGCAGCGCCGCGAGGCCATGCGGACCCTCTGGGAGCAGGAGCTCAACTTCCTCCCCGACGCCGCCGTGCGGCGCATCTCCGACATCGACGAGACGGTCCGCCTCTACGCGGCCAAGCTGCTCGGGCGCTACGGGTCCGCCTCCGCGGCCGGCCTCCTCGAGGTGGTCCTCTTCCACCCGAAGGACCGGGACGGTTCGGTGCAGGTGCGCGCCCAGGCCGCCCTCTCCATGGCGGAGATCGGGGGGGTGGCCGTCCTCCCCGTGCTCTTCCGCGCCCTGGAGGAGCCGGAGCCGGAGGTCCTGCGGAGCGCCGTCCTCGGGATCCGGCGGACGACGGGGAAGTGCTTCGTCGAGGATCCCTTCGCCCCCGTCCCGGAGGCGGAGCGCCCGGCGCTGCGGGACCGCTACCGGAGGTGGTGGATGGAGGAGCCCACGGGGAGGCTCTGGCGGCGCAAGGCCGCGGCGGCGGCGGGGGATTCCGGGATGCGGAGCCTCGTCGCCTACGCCGTCCCCTGGGTGCTCGAGGAGGACCCGGCGATGCGCGCCGCGGCGCTGGACGCCGTGGCCCGGCTGCGGAAGGACCCCGGCTACCGGGACCTCCCCACGGCGACGATGGAGGAGCGGGCGGCGGCCCGGGAGCGGCTCCAGGCCGCCCTGGTCGAGGCGCCCGCCGCGGGCGGGGGGCGCTGATGGCCGATCTCCTGGTCGAGGTCCGCTGCGAGGAGCTCCCCGCGCGCCGGGTCCGGGAGGCCGCGGCGGCGCTCCGGGACGGGCTGGCCGCGGCGCTGGAGGGGGCGGGCCTCCTGCCGGCCGGCTCCGCCGCCGCCCAGCCCCTCCTCGGGACGCCGCGGAGGCTGGCCGCCTTCCTGCCCCGGGTGAGCGAGCGCCAGCCCGACCTGCGGGAGCGCCTCTGGGGCCCCCCGGTGACGGCGGCCCTCGACCGCGAGGGGAGGCCCACGAAGGCCGGGGAGGGGTTCGCCCGCAACGCCGGCGTCCCCTTCGCCGACCTGCAGCGGGGGGAGAAGGTGCCCGGGAAGCCGCCCTACCTCTACGCCGACCGGGTCGTCCCGGGGCGGAGCGCGGCGGAGGTCGTGGCGGAGGCGCTCCCCGCGGTCCTCGCCTCCCTCCCCTTCAAGCGGACCATGCGCTGGCCCCAGTCGCGGGAGCCCTTCGCCCGGCCGGTGCGCGGGCTCCTCGTCCTCCTCGGGAGCGCGGTGGTCCCCCTGCGCATCCTCGGCGTCGAGGCGGGCCGGACGACCCGGGGGCACGCCTTCCTCGCGCCCCGCGAGGTCCCGCTCCCCTCGGCCGACCTCGCCGCCTACCGCGACGCCCTCTGCGAGGCCCGGGTCGTCGTGGACTGGGACGAGAGGGTCGCCCTCGTGAAGGAGGAGGTCATCGCGCGGTGGAGGGAGTGCGGCGCCGACCCCTCCGCGGAGCCCGACGCCGGCCTCCTCGAGGAGGTGACGGGGCTCGTCGAGTGGCCCCACGCGCTGACGGGGGAGTTCGACCCCGCCTACCGGGCGCTCCCGCAGGCGGTCCTCGTGACGGCCATGGCCCACCACCTCCGCTTCTTCCCCGCCGTCCGCCCCGGCAACGAGCGGGTGCTCCGGGCCCGCCTCTACGACGCCGACTTCTTCCACCGCAACGACCGCCGCCGGCCGCTCGAGGCCTTCCGCCCGGCGCTCGCCGGCACCGACTTCCACCGCGGCCTCGGCACGCTCCTGGACAAGTCCGAGCGCGTGCGGGCCGCCGCCGTATCACTGTCTCATACAGTGGGACTCTCCGCCGCCGACGCGGCGCTGGCCGATCGCGCCGCCTTCCTGCTCAAGTGCGACCTCGCGACCGACGTGGTGAAGGAGTTCACCGAGCTCCAGGGGGTGGTGGGGGCCGACTACGCGCGCGCCGACGGCGAGGCCGAGGGCGTGGCGCTCGCGCTGGAGGCCCAGTACCTGCCGGCGGGGGAGAGGCTCCTCGCCCTGGCGGCGCGCTCCCCGGTGGCGGCGGTCGTCTCCCTCGCCGACCGGGCCGACACCCTGGTCTCCTTCTTCCACCTGGGCGAGGAGCCCACGGGCTCCGCGGATCCCTTCGGCCTCCGGCGCGCCGCCCTGGCCCTCCTGCAGGTCCTCCTCTCCACCCGCTGGCCGCTCTCCCCGGAGGCGGTCGTCGAGCCGGCGGCGGCGGCCCGCGGCATGGACGGGGCGGCCCGCGCGCGCCTCCGGGCGTTCCTCTGGAACCGGGTGGAGCAGCGGGCCCGGGACGACGGCTTCGGCGACTTCATCGAGACGGCGGGGGAGAGGCCGGGGAGCGCCCTGCACGAGTACTGGGAGCGGCTCTGGGCCCTCCAGGCCCTCTCCCGGGACCCCCGCTGGAGGGACCTCGTCGCCCTCGTGGAGCGGTCCGGGAACATGGCGGAGCCCTCCCAAGCCCCCCTCCCGGCCGACCTCCCCGCCGAGGCGCGGGCCCTGGCGGAGGCGCTGGACGCCGCCCGGCCCGCCCTCGCCGGGATCCGGGACCCGCAGGCCTTCGCCGCCGCCTACCTCGCGGCCCTCGGGGGGCCCGTGGAGGCGATGTTCGACCGCGTGCTCGTGGACGACCCGGCCCGCCCCGACCGCCGCGCCGCGATCCGGGGGCTCCTCCACGGGGTCTTCACCCTCTTCGCCGATCGGCTCGGCGACCTCCGCCGCCTCGGCTCCGGCGCGAAGCCCCCCCGGGCATGATCGATCTCCACCACCACTGCCTGCCGGGCGTGGACGACGGGCCGGAGACGCTGGAGGAGGCCGTGGCCCAGTGCCGCGAGGCCTACGCCGACGGCATCCGCACCATCCTCGCCACCCCGCACCGGCTCCACCCGCAGTACGACGTGCCGCCGGAGGCCGCCCGGGCCGCCCACGCCGCCCTCCGGGACGCCCTGGCCCGGGAGGGGGTCGCGCTCGACCTCCGGCTCGGGAGCGAGATCCACTACGCGACCGGCATCGCGGCGGGGCTGCGCGACGGGGCGCTCCTCGGGATGGGGGAGGCGCGGCGCTGGTTCCTCTTCGAACTCCCCGCCGCCTTCGTCCCCCTCCACCTCGAGTCCATGATCTTCGAGATGCACCTCGCGGGGGCCTACCCCGTGCTCGCCCACCCGGAGCGCAACCACGAACTGGCCGGGGACACCGGCCGCCTCCGGCGGATCCGCGACCAGGGGGTCCCGATGCAGATCACCGCGATGTCCCTCACCGGGGGGTTCGGGCGCCAGCCGAGGAAGGCGGCCGAGCGGTGGCTGAAGGAGGGGCTCGTGGACCTCCTCGCCACCGACGCCCACGACACCGGGAAGCGCCCGCCGCGGCTCGCGGAGGCGGTGGACCGCGCGGCGGGGATCCTGGGGCGCGCGGAGGCGGAGCGGCTCGTCCTCGGGAACCCGGCCCGCATCCTCGCCGGGGAGGCGCTGTCGTGAGGGGGAAGGGGCGCCGCGGGGCGATCCTCGTCACCGGGGGGGCGGGCTACGTCGGCTCCTTCGCCGTCCGCGCGCTGGCCGGGGCGGGGCGGGAGGTCGTGGTCCTGGACGACCTCTCCAAGGGCCACCGGTGGGCGGTGCCGCGCGGCGTGCCCCTCGTGGTGGCGCGGATCCAGGACGGCGCCCGGGTGCGGAGGACGCTCCGCGGGCGATCCTTCTCCGCGGTCCTCCACTTCGCCGCCGACGCCTACGTCGGGGAATCGGTGCGGGACCCCTGGAAGTACTGGTCCAACAACGCCGCCGGGACGGCGGCCCTGCTGGACGCCGTGGTCGCCTGCGGCGTCCCCGGCTTCGTCCTCTCCTCGACCTGCGCGGTCTACGGGGAGCCGCGGACCCGGCGCATCCGGGAGGAGACGCCGCGGAACCCGGTGAACCCCTACGGGCGCAGCAAGGCGGTCTGCGAGCAGATGCTGGAGGACCTCGGGTCCGTCGGGGCGCTCCGCTCCTTCCGCCTGCGGTACTTCAACGCCGCGGGGGCCGCCGCCGACGGGAGCCTCGGCG
>JAKLKS010000288.1 GCA_023150535.1 Planctomycetota bacterium
GGAGGGACACCGGATGCCGTGTGGTGATCGGCCACGGCCGGGCCCCCCCACGAGTTCCATTCCACGGGGCGCGCACGTCAGGACGGATCCGAGTCCGGAGCGAGGTCGAACTCCATCGGGCTGTGGGCAGCGGTGGTCAGCCTCCACCCGGATAGCAGGCGCCGGTGTGCGGAGGGGCCGACCAGGAACGCGCGGACACGCGTGAAGTGCCGACGAAGAGCGCTCCTGAAGCGCCGGTACAGCACCTGCGACTCCATCGCCTCGGACACCGTGGCGACACGCCCGCCGATCAGTACTCCCTCCCGGAACCGCCCTCCCATCTGGACCTCGATGGTCTCCGGATTGGCCAGCTGATCCACGTAGAAGCGCGTGACACCGTCGCTCGCGGTGACCGGTCGCGTCCGCACCGCCGCACCCGAGGCCGTCGCCAGGTAGGCGGGGCACTCGATCGTGGCTCGGGCGGTCGCGATTCCCTGATCGGGGAGAGATGCACCGCGTGAGAAGGCAGTGAGGCGATCCACGGGAAACACCCCCGCTGCGAAGTAGCGGACGGGGCCCGAGGACTCGACGCCGTCGAAGACAGGGAGCCAATCGTCGTCGCAGGCGAAGACATGGACGCTGCTCATGGCAGCACCTCACCGAGACTCCAGAACCAGCCGCAGTTCATCGCCGGGGCAGATCGGGGTCGGTGCGCGCAACCCGATGCCGCACCCTGTCGAACTGGCGAATCTCCATGAGTGCACCCCACGGCGATGGATTGCCTACCGACGGGCCCCCGCCCCCCCGCCCGTTCCTCCCCCGCGGTCCGTGGCCGCCCCGGCACCCTCCCCGGCGGCGGCGAGCGCGAGGACGTAGAGGCCGATCCGGCCCGGGGAGACCCCCGTCTTCGCCGCCGCGGCCCTCGCGACGGAGGGGAGCGTCTGGCCCTTCCCCAGCCGGGCCGCCAGCACCGGGGCCTCCGGCTCCAGCCGCCGGAGGAGTTCGCCGGTCAGCCGCGGAGGCTCCGCCTCCGGGTCGAGCGGCCCCGGGGCCCGCATCCGGGAGATCCCGTTCACCGGGAGCGCGATCAGCGTGAGCAGGAGCGACTTCACCCCCAACCACCCCCGGACCGCCGTGGCCGCCGTGAACTCCGAGAACAGTTCGCGGGAGCAGCCCCCGCAGAGGAACCCCCGGAAGCTCCGCGTCTCCACGTAGAGGAGCCACCCCTTCACCTCCGTGTAGTCGGCCCGGTGCACGGGGCCCTCCCGCCCGCACTTCTCGCACGCGAATCCGGCATCCGCGAGCAGTTCCGCGAAGCGGGAGCCGGCGACCTCCCCGGCGAGGCGATCCAGCCCGGCCGTCCCGATCCGCGCGAGGCCCCGGGCCAGGGCCGAAACCCGCTCCCCGTCGAGGGAGCGGAAGACCGCGGCCAGTTCCCCTCCGCTCCTCCTGCGGTCCTCGCGCCCCGTCACCGCCTCGAACCCGGCCCACGCGAAGAGGGCCCCGAAGGCCGCCATGACCAGGAGACGCACCACCCCCCCGGGCCCGTCCTGGAAAGGGACCATCGAGAGCGGAGCGACGAGGAGGACGGCGCCCAGGGCCAGCGGGAAGTACCCCAGCTTCCTGTTCACCCCCCACCTCCGAAGTGGTCTCGCGGAGCCCGCGGGTCCGCCGCCGTCGCCGCCATGACGCTACCGACCGCCGGGGTGGCCGGACAGGACAATTCTCCGGGAGACTCCCGCCCCCGGCCCGGCCCCCCCGCGGGCCCGTCCCCAACTGTATCACAATTTGATACTCTCTCCCCCTCCCCCCCCGGCGGTATAATCCCCCCGTCCCCCGTCCACCCCCCGGAGCCCCCATGCGCCGACTCCTCCCCGCCGCCGTCCTCCTCGTCCACCTCGCCTACCGCAGGGAGGAGATCTCCCCCCGCCAGCGCCTCGTCCTCGCGGGGCTTCGCCTCGCGACCCTGGCGGCCGCGGTCTCCCTCCTCTTCGGGCCCTACTTCGAGCGCACCATCACCCGGCGCGTGCGGTCCCACCTCGTCGTCCTCCTCGACACCTCCGCGAGCATGGCCGTGGCGGACGAGACCGACCCCGCGGCGGCCGGATCCCTGGCGCAGGCCACCGGCGTCCCCGCGCGCGACCTCGGGCGGACCTCCCGCCTCGACCTCGCCCGCCGGGCCCTCCTCGAGGGGGGGGCCGAATCCCCCGCCGCCCGCATGCGGGAGAAGTTCGTCACCCACGTCTACTCCTTCGCCGGGGACCTCCGCACGGTCTGGAGCGAGGACGAGGCCCGCACGCCGGGGGAGGCCGCCGCCGCCGGGGCCGACCCCGCCGGGGAGGACCTCGCCCGCTCGCTGGCGGCCCTCTCCGCCGACGGGGATTCCACCCGTCTCGGGGACGCGGTGCTCGCCTCCCTGGAGGACTTCCGCCTCCGCGACGACCTCCTCGCCGGCGTGGTGGTCCTCTCCGACGGGCGCCAGACCTCCGGCTTCCGCTCCCCCCGCGAGGCGGGCGAGGTGGCCCGGACCTTCCTCCCCCGGGGCTCCCTCGGGGAGCGGGGGGTCCCCGTGGTCGCCGTCACCGCGGGGGACCCGACCTCGGCCCGCAACGTCCGGGTCCGCAACCTCGTCGCCCCCGAGGTGGTCCTCGCCAAGGACGACGCCTCCTTCGAGTTCGACGTCCTCGCGTCGGGGTTCGACGGGGAGCAGGGGGTGCTCCGGCTCATGTTCGTGGAGCCGAAGGCGGAGAACGCCCTCCTCGTCCCCGGCGCGATCACCCTGCGCGGCGGGGACGCGGGGCAGCGGGTGAAGGCCCGCTTCCGCTTCGACCATCCGGGCACCTTCCGGGTCCGGGTCGGCGTGCCCCCCCTCGCCGGGGAGCGCATCACCGAGGACAACTGGGTCGAGCACCAGGTGCGCGTGGTGGACCGCAAGGTCAAGGTCCTCTACGTGGACGGCCGCCCGCGCCGGGAGTGGGAGTCGCTCCAGCGCGCCCTCACCCGGGACGCCGACACGATGCTCGTCCACACCCTCCAGCTCGAGAGCGCCGCCGGCGTCCCCCAGCCCCGCACCGAGGCCCCCGGCTGGGGGCCCCTGCCGGGGAACCGCTTCCCCGCCTCCCGCGCGGAGCTCTTCGCCTACGACGTCGTGGTCCTCGGGGACGCCGACTGGCGCCGCTTCGCGGACACCGAGGCGGAGGCCGAGGAGCGGGTCAAGGACCTCCGGGACTTCGTCGAGGCCGGGGGCGGGCTCCTCTGCGTCTCCGGGGAGTTCTTCATGCCCCTGGAGTACCGCAGGGGCCCCCTGGCCGAGGCCCTGCCGGTGATCGTGGACGCCGACGAGGTCGCCCGCACCCCCGGGCGCCTCGCGAGGTCCTTCAACCTCTCCCTCACGCCGGAGGGCCGGGAGAGCGACCTCATGCGCATCGACGAGGACCCGGAGCGCTCCCGCGACCTCTGGCAGACCATGGAGCGCTGGAGGCAGTGGTGGTACTTCCCCGTCCGCCGGGCGGCCACGGGGGCGAGGGTGCTGGCGGTCCACCCCGAGGGGGTCGAGGAGGCGCGCACCGGCCGGGCCGGGCCCCACGCCAACCGCCACGGCCCCCACCCGCTCGTGGCGGTCAAGCCCTTCGGCCTCGGCCGCACGCTCTGGATCGGGAGCGACGAGATGTGGCGCATGCGCTACGGGGTCGGCGACCAGTACTACTACGCCTTCTACGCCAAGGCCATCCGCTACCTCGCCGCCTACCGCCTCCTCGGCGGGAACCGCCGGGTGAAGATCCTCCCGGAGCGGCAGACCTGGTTCCTCGACGAGCCGGTCTCGCTGGTGGCCCACGCCGTCGGCGAGGACTACCGGCCGGTCTCCCCCGCGGAGAAGCCCTCGGTCAGGGCGATCCTCACCCTGCCGGACCGCACCGAGCAGGCCATCGAGCTCCTCCCCGCGGCCGGCGCCGAGGGGGAGGCGCCGCTCGGCCTCTACAGGGGCTCCTTCACGGCGGCGCTGGAGGGGACCTACTCCGTGGCGCCGGACCCCTCGGAGGTCCCCGGCGAGGAGCCGGAGTCCCGCTCCTTCACCGTGGAGACCTCCGCCGAGGAGCGCAAGGACCCGAGCGTGGACGAGGAGGCGATGCGCGCCCTGGCCACGGCCTCCGGGGGCCACCTCCTCCCGCTGGAGGACCTCCGCAAGGCGCCCGACCTCCTGCGCTCCAGGGAGTACCGCATCCCCGTGGAGGCGCGTCCCGACCCCCTGGCGGAGCAGTGGTGGGTCCCGGTGCTGCTGACCCTGCTGCTGGCGGCGGAGTGGCTGCTGCGGAAGCGGTGGAGGCTGTTGTGAGGGGGGCGGGGGGTCCGAAGTCCACCGGATCTATGCGGCACCCCGCACCCCTTGCGGGGTCCGCGCCGGTTCCGGAGGCGCCGGGCTCCCGGCAGGAACGCGTCCGGAACGGCCCGGACGCATTCCTGCCGGGAGCGTGGAACGGCGCCCGGTGGGAGGGCCCTTGGAAGAGTGAAGGGGGGCACCGGGGACGGTCCGGAGGGGAAGGGGGGAGGGCGACGCTTCTTCCCCTCCCGGATCTGCCCTTCCGCCGGGAAAATGAACTCCCCCCCCGATGCCCCCCCCCGTGTCCCCCCCACGGCCGCTCCGCCCCGCCCTCGCCTCTTGACGCGCCCGGGAGGCGTCGGCCGGAACGGATCGG
>JAKLKS010000289.1 GCA_023150535.1 Planctomycetota bacterium
CTCCTCGCGAAGGTCCGCTCCGATTCGGGGGACGCGGTCCGCGCCTGGATGGAGGCGGAGCCCGAGGGGGAGGGTCCCGCGCCGCGCCTCCTCCGCGCCGAGGGGCCGGACCCCGTCGGCCTCCGGGAGCTTCGCCTCGACGGCGTCCCCGCCGGCCCCTCCTTCCGCGTCCTCG
Source organism: Planctomycetota bacterium (assembly GCA_023150535.1). Classification (GTDB taxonomy): domain Bacteria; phylum Planctomycetota; class JAJSAM01; order JAJSAM01; family JAKLKS01; genus JAKLKS01. The sequence goes on from JAKLKS010000289.1 coordinate 176, forward strand.
TCGGCGCCGCCGGCTTCCAGACGAAGGTCGTCCCCGGCGTCGTGCTGGCGAGGGACGGGGTGCGCGACCTCGGGGAGTTCGTGCTCGGGCGCGCGCTCCCCGTCACCGGCCGCGTCCTCGACCCCGGGGGGAGGCCCGTCGCCGGCGCGCGGGTCGGCGCGCTCCCCGCCGCGGGGAGCCCCGCCGACATCGACCTCCGGGACTTCATGGACGGGCTCTTCGGCGATGCCCCCTTCGTCGCCGAGACGACCTCGCGGGAGGACGGCGCCTTCGCCCTCGATTCCCTCGGCGAGGGGACCTGGACGCTGGTGGCCCGGGGCGAGGGCTTCGCGCCCGGCCGGAAGGACGGCGTCCTCCTCCATCCCTCGGGCCCGGCCCGGCCCGTGGACCTCGTGCTCGAGCCGGCCCACCCGCTGCGGGTGACGGTGAGGGAGGGCGGGGGGGAGGGCCGCCCCGTGGCGGGCGCCTCGGTGCTCGCGCTCCTCGGCTCCGGGCGCGGCCTGTTCCCCTCCGCCGGGGACCGGGTGCTGGCGTCCACCGACGCCGCGGGGACCGCCCTCCTCGCCGGCCTCCCGCCGGGCTCCCTCACCCTGGCCGTCCGCACCGGGGACGGGCGCATCGCGGTCCGCCAGGCCGAGGTCCCGCGGGTCGCGGAACTGGCCGTCGACCTCGGGGGGACCGCGTCGCTCCGCGTCCTCGTGAAGGACCGGGAGGGGCGGCCGATCCCCGGGGCCTCCGTCACCGCGGCCCTGGAGGGCGGAGGGAGCGGGAGCGCGCAGTTCCTCCGCGCCCCGACCGACGACGCGGGGGCGGTGGAGTGGAAGGGGCTCGCCCCCGGCCGCCTGATGCTCGTCTCCGCGGAGAAGGCGGGCTTCGCCCCCTCCTCCACTCTCGGCCTCCCCTTCCTCGGCGGCTCCTCCCGGGAGCGCAAGGAGATCGCCGAGGGGGCGACGCTGGAGGAGGAGGTCGTCCTCGGGCCGGGCGCGACGGTGGCGGGCCGCGTCACGCGGAAGGCCGACGGCGCCGCGGTCGCGGGGGCGAAGGTCGTCCTGGTCGTCCCCTCCCGGTTCCTCCTCGGGGCGACGCGCTCCACGACCTCCGGCGAGGACGGCGCCTTCCTCTTCGAGGGGGTGCCCGAGGGGAACGCGCTCCTCTCCGCGAAGACGGAGACGGCCGCCTCCCCCCTGGAGCCCGGCGCCCTCTTCACCATGGAGGGCACCGCCCCCCCGGGCGCGGGATCGGTCGCCGTGCCCGCCGGGCCGGGAGAGGTGCGCCTCGACCTCGTCCTCGAGGAGGGGGGAACGGTGTCGGGGAGGGTGACCGGTCCCGACGGCGGCCCGGTCGCCGGGGCGGTGGTCTCGGCGCAGCCGGGCGGCCGGGGGGATGCCCTGGAGGTCCTGGGGGCGGCGGCCTTCGGGGGCTCCCCCGTGCTGACGGCGGCGGACGGCGCCTTCCTCCTCCGCGGGCCGAGGGGTTCCTCGGCGGATCCTCGTCGAGGTTCCGGGTCTCCGCGGGCGGCGCCGCGGAGGGGATCGAGATCCGCCTCGCCCGGGGGGGTTCCATCGAGGGCCGGGTCACCTCCCTCGACGGGGCGCCCGTTCCCGGCGCCGCGGTCCGGGCCTCCGGCCGCCCCGAGGGGCGCGTCGGGCCGGACTCCGTCCCGATGCCGGGCGGGGGCTCCGCGAGCGGGTTCACCGGCGCCGACGGGACCTTCCGCCTCCAGGGGATCGGCGCGGGGACCTACACCCTGCGCGTCGAGGCGGAGGGGTTCCTCCAGGCCTCCCGGCGGGACGTGAGCGTGGGCGAAGGCGCCGCGGCGAACGCGGACTTCGCGCTGGAGGCGGGACGGGTCCTCGCGGGCGTCGTCCGGGACGCCGGCGGGAGGCCGGTCCAGGGCGCACGCGTCACCCTGCGGCCCGCCCCGGGCTTCACCCCGGCGGAGGGGACGCCCCGGTACTTCAACGCCTCCTCCGACGGGAGCGGGGCCTTCCGGTTCTCGAGCCTGCCCGAGGGGACCTGGACGCTCACGGCCGCGGCCGATGGGCAGCCGCAGGTCACCCTCCCCTCGGTGGCGTCGGGAGGCGCCCCCCTGGAGGTGAGGTTCGAGGCCTCCCTCGTCATCGCGGGGCGCATCGCCGGGCCGGGGGGGGAACCGGTGGCGGGGGCCCTGGTCCGGGCGAACCCCGAGGGGGGAGGCGGCGGCGGCGGTTCCGCCCGCTCCGGCCCCGACGGGTCCTTCCACATCAAGGGCATGGCCCAGGGCGTCTACACGCTGGTCGCGACCGTCCCCGGGGGGGAGTTCCTGAGGGCCGAGGCCCGGGGGGTGGCCGCCGGGGCGGAGGGGGTCCTCCTGTCTCTGCCGAAGGCCCTGTCCGTCCAAGGAAGGGTGGTCGGGCCCGACGGGGGAACGCCCGGGAAGGGGTTCCTGCGGGCGACCCCGAAGGGAGGCGAGGGAGAGTCCCAGGGGGGCGGGTGGAACGACGACGGCACCTTCACCCTCCAGGGGCTGGCTCCCGGCCGGTACGAGATTCGCGCCCGGACGGCGGAGAGCCCGCCACTCCAGGGCACCGTGGAAGTCGAGGCGGGCGCCGAGGGCGTCGAGATCCGGCTCCAGGCCCGGTAGGAGGGTGTGGCAGGGCGTCACCCGCCGCGCCCGTGGTATCTTGACGGAAGCCATACCTTAGGAAAGTGTTGCCTTTCCTATCTTCAGGCGTCTAATGGGGGCGGGAGGGTCCTCGACCTCCCTCCCTACCGGGAGATCACCATGCCGACCGAAGCCCCCGCCTCCACCCTCGCCCCATCGGCCGACGTCGGGGATCCGATCCTGCTGTTCCTCGATCGGGCCATCCTCCGCGAGCGCCGGATGGAGGCCCTCTGGAAGCGCGCCTCCCGGGGCCCCTTTCCCGAGGAGCTGCGGGAGACGCTGCGGTTCGAGTCCTACGAGGACCGCGAGCACGCCCGCATCCTGCGCCGGCACCGGGGCACCTACGTCCGGGCCCTCGGCCTGCTGCGGCGCGCCCCCGGATCCCGCGCGAGCAAGGTCGGACGGACCCTCTCCGCCGCCTCGGCCTTCGGCGAGGCCCTCTCCCTGAAGGCCGCCTCCCGGGCGGAGTACACCGGCATGTGGCGTCTCATCGAGGACCGCTTCCTGCGGAAGTTCGTCCAGGTCCTCGCCGGGGCGGAGGACCGATCCCTGCCCGCCCTGCTGGAGGCGGCACGCCCCTACGGAATCCGTCCCCGGGCCCCCTCCGCCGAGCGGGCCGAGCAGCTCCAGCCGGTCCTCCCCCTGCTCCTCGCCTCCAACGCCCCCCTCGTCTCCTCCGTGGCCTGAAGCCGGGCCCTGTCCTCCTCCGGGGAATCCTGTCCCCGGCGGAGGACAGCCGCCCCCGGGTCGCCCCCGACGCGGTTCGGACCCCCATTTGCGTCCACCCCGCCGTATCCTCGGCGCGGGAGGTGGACCATGAGGACCTGCAGGACCCCGGCGGCCCTTCTCGCCGCCCTCGCCCTCGGCTGCGGCGGATCGACCCTCCTGCCGCCGGAGGGGAACAGCCCCCTCCCTCCGAAGGAGCGGCCGGCCGCGGCCGCCGCGGCCGCCACCCCCCGCCCGGTCTCCCGGGAGGTGGTGTTCGCCCCCGAGATCCCCCCGGCGCTCCGGCCCGCGCCGCGGCCGGGGGAGGGGGAGGTCATCCTGCTCGGCGGCGGCGTCCGGTCCGTCGGGGCCCCGGAGGAGGAACCGGTCCTCGACGACGGCTCCTGGCTGCCTCCCGTTCCCGCACCCCCGGGCGTCGTCCCCGCCGCCGAGGAGATCCCGGAGGACTTCCTGCCCGCCTTCGCGCCCGCGGAGGAGCCGCTCCCGGAGGAGTCCCCCGAGGAGTGGATCGGGGAGGAGCCCCCGGTCGAGGTCGTCGAGGTCGCCTACTACGAGGTGATCGAGGTCCCCATCGAGACCACGGTCGCCTTCGGGACCCCGGTGCTCGTGGTGGACGGCTACAACTGCTGGGGCTGGGGCCGCTTCCCCGCCTTCAGCAGCCATCGCGGGTACGACCCCTGCGCCTTCCCCCGCGGCGGCGCCTGGTGGGAGTCCGCCTACGACCCCTGCTGGAACCCCTGCTTCGACCCCTGCTGGGGCTCCTGGGACGCCTGGGATCGGGACTGCCGCCCCGACCAGGTGTACCTCGACCGCGACGGCGATTCCCGCCACGGCGGCCACTGCTCCCACGGCGGCCACGGGGAGGCCGCCGGTGACGGCCACGATCGCCGGGGCGGGGGCGGGGACCGCGCCGACCGCGGCGGCCGGGGCCGCGACCGCGACGGACGCGGCGACCGCGCGGGAGACCGCGGCGGAAGCGCCGCTCCCATCGCCTACGCCGGCGAGCGCACCGTGACCCCCGCGGCGCCCGCCATGCA
>JAKLKS010000028.1 GCA_023150535.1 Planctomycetota bacterium
CGCCCTCCCGCCGCGGCCGGGCCCCGGCCCCCCGGCGCCGGCCGCGGGGCCCGCGCCCGCTCGAGGACCCGCTCCCGCACCGCGGGGAGCCCCCCCGATTCCGGCATCAGGAGGGCGAGGACCGGGAGCCCGCCGAGCTCCCTCCGCAGCTTCGCCATGGCGCGGGAGAGGATCGACCAGACGGTCCCCGGCGGCTCCTCCCGCAGGTCGGCGATGGCGGCGGGCTCGAGGCCGTGGACCCAGCGGAGCAGGGCGACGCTCCGGTAGGGCTCCGGCAGGGCGCGGATGGCGGCGCGCACCCGCTCCACGTCCTCGGCCATGGCGGTGGCGACCACCGGGTCGTCGGGCGGCGGCGGCGGGGGGAGGCGGCGGGGGTCGGGGCGCCTCCCCTCGCGGCGGCGCAGTTCGAGGATCTTGATGCGGAGGATCCCGGTCAGCCAGGGGCCCACGCGGCGGGCGTCGTCCCAGTTCCCCGGGGATTCCATGGCGGCGAGGAAGGTCTCCTGCACCGCCTCCTCGGCGAGCAGCGGGTCGGAGCAGAGGACGATGGCGGTCCGGAAGAGGACCGGGGCCTCGGCGTCGAAGAGGGCCGCCATGGCGGCGGCGTCCCCCCCGTCCCTCCAGCGGAGGAAGAGCTCCTCCGGGGAGGTCCGCGCGCCCGTGGTCGTCGCCATTCACCACCTTGCGGGAACGGGGGGTCCCCCTTGCGCGATTCCGCCCCGGGCCGCCGCCCCTACCCCGGGGGCGCGGCCCCTTCCCGGCCCCCGACGGTCCAGCCGTCGGGCCATCCTATCCTCGGGCCCCGGCCCCCCCGCAGGCGGTCCCGGACGTCCTCCTCCAGGAAGCGGGGCCTCTCCGAGACCCAGCAGACCCGCTCGTGGGGGGCGCACCAGGAGGCGGATCGGGCGAGTTCCCAGAGGCCGCGCAGCGCCGCGGTCTCGCGGCGCAGCGGCGTGGCGGCGAAGAGGTAGTCGAAGCCGGCGAGGCGGCCGACCTCCTGGGGCCCCCGGAGGAGGTCCCCGGGGGGGGCGCCGAGGACCTCCTCCAGGGCCTCCCCGACGGCGGAGCCGAGGGGGCCGTCCACGCGGGCGGCGACGGTCCGCTCGACGAGGCGCGCGATGCGGTCGAGGACGGCGGGGTCGGCGGAATCCGCCACGGCGGCGGCGACGCGATCGAGGACGGCCCCCCCGAGGCGGGCCGCCACGGGGGCGCCGGGGGAGGCTCCGCGGGCCTCCGCGGCGACGGCCCGGAGGGAGGCGAGGACGGGGGCCGGGACCCTCCCGGGCCGGGCCCCCTCGAGGCCGCCCAGGGCGAGTCCGCGGGCCAGCGCGACCGAGAGTGGCGACCCGCACCAGAGGATTCGATGGGGGGGAACCAGTCCGGAGAGGCGGTACATCGTGCGGATCGCCCTCTCGGCGCGGGGCCGGTCGGAGGGACCGGCGCCGAGGCCGATCTCCGTCCAGCGGTGGGCGAACTCGGGGAGGCGGAGCACCTGCTCCGGCGTGAGCCGGACCCGGGCGCGGCCGGCGCGGGGCCACTCCCCGCCGGGAGCCCGGAGGAGGATCCCCCCCTCGCGCTCCTCCCGTCTCCGGGCCGCCGCCCCCTCGTTCATGGCAGGACTTGTCGGAGGAGAGGCCCCGCCTTGCAGGGGGACGGACTTCTGGTCCTCGGTTGTCCGCCCCCTCCCCTCCCCGCAACCGGTGGTAGGCTGACCCCGGACCGGGGAGGGAGGTCCCTCCCGGAGAAAAGGAGAGGCGACATGGCGACGGTGAAGGCGATTCCGGAGGGGTGCGAGGGGGCGATCCCCCACCTCGTGGTGAAGGGGGCCGCGAAGGCCCTGGAGTTCTACGCGAAGGCCTTCGGGGCGGAGGAGGTGTTCCGCATGCCCTCCCCCGACGGGCGGGTGATGCATGCGGAGTTCCGCATCGGGTCGTCGCTCTTCTACATGGCCGACGACTTCCCGGAGTTCTGCGGCGGGGCGGCCTCGAACCCCCAGGCCCTCAAGGGGACCCCGGTGACGCTCCACCGCTTCGTGACGGACGTGGACAAGGCCGTGGAGCGGGCGGTGAAGGCCGGCGCGACGGTGAAGATGCCGGTGCAGGACATGTTCTGGGGGGACCGCTACGGGATGGTCGAGGACCCCTTCGGCCACCGCTGGTCGCTGGCGACCCACACGAAGGACATGACCCCCGAGGAGATCGGCCGCGCCATGGCCGAGGCCTTCTCGCAGGGGCCCCCGCCGGGCTAGGCCGGGCGGCGCACCGCGATCCCGACGACGGGCGGCGGCCGGGGCGACCCGGCCGCCGCTTCCGTTCCGTCAGCGGGCCGCCGGGGAAGGCCCGCCGCCCGCGGAGGCCGCTCCCCCCTGGTCCCGCGCTCCCGCGACCCGGATCTTGGTGTCCGTCACCACGACGACGGCGCCCCGCCAACGGGCCGGGTCCTCGCTGCGGAAGACCTGGAGGGCCCGCGCCCGGAGCGCCCGGGCGCCGGGGATCCGCAGGCGCAGGAGGAGGATGCCGGGGTGGGTGCCCGGCGCGACCCTCCTGCGATCGGAGAAGTCGAGATCCTGCGTCAGGAGGAGGCGCCCCTCCGTCGAAGCCGCGGCCGCGATCTCCCGGTCCGGCCTCCCCTCCAGCCCCTCCTCCCTGACCGTCTCCACGTCGTGGCCCAGGGTGCGCAGGTCGCCCGCGAGACCGGAGGGCAGGTTCTCGTCGAGCTTGAGCCTCACCAATCCCCCTCAGCCTGCGAGGGGCATCGGCGGCACCGGCAGGTCCTCCTGCGCGGACGCCGCGGCGAAGGCGATGGCGGCCCGGACGTCCTCGGCCTTCAGGGTGGGGAACTGGGCGAGAATCTCGGATTCCCCCGCGCCCTCCGCCAGGGAGGCGAGCACCGTGCGCAGGGGCACCCGCGTTCCCCGGAACACGGGGTCCCCCCCGCAGATGCCCGGGTCGCGGACGATGCGCTGCATGAAGTCCATGGGTGGCTCCTCGGTCCGGATTGTACCGCGCACCGACCCGTGGAGTCCTCCCGGGCTCCCCGGGGACTTCCCCAGGGCATGGTCGAGGACCCCTTCGGCCACCGCTGGTCGCTGGCGACCCACACGAAGGACATGACCCCCGAGGAGATCGGCCGCGCCATGGCCGAGGCCTTCCCGCAGGGGCCCCCGCCGGCCTGGGCCGGGCGGCGCACCGCGATCCCGACGACGGGCGGCGGCCGGGGCGACCCGGCCGCCGCTTCCGTTCCGTCAGCGGGCCGCCTTCAGCGCCGCGAGCCTCCGGACGGCGGCGGCGTCGGCCGCTGTCCGCACCTCCATCCGGACCGCCCGTCCCTCGGGATGGGACGCCGCCGCCGCGACGAGGGCGAGCACCTTCCCCGGAAGCCCCGCCTCCCGCGCGGCCCGGCAGGCCTCCTCCCCGAGGGCGAGGGCGGCGGTGAACCGCCGCGGGCCGGGGATGAGGTAGAGGAGGGTCCGCTTCCCGGCCCTCAGGCGGAGCGACCACCCGTAGGCCTTCCCGCCGTAGGACCACTCCGCGGCGAGGGCGCCCCGCTCCTCCTCGAGGTCGGCCCGCAGGCGCTTCCAGCGTCCCGCGGCGGGGCCGAGGGCGGCCTCGAGGGCGGCGTCGGAGGGAGGCTCGGCCTTCACGAGGAAAGCGCTGGGCATGGGGACTCCGTGGCGGCGGGGGGACGGGGGCGGGAACGCCGGGCCGCCGCGGCATTGTGACACCCGGCCCCTCGAGAAGCGCACCGTGCCGCTCGCGGAGATGGCGCGCGCGGCGCTCGGGGGGGAGGACGGAGAGGGCCTCACTCCCTGACCTCCGGGTCGAGGAGCCACTCCCAGGCCGTGCGGACCTCGACCCCCTCGGGGGCATCCGCGGGACGCCCCTCCCCGTGGAGGACGAGGAGAATCCGTCGGGCGTCCGGGTACTCCCTTCCCGCCTCCTCGAGGGCCCGCAGTTCCCTCTCCGCCGTCCCCGGGTCCCGCGCGTCGGCCGTCACCTGGAGGAGTTCCCGCCCCCCGCCGGGGCGTCGCGCGAGGAAATCCACCTCGTGGCCGCCGGCAGTGCGCACGTAGGAGACCTCGCACCCGCGGCGCTCCAGTTCCAGGAGGACCGCGGTCTCCAGGGCCCGGCCGAGGTTCTCCTCTCCGGAGCGGTCGAACACGGGGATGAGACCGGGGTCCACGGGGTAGGCCTTCCGGGGGTGGACCATGCGGCGCCGCTCCGAGGGGGAATCGAGCCAGACCGTCCGGACGAGGAAGCAGTCCTCGAGGTGGGCGAGGAGGTCGTGGACCGTGTTCTTGGCGACCGCCCACCCCCGGGACCGGAGCGCCGCGTGGAACTTCTCCACGCTGAAGAGGGACGCGGCGTTCCCCAGGAGGTGCCGGACGAGCCAGCGCAGGGCGGTCGGCTGGGTGACCCGGTGGCGCTCCAGGACGTCGCGGATCATGGCGACGTCCACGTAGTCCGCCAGGAGCTTCCCGCGGGTGGCGGGATCGAGTCCCTGCGCCTCGGGGAATCCCCCCGCGACGAGGTAGTCGAGGAGCGCGCGCTCGATGGCCGAGCGAGCCGCCGCGGTGGCCGGCCGCCGGGGCGGGGGGATCGCCCTCCCCGCGTGGCGCAGCGCCTCCTCGAACCCGAAGGGGTGCAGGACCACCGCCCATCCCCGCCCCCGCATGGAGGTGGCTACCTCCCGGGACAGGAGGGCGGCCGAGGACCCCGAGAGGAGCACCTCGACCTTCTCCGAGTCGAGGATCCGGCGCACGAACCGTTCCCAGCCCGGGACGAGGTGGATCCCGTCGAAACACCAGGTGACGGTCTCCGTCCCGCGGAGGGCGGGGAACCTCCGGTAGTACTCCTCCAGGAGATGGCCGAGGTCGGCCGCCTCCAGCCCCGGCAGGCGCTCGTCCTCGAAGTTGATGTAGGCAAGGCGTTCCCGGGGAACGCCCGCGGCGCACCGCTCGGCCCGCAACTGGTGGAGGAAGGTGGTCTTCCCCGACCGGCGCACCCCGATGACGGCGGTGGCCTTCCCCGGCAGGGTGGTGCGGCCGTGGACCCGACGGGGGGTCCCGGCGGGGATGGGCTCGGCCAGGGATTCCTCGAGCTTCCGGGCGAGGAGGTCGGCCCGTTCGGAGGGGGAGGAGAGGGGGGCCATCCGGGCATTCTCTTTCTACGGAAGAGAAAACGGCGACTATTTCTCTCTCCTACAAAGTGAACTTGCCCCCCTGCTCGGGGCCCCTTCCCCGCCGCCCCCTCGGCAGGGCTCGAAGGGCGCATGGCGCCGGAGGGGCGGCCCCGGCTGGTTCGCGCCGCGGGAATCGCCCCCGGGAGGAAGGCCGCCGGAGAAGGTCGGAGGAGGATCGCAGATGGACCTGCCAGCGGCTCAGGCCCGGGGCCGGGGGTGCTTCCTCCGCTTCGCCCGGGAGGACGCACAGGCGCGAAGGGCCTCGTTGACCTCCTCGGCGGTCCGGAAGATCGCGGCGACATCGGGGTCGAGGACGACGACGATGGACCCCTTCGCGGTCCGCGCCGCGTACTTGCCGCGGACCCCTCCGGTGAAGTCGCACTCCGCCCTCATGCCTTCCCGTCCGGGTCGCCTGCGCCGGGGGGTCCGCATGGTCTCTCCTCTACCCCTTCATCTTCAGCCGGCAGCACTTCTTCCACTTCCTCCCGCTGCCGCAGGGGCAGGGGTCGTTGAGGCCGAGTTTCGGGGCCTCGCGGCGGATGGGCGGGCCGCCGCCGGAGCCGGCGTGCTTGGGGAACTCCTTCCCGATCACCTTCACGAAGCCGGCGAGGCGGTGGGCGTCGGCGACGCGGCCCTCGCGGCCGAGGAACTCGAGGTAGGCCGCCACGAGCCGCGGGACCTCGGCGCGGACGTCGTCCTCCAGCGGGAGGAGGGGGACGCGCTCGAGGAGCCCCTTGCGGACCTCGGCCTCGCCGATCTGGCCGGGGTCGCCGCCGCCCTCGCAGGCGCCGCCGAGGAACTCGGCGAGGATCTCGTGGGAGGCGCCGCGCACCTTGGCGGAGAAGGGGAGCGCCTCGGGCGCGGACTCGAAGTCCGCGGCCCAGGAGTCGAAGCGGGTGTCGAATTCGGCGGTCACGGGAGGCCTCCTCTCGGGGGGAAGCGATCCACTCTACCGCGCCGCGGGCGGCTCCTCCGACCTCCGCGGGAGGCGGAGGTCGCCGAGGTCGGAGTCGCCGCCGGGGGGCACGGGGAACCTGCCCTGCACGGGGACCCGCTTCTTCCCGACGGTATCGTAGGACCTCGCCTCGAGAGAGACCTCCCCGGTGGAGACTCCCTCCAGGAGGAACAGCCCGTCCTCCCCGGCCGCTGCCGAGGGCATCCCCGGGAGGTCGCCCTCCACCCGGACGAAGACCCGCACCGGGGGCGTCCCGTCGGCATCCAGGATCCTCCCCCGCAGGGTCCGCGGCTCCTCCAGCGGGACCTCCCCCGCGCTGGCGGCGCCGTCCACGGGGACCACGACCTCCACCGGCCCGAAGGGGAGTCCATCGGCCGTGCCCAGGAGGAACCCCTTCCCCGGCGGGAGGTTGCCGACTCGGAACCGGCCGTCCCCGAAACCCGTGGTGACCCGGTGGACCGGCTCCCCCGCCACGGCGGCCGCCGCCGCGCCCGGCTCAGGGGTGCACCGGAACCCGAGCACCAGCTCCTTCGGCGTCGGCCGGCCGGCGAGGGGGAGGATCTTCCCCTCCACCGCGCCCGCCCCGGGGAGCGCGATCCGGATCCCCTCGACGGGCGGTTCGAAGGGTCCGGCCGCCCCCGGCCCTCGCCACGGTGCGGTGGCCCGAAGCCAGAGGGGCTTCCCCGCATCCACCCGAATCCGGAAGCAACCCTCCGCGTCCGTGAGGAAGGAGGAGACCCGCCGCGGAGCGACCCGCGTGAGGGCTCCACCCGCCCCCCCGCCCTCGGCCGCCTCCGCCAGGATCTCCAACTTCGCGCCCGGAAGGGGGGAGCCCTCTCCGTCCACGACCTGCCCCGCCAGCACCGGCCCCTCCCTCGGGTCCCCGGGGAGGAGGGAAGCGAGCGTCACCTCCACGGAGGCGCCGGGGGGGACTTCGAACTCCGCCTCCCCCAGCCTCCCCCCGTGGAGGGCGGTCGCGAGGTACCGCCCGGGGGGAAGGGGTCCGAACCGGAACCCGTCCGGGTGATTCCCGAAGACGCTCCCGGTCCAGGGGAGGCCGGTGGAACCCTCCAGGCGAACCAGGGTGACGGAGTACCCGGTCCATGGAGTCACCTCGGGCCATCGGACCTGGACCGTCCCGGACCGGGCGACGACCAGGTCCGCCGTCCCGTCCGACCCATCCTCGGGGACGACGACCTCCTTCAGGCCACCCACGTGGATCAGGCCGGTCTGACGGGGGGAGAGCAGGACGGTGGCACCCTGCGCGAGCCCCTCGAGCACGAAGGACCCGTCGGGTCCGGAGACGGCGGAGGCGGGTCCCGATGCCTCAAGGAGGATCGTGACGGGCCCGCTCCCCCCGCGCCCCTCCGTCCGGATCCCCGGGAACCGGCGCCAGGCTTCGTCCACCACGCTGACTCCCGGAGCGGGCGTGCCGTCCTCGAACCGTACCGTTCCCCGGATCCGCCCCGGGCGGGGAAGCCGGATCTCGAGGCGGGCGATGCCGTCCACCGGTTCCCCGACCTCCACAGCCACCGATGTGAACCCCTTCGCGCGGACCTCGACCCGGGCGTCCCGGCCCGCCGCGGGGAAGGTGAAGGAGCCGTCCTCCGCGGTGGTCGCCGAGGGGGGGACGCGCGGCGGGAGGAAGAGGGCGCGGGCGTCCCCCGCGCTCCCGGGGGCCGGGGGGCGAACGACGACCTTCGCGGCCGCCACGGGGGCGCCGTCCGCCGCGTCGAGGACGCGGCCCTCCACCCGGAAGGAGGCGCCGAGGAGGAGTTCCACGGGGCCGTTGGCGCCCGGGCGGAGCGTGGTCAGGTGGGCGGCGGGTTCCATCCCCTCGGCCTCCGCCTCCAAGGCGAGGGGGCCGGCGAAGAGCCTCTCGAGGCGGACCCGGCCCTCGGCGTCGGTCGTCCCCTCGTGATGGCCCCCGATGCCGGCGGCGTGGACCCGGGCGGAGGCGACCGGAACGCGTCCGGGCATGCGGAGCACGCGGACCTCGACGGAGGCGGCTTCGAGGGGTGAGGAGCCGGGGCGGAGCCCGGAGACTTCGAGCCGCGGATCCGCTCCCGGCCCGGAGAGGCCGTCGGCCCCGCCAGGGTCGTGGAGCGGCCCCCCCGGACGCACCAGCAGCGTCGCCGCCGTCCCGGCGCCGAGGAACAGCACCGCCAGCGCGGCGAGGAGCAGCGGGTTGCGGCGGCGGCGGGCCATGGGGTCTCCTCCCGGCGATTCTACGGCCGCCGTCCCCCCCGCAGGTCCTCCCTCCGCTCTTCGCCCTCCGCGAGTCCCACCCGCACCGAGACCGCGGGCGCCGCCGCCCCGGGCAGCAGGAGCCGGATCTCCCACTCCCCCGCCTCCAGGAAGAGATCGTAGGAGCCCTGCCCTGAGACCGGGACGGTGGTCCCCTTCGCCTCCCCTCCCCCCGCGGGGATCGCCTCGATCACGCCCTCCTGGTGGAGGGCGCCGTCCTCCCCGCGCACACACCCGGAGACGTGGGCCTTCCGCGTGAGCGCCAGGTCCCCGAGGTCCGCGTCCCCTCCCGCAGGGACGGTAACGAACCGCGTGCCGCGCCCCGACGAGCTGAGCATCAGCGTCGCCTCCCCGGGGGGGACCCCCTCCACGAGGAACCGGCCCCCGGCGTCGCAGGTGGCCCCGGAGAAGGGCTTGCGGAGGAGTCCATCCCGATCGAAGCGGACCTGCGCCTCCGGCAGGGGCGCCCCCGCCGCATCCACCACCCTCCCGGTGACCTTCCGCTCCGGCGCTCCGGCGACCTGGCCGAGGTCCGCGGTGCGCCCGGGGAGGACCTCGACCCGCCGGGGCTCGAGGTGGAGCGGACCCACCCGCCCCTCCAGGACGCAGGGGCCCCGGGGAAGGCCCTGCAGGAGGAACCGGCCCCCGCGGAGGGGGACCTTCCTGGTCAGGGGTCCGCGCCAGGGACCGGCCCCCTCGAGCAGGAGGAGGTCGGAGCGGACCAGGAACTCCGCCTCCCCGTACTCCGGTCCGGCAGGGAGCGCCGCGACCTCCCCCTCCACCGAACCCGTGGCCGCCAGAACGATCCGGAGGTCCGCCGCCGGTCCCTCGAAGGGCCCCGCCCGGCCGAGGATCTCCCCGCGCACGGCCGTCAGCCAGTAGCGGCCCCGGACCCCGGGGAGGCGGAAGCGGAAGGTCCCCGCCTCCCCGGTCGTGGTGGAGGCGGCATGGGCGGAATCCGTCCGCAGGGAGACCGTCACGAACCGCTGGGGCCTTCCCTCCTCGTCGAGGACGACCCCGCCGGCTCCCTGGCCGGGACCGGAGGGAGGGGCGTCGAGATCGAGGACCACCTCGACCGACGCCCCCGGCTCGACCCGGGCCTCCGCCGCGTCCCATCTGCCCTCGGTCTCGAGATCCACCTCGTAGAGCCCCGGGGAGAGGTCCTCGAAAGCGGCCCTCCCCGCTCCCGCCTTCACCCATCGGGAGACCTCGAAGGGCCCCCCCGGATCCGGGCGCCTCCGGACGGCGACCCGCGCCTCGGGGACCCCCGAGGAGGAGCGCCATCGGAGTTCGAGCCCCCCGGGGGACTCGAGGGTGATGTCCGCCTGGACCTCCGCCACCCCGGGCGGAACGTGCAGGGAATCGAGGGGGGAGATCTCCGGCCTCCCGGGGAGGAAGGCGCCGACGAGGTAGTCCCCGTCCCGGGCGAGGCCCTCCACGGCGTAGGAGCCCCCGGGTCCGCTGCGGCCGCGGAGGAGGGAGGACCCCGCCGGCTCGAGGCGGGTCCTCCAGGACAGCCCTGCGTTGCGCAGGACCCACCCGGGGAACACCAGCACCGACGCCCCCGGAGCGGGACTCCCGTCGGCGAACCGCACGATGCCGCGGCAGGTCGCCCCGGGCTCGAGGCGCAGGAGGATGCGATGGGGAGACTGGAGCCGCTCCCACGGGCCGAAGGCCGCCTCGGCGGCCCTCCGCCCGGGGGCCACCGCCACGACACGGCCGCCGGATTCGGGATCGCACCCCTCCGCGAAGAGGAAGGAGCCGTCGGCCGCGGAGACGACCTCGGGATCCCCGCCGGTCTCCGGGATGGCTCCGGTCGCCGTCCCGTAGGGGACGTCCAGGGTCCGGCGGAGCGTGACCCTCGCCCCCGCCACCGGGGCTTCCGTCCCCTCGTCGAGGACGCGTCCCGCGACGGGCACCGTGCGGCGGAGGAGGATCTCCAGGGACGTGGTCCTCCCGGCGTCCAGGTGGACGGGAAGGCCCGGTCCTCCCCAACCCGCGGCCTCCGCGTGCACCCCTCCCCACCCGCGGGGAAGGCCCTCGAACTCCGCGGCGCCGTCGGTACCGGCCAGGGCCTCCGCGACGCCGCCCCCGTGCACGACGCGGACCCGGGCCCCGCGGAGGGGGGTGCGATCCACGGCGGACAGGACGACGACGCGGAGGGTCGCGTCCCGAGCGGGCGGTGGATGCTCCTCCGCCTCCTCCCGGCCGGGGATCGGGGGAGGAGCGCTTCCGGGAGGGGCTCCGGCCGTCGGGCGATCCCCGGCAGTCGTCGGACCGGAGGTCCGGTCCCTCGACGCCTCCTCCCGCACCAGCAGCGTCGCCGCCGTCCCTGCGCCGAGGAACAGCACCGCCAGCGCGGCGAGGAGCAGCGGGTCGCGGCGGCGGCGGGCCATGGGTCCCCTCCCGGCGGCGATCCTACCCCGGCGACGGGCCCCGGACGCGCCGCCGTCCCGCCCGGCGCTCACGGTTTTTTTTGCAGCCATGCAAAAAATCCCATGGACTTTCTTGCGCCCCCGCAAGAATTCCCGTACCCTCGTTCCCGTGCCCCCGACCGCCCGCTACCTCCGCCCGCAGGTCCTCGAGGACCTCCGCACCCGGATGGCCTTCGTCGCCGGCCCCCGCCAGGTCGGCAAGACCACCCTCGCCCGCTCCCTCCCCGGCGGCGGGTACCTGAACTGGGACGTCCCCGCCCACCGCGAGCGGATCCTCCGCGCCGAGATGCCCGACACCCGCCTCTGGATCCTCGACGAGATCCACCGCTACCGCGGCTGGCGGAACCTCCTCAAGGGCCTCTGGGACGGCCGCCGGAAGGGCCAGCGGATCCTCGTCACCGGGAGCGCGCGCCTCGACCTCTACCGGTTCGGCGGGGACTCCCTCCAGGGCCGCTACCACCTCCTCCGGCTCCACCCCTTCTCCGCCGCGGAACTCAAGATGGAGAGCCCGGCCGACCTCCGCTCCCTCCTCGCCCTCGGCGGGTTCCCCGAGCCCTTCCTTGGCGGTTCCGAGGCGCGGGCCCGCCGCTGGTCCCGCGCCCACCGCAACCTCCTCCTCCGCGAGGACGTCCGCGACCTCGAGCGGGTGGACGATCTCGGCCGCCTCGAACTCCTCGCCCTCTCCCTCCCCGCCCGGGTCGGCTCCCCGCTCTCCCTCCACGCGCTCGGCGAGGAACTCCAGGTCGGCCGCCGCGTCCTCGAGCGCTGGACCGGGATCCTCGAGAGGCTCTACGCCATCTTCCGCGTCCCCCCCTTCGGCCCGCCGCGCCTGCGGGCCGTCCGGAAGATGCCCAAGCACTACCACCTCGACTGGACCCTCGTCCCCGGGGAGGGGCCCCGCTTCGAGAACCTCGTGGCCTGCCATCTCCTCAAGTGGGTCCACTTCGAGGAGGACGCGAAGGGGAGGGACCTCGAGCTCCGCCACTTCCGGGACGACGCCGGCCGCGAGGTGGACTTCGTCGTCCTCGAGGGGGGGAAGCCCGTCCTCCTCGTGGAGTGCAAGCGGTCGGCGGGCGAGGTGGACGGGGGGCTGCGCTACCTCCACGCGCGGTTCCCCGGCGCGGAGGCCTGGCAGATCCACCTCGAGGGGGAGCGGGAGTTCGTCACCCCGGGCGGGATCCACGCGGCGCCGGCGCTGCGGCTCCTCTCCCGGCTCGTCTAGGCGGGAAGCCCCTCCAGCACCGCCCGCGCCGTCGCCAGGGCGTCGCGGCAGCAGAGGTTCATGGAGATCCCGCGGTAGGAGTTCCCCGTGAGGAAGAGCCCCGGGTGGTCCGCGCGGATCGCCTCGATGCGGTCCAGCCTCTCCCCGTGCCCCGGCTCGTACTGCGGGATCCCCTGCCGCCAGCGGAAGACCCGCGCCTCCTCCGGCTCCGCCTCGATCCCCATCGTCGCCCGGAGATCCTCCTTCACGAGCCCGAGGATCTCCCCCTCCGGCAGGTCCGCGAGCCCCGGCGCCCGCGCCCCCCCGAGCATCGCCCGCAGCAGCACCTTCCCCGCCGGCGCCCGCCCCTCGAAGACCGTCGAATCGAAGAGCACCCCGAGCACGCTCGCCTTCTCGCCGGAGGGCACGAGGAACCCGAACCCGGCCAGCGCCTTCGGCGCCGCCGCCTCCGGGTAGAGCAGGCTCGCCACCACCACCGGCGCCACCGGGATCGCCTCCAGCGCCTCCCGGAAGCGCGGGTCCCCCCGGCCGAGGAGGAAGGCCGCGTCCGGGGCCGGCGCCGCGCAGACCACCGCGTCGCCGGCGAACCGCTCCCCGTCCGCCGCCTGCGCCACCCAGCGGTCCCCCTGGCGGCGGACCTCCATGGCCCGCTTCCCGGTGCGGATCGCGGCCCCGAGGCGGGAGGCGAGCGCGTCCGGGAGCACCTGCATCCCCCCGTCGAAGGTCGTGAGCGTCCCTCCCGGCCCGAAGGGGGAGCCCCCCTTCGCCCCCGATCGCCTCGCCGCCCTCCTCTTCGCCAGCATCGCCCGCACGAGGGAGCCGTGGTCCCGCTCCATGGCGTGCATCGAGGGGAAGGCGCTCCGGAGCGACAGCCGCCGCGCGTCCCCGGCGAAGACCCCGGCCACCATGGCGTCCACGAGCGTGCGGGCCGGCTCCTCGCCGATGCGGCGCCGCGCGAAGTCGTAGACCGATTCGTCCACGTCCTCCGGCGGCCCCTTGGCGAAGGGCTCCCCGAGGATGCGGAGCTTGGCCCGGAGCGAGAGCATCCGCGAGGCGAGGAACTCCCCCTGGCTCGAGGGGAGCTTCCAGAGCCCCCCCCGGAGCCAGAGGTAGCGGTTCGCCGCCTTCCCCGAGGCGCGGCGGAGCCTCGGCTCGAGTCCGAGCGCCTTCACGAGGTCGAGCGTCTCCGGCACGTTGTCGAGGAAGCCGTTGGGGCCGCGCTCCCGGAGGCAGCCGCCGTCGGCGTCGGAGCGGATCTTCCCGCCGGTCCGGTCGGCGGATTCCAGGACGACGACCTCCGGCGCCCGGTCCGGCGAGAGGGTGCGCAGGTGGAAGGCGGTCGCGAGGCCGGAGATCCCGCCGCCGAGGACGAGGACCCGCCGGGTCACGCGGCGCCCCCGCCGCCCCCCCCGCCGTCGGCCCGCACCCGCTCCTCCACGAGGTCGGCCAGGGCGGCGACGAAGGGGGCGTCGGCGTTCACCGCGGGGACGCGGATGTACTCCTCGATGCCGGCCTCCCTCGCCATGTTCCCGTAGAGCATCTCGATCTCGTAGAGGGTCTCGATATGGTCGGAGACGAAGGAGACCGGCACCACGACCATGGCCTTCACGCCCGAGGCGCCGAGGTCCCTCACCACGGTGTCGGTGTCCGGCTTCAGCCACTTCACCGGCCCCGCGCGGCTCTGCCAGGAGAGGTGGACCGGGTTGCGGACCGCAAGGCGGTCCATGACGGCCTTCTTCGTCCGGAGGATCTGGTCGACGTAGGGATCCCCGTCGTCGATGAAGTGCTGCGGGAGCCCGTGGCCGGAGAAGAGGATCACCGCGGAGTCCCGGCGGGCCGGGCTCACGCGGCGGAGCGCGCCGCGCACCGTGGCCGCCACCGCCTCGACGTAGCGCGGGTGGTCGGGGAACTCCCGGACCGGGGGGAGCCAGCGGAGCGGCGGTCCGCCGTCGGAGGCGAGCGTCCGCTCCAGGTCCTTGAGGGAGGAGCCCGTGGTGGCCGTGGAGAACTGCGGGTAGAGGGTGAGGGCGAGCGCCCGCCGGCAGCCGGCGCGGCGGAAGGCGGCCACCGCGTCCCGCGCCCGCGGGCGGGCGTAGCGCATGGCCGGCATCACCCGCGCGCGGATCCCCCGCCGGGCGAGCTCCCGCCGCAGCGCCGCCCCCTGGGCGACGGTGGTGCGGAGCAGCGGCGAGCCCCCCCCGATGGCCCGGTAGTTCTCCTCCACGTCCCGGATCCGCGCCCGGATGATGAGGCGGGCGATGAGCGGCTGCAGGAAGGGGAAGGGGGAGAGCCGGATGATCTCCCGGTCGGCGAAGAGCTCCGAGAGGAAGGGGCGGATCCCGTCGAGGTGCCACGGCCCCCCGAGGTTGAGGAGGGCGACGCCGACGTCGGCGGCCGGGGGGGGGGAGGCCTCCCCCCTCACACGGTCCTCGAGAAGACCGGACCGCCGCCGGTGCGCGCCTTGAGGTAGCGGTCGAAGACCATGGCGAGGTTGCGGACGAAGAGCGTGCCGACGGGGGTGACCTCCAGCGCGTCGGGGAGGACGCGCACGAACCCGTGGGACTCCGGGCCGTCGGGGGCGGACAGCTCGGCCAGTTCCGGGGCGAAGAAGGCGCCGAAGTCGTCCCCGAACCGGGCCTCCCAGCCCCTCCGGTCGACGTGGAAGTTGCACATGAGGTCGAGGATCACCGCGCGGCGCCGCTCGTCGTCGGCGGAGAGCGCGTAGCCGCGCTCCACGGGGAGGAGGCCGGCGTCGATGCGCTCGTAGTAGCGCATCAGGCTCTTGTGGTTCTGGACGAAGGCGCCGGAGACCTCGCCGATGGAGGACATCCCGAAGCCGACCATGTCCGGCGCGGGGCGCGTGGCGTAGCCCATGAAGTTGCGGTGGAGGACCCGGTTCCGCGCCGCCACGGAGAGCTCGTCCTCCGGGAGGGCGAAGTGGTCCATGCCGATGGCCTGGTAGCCCGCGGCCAGGAAGGCCTCCCGGGCGCGGCCGAAGAGGCGGAGCTTCACGTCCGGGGCCGGCAGCTCGGCGGGGCGGATGAGCCGCTGGTTGCGCTTCATCCAGGGGACCATGGCGAAGGAGTAGACGGCGAGCCGGTCGGGGCGCAGCCCGATGACGTCGTCGACGGTGCGGGCGAACCCCTCCTCGGTCTGGCGCGGGAGGCCGTAGACGAGGTCCACGTTCACCGAGTGGTAGCCGAGGCGGCGCGCGTCGGCGACGAGGGACCGGGTCATCCCCCCCGGCTGCACGCGGTTGATGGCCTCCTGCACCGCGTCGTCGAGGTCCTGCACCCCCATGGAGATCCGGTTGAAGCCGAGGGACCGGAGGACCTCGAGCTGCTCCGTCGTGGTGACGCGGGGGTCCACCTCGAGCGCCACCTCGGCGTCGGGGAGCAGGGTGAAGTGCTCCGCGAACTTCGCGAAGAGCCGCCGGATCTGGGCCGGGTCGAGGTAGGTCGGCGTGCCCCCGCCCCAGTGGAGCTGGGCCACGGAGCGGCGCCCGCCGAGCAGCGGCGCCACGAGGTCGATCTCACGGAGCAGGTAGCCGAGGTAGTTCTCCGAGACGCGGGGGTTGCGGGTGATGAGCACCGTGCAGGCGCAGAAGGAGCAGCGGGAGCGGCAGAAGGGGATGTGGGCGTAGAGGGAGAGCGGGAGGGAGGGCTCCGCCGCCGCGGCGGCGAGGCGCTCCCGGTAGGCCTCGGCGCCGAAGGACTCCGCGAACTCCACCGCCGTGGGATAGGAGGTGTAGCGCGGCCCCGGGCGGTCGTACCTCCGGAGGAGGTCCGCGGTCACCGCCGCCGTGAGCGGGGCCGTCACCGGGCGCCCCCCGCCGCCGCCCTCGCGCAGATCCTCTCACCCGTCGAGCGCACGGTCGCGAGCATCCCCTCCACCGCCTCGACGGGCGTCGTCGGCCAGATCCCGTGGCCGAGGTTGAAGACCGTCCCCCGGGCCCCGGCCTGGAGGAGCACCCGCTCCGTCTCCTCCTCGACTCTCTCCCGCGGCCCGAAGAGGACCGCCGGGTCGAGGTTCCCCTGGAGGGCGACCTCCCCCCCGGTGGCGGCCCGCGCCTCGTTCATCGGGACCCGGTGGTCCACGGAGAGCGCGTCCACGCCGGTGGCGGCGGCGTCCTCGAGCTGGTGGGGCGCCCCGCCGCAGTAGAGGATGACGGGGGCGCCGAGGTCGGAGATCCCGTCCACGATCCGCTCGATGTGGGGCTGGTCCACGGCCTGGTACTCCCTCCGGGAGAGGAGCGGACCCCAGGTGTCGAAGATCTGCACCGCGTCCGCACCCGCCTCGATCTGCATCCGGAGGTAGGCGACGGTCGCCTCCGCGACGGCGCCGAGGAGGAGGTGCAGGGTGTCGGGGTCGGCGTACATCATCCGCCGGATCGCCTGCGCCTCCCCCTTTCCGCCCCCCCCCGAGACGAGGTAGGAGGCGACGGTGAAGGGGGAGCCCGCGAAGCCGAGCAGCGCCACCCCCTCCGGGAGCTGCGGCTTCACGCGCCGCAGGGTCTCCGCCACGAAGCCGGTGTCCCGGTGCGGGTCGAGGGGGCGGAGGGATTCCACGTCGGCGCGCGTCGCCAGGGGCCGGTCGAGCACCGGGCCCGGGTCGAAGCGGAGCCCGACCCCCATGCCGAGGAGCGGGGTCATGATGTCGCTGAAGAGGATGGCCCCGTCCAGGGGGAAGCGGCGGATCGGCTGGAGGGTCGTCTCCACGGCGAGGTCGGGCTCGGACATCATCCTCAGGAACCCGTGCCTCTCCTTGAGGGCCCGGTACTCCGGCAGGTAGCGGCCCGCCTGGCGCATGACCCAGGCGGGGATGCGCTCCACGGGCTCGCCGCGGAGGGCCCGGACGAGGAGGGGGGCCTTGGGGGCGCTCACGGCCGCACCCCGAGCGCCTCGGGCAGGGCCTCCCGCGCCGCCGCCACCGCCTGCCCGATCTCCTCGTCCCCGTGGGCGGCGGAGAGGAACCAGGCCTCGAACTGCGCCGGGGGCAGGTGGACGCCGCGGCGGAGCATCCCGTGGAAGAAGCGGCCGAAGGCGGCGCGGTCGGCGCGGAGCGCGTCCTCGAAGTTCCGCACCGGCCCCGGGCAGAAGAAGAGGGTGAGGAGGGAGCCCACCCGCTGGACGCAGGTGCGGTCGGCGAAGGGCGCGGCGGCGTCGCGGAGGCCCGCCTCGAGGTCGGCGCCCAGGGACTCGAGGCGCGCGAAGACCTGGGGCTGCTCCGCGAGGATGCGGAGCATCTCGAGCCCCGCGCGCATGGCGAGCGGGTTCCCCGAGAGCGTCCCGGCCTGGTAGACGGGCCCCGAGGGGGCGACGCGCTCCATGAGGACGCGC
Source organism: Planctomycetota bacterium (assembly GCA_023150535.1). Classification (GTDB taxonomy): domain Bacteria; phylum Planctomycetota; class JAJSAM01; order JAJSAM01; family JAKLKS01; genus JAKLKS01. The sequence goes on from JAKLKS010000028.1 coordinate 17,380, forward strand.
CGGCCGCCGTAGGCCCCCACGGGGAGGCCGCCGCCGATGATCTTCCCGAGCGCGGTGAGGTCGGGGCGGACGCCGTAGAGGCCCTGGGCCCCGCCCGGTCCCGCGCGGAACCCGCTGATGACCTCGTCGAACAGCAGCAGCGCGCCGTGGCCGTCGCAGAGCCCGCGGAGCCCCTCCAGGAAGCCGGGCTCCGGCGGCACGACCCCCATGTTCCCGGCGACCGGCTCCACGGCCACGCAGGCGACCCGGCCCGCGTGGGCCCGCAGGAGGCGCTCCACGTCGGCGAGGTCGTTGTAGCGGGCCGTCAGCGTGGCCCCGGCGACGGAGGCGGGGACCCCGGGGCTCGAGGGGACGCCCCCCGTGGCCGCGCCCGAGCCGGCCTCCACGAGGAAGCCGTCGGCGTGGCCGTGGTAGCCGCCCGCGAACTTGAGCACGAGGTCCCGGCCCGTGGCGGCGCGGGCGAGGCGCACCGCGCTCATGGCCGCCTCGGTGCCGGAGCAGGTGAAGCGCACCATCTCCAGGGAGGGCATGGCCCGCGCCACCGCCTCCGCCATCTCCACCTCGACGGCGCTCGGCATCCCGAAGGAGGTGCCGTCGCCGGCCGCCTCCCGGATCGCCTTCACGATCCGGGGGTGGGCGTGGCCGAGGAGGAGCGGGCCCCAGGAGCCGACCATGTCGAGGTAGGTGCGGCCGTCCTCGCCCAGGAGCCGGCAGCCCTTCGCGGAGCGGACGAAGACCGGGGTCCCCCCCACGGCGCCGAAGGCGCGCACGGGGGAGTTGACGCCGCCGGGGAGGACGCGGCGGGCGCGGTCGAAGAGGGCGGCGTTGCGGTCGGCGGCGGCGTCCATGGGTCGGTCCCTTCCGGTCTACTGCAGGAGGCGCGCCGCCTCGGCGGCGTGGTAGGTGACGACGAGGTCGGCCCCGGCGCGCCGGATGGACAGGAGGGTCTCCATCACGGCCCGGTCGCCGTCGATCCAGCCCCGCGCGGCGGCGGCCTTCACCATGGCGTACTCCCCGGAGACGTTGTAGGCGGCCACGGGGAGGTTCGTCGCGGCCCGCACGCGGTGTATCACATCAAGATACGCAAGGGCCGGCTTCACCAGGATCACGTCCGCCCCCTCGGCCTCGTCGAGCGCCGCCTCGCGGAGCGCCTCGCGGGCGTTGCCGGGGTCCATCTGGTAGCCCTTCCGGTCCCCGGACTGCGGCGCGGAGCCCGCGGCGTCCCGGAAGGGGCCGTAGAAGGCGGAGGCGTACTTGACGGCGTAGGAGACGAGGAGGGTGTCCTGGAGGCCCGCGTGGTCGAGGGCGGCCCGGATCGCGCCCACCCTCCCGTCCATCATGTCCGAGGGGCAGACCGCGTCGGCGCCGGCCCGGGCGCAGGCGACCGCCGCGCGGGAGAGGAGGGGGAGGGTCTCGTCGTTCCGCACCGCGCCCCGCCCGTCGAGGACCCCGCAGTGGCCGTGGCTCGTGTACTCGCAGAGGCAGACGTCGGCCCAGACCTGGAGGGCGGGGTCGGCCGCCTTCAGCACCCGCACCGCCCGGCAGACCGGCCCCTCGGGATCCCAGGCGCCGCTCCCCTGCGGGTCCTTCGCCGCGGGGATCCCGAAGAGGATCACCGCGGGGACGCCGAGCGCCCGCAGCGCCGCGGCGTCCTTCGCGGCCTCGTCCACGGAGACCCGCTCCACGCCGGGCATGGATTCCACCGGCTCGCGCACCCCCTCGCCGGGCACCACGAACACCGGGGCCACGAGGCAGCCGGGGTCGAGGCGGGTCTCGCGCACCATGGCGCGGAGCGCCGGGTCGCGGCGCAGGCGCCGCGGCCGCGAGAGGGGGAAGGGGGCGGTGCCCGAGGGGTTCATGGTGCGCTCCTTCACGGCGAGGAGGAGTCCCTCGGCGGTCGCCGCCGCCGCGGTGCCCGCGACGGGGAGGCCGAGGCGGCGCATGGACGCCGCGGTGGTGGGGCCGATGGCGAAGAGCGGCGGGAGGGGGCCCGGGGCACCGGCCGCCGCGAGGACCTCCGCCGCCGAGGGGGAGGCGAGGACGGCGCCGTCGAGCGCCTCCGCGCCCAGCCGCCCCCGCGCCGCCGCGGGGTCGGCCACGGGGCGGACGGAGTAGATCGGGACGGTCTCGACCGCGGCCCCCCGCGCCCGCAGCCCCTCGGCGAGGTCCGGGCGGGCCCGGTCGGAGCCGGGGAGGAGGATGCGCGACCCGGGGAGGCCGCGCCCCACGGGGAGGGCGTCCAGCGCCGCCAGGAGCCCGGCCGCCCCCGGCCCCTCCCCCTCGGCGAGGACCTCGAAGCCGGCCTCCCGCGCCCGCCGCGCGGTCTCCGGGCCGACGGCGATGCAGCAGGCCTTCGCCGGGCCCGGGGGGCCGGCCAGGCGGAGGAAGGCGTCCACGGCCCGGGGGCTCGCGAAGGCGACGCAGTCCGCGGCGGCCCGCTTCGCGCGGAGGGCCCCGCCCAGCGCCTCCCCCCCCGCCGCGGGCTCCTCGACCAGGAGCGGCAGGGCGAGGGTCTCCACGCCCAGCGCGCGCAGCCCCTCGCCGAGGGAGCCGCCGTCGCCGTCCGGTCCGGTGAGGGCCAGGCGCACGGTCAGACCTCGATCCCGCCGGGCCCGTCGTGGGTGTGGTTGCCCGTGGCGAGCTCGTGCACGAGGGCCGAGGAGGCGCGCCCGAGGAGCTCCCGCGCCAGCGCGTTCCCGAGGGAGTCCGCGTCCGTCCCCGGACCCGACCGGTCCCCGCGGTGGAGCTCCGTCGTCCGGGCGCTCCCCACGAAGGCGTCGAGCAGCAGCGTCCGCCCGTCCCCCGCGAACCTCCCGTAGGCCCCCGCCGCGAGGTGGCAGCCCGAGCCGAGCGTGCGGAGGAACGCCCGCTCCGCCGTCACCGCCGCGCGGGCCTCCGGGTCGTCGAGGAGGCGGAGCAGCTCCAGGACCTCCGCGTCCCCCGCCCGGCACTGGATCCCCAGCGCCCCCTGCCCGGGGGCCGGGGGGTGGAGCACCGGGTCGAGGACCTCGGTCGCGTGCTCCATCATCTCGAGGCGGGAGAGCCCCGCCCGCGCGAGGACCGTGGCCGCCGCCTCCCCCGCCATCACCTTCGCGATGCGGGTCTCCACGTTCCCGCGCAGGGGCCCGAAGCGGAGGTCGGGCCTGCGGTCCCGCAGCAGCGCCACGCGCCGCGGGCTCCCGCTGGCCACCAGCGCGCCCGGCGGCAGCGTGTCCACGGTCGCCTTCCCCGGGGCCACGAGGCAGTCCTCCACCGGGGCCCGGGCCGGCACGGCGCCGAGGACGAGCCCCGCGGGCATCCGCGTCTCGAGGTCCTTCAGGGAGTGGACCGCGAAGTCCACCTCGCGGCGCAGCAGCGCCTCCTCCAGCTCCTTCACGAAGACCCCGGTGGAGCCGACCGCCGCGATGGGACGGTCGACGACCGCGTCCCCCTTCGTGCGGAGGATGACGACCTCCACCTCGGGCCCCCGGGGGAGGCCGTTGAGGGCGCGCGCCACCCAGCCCGCCTGCCAGAGCGCGAGCTTCGAGCCGCGGGTGCCGAGCCGGATCGACCTCACGGGCGGCCGTCCTTCCCCGGCTCCCCCCGGGAGAGCCCGAAGAGGCGCCGGATCCAGGACTCCCGCTCCGCCTCCGCGCCCATCTGCCGCACCGCCTGCATGGGGGAGTGGAAGGCCTTGTCGAGGAGGGACCGGGTCAGCCGGTCGAGGTGCTCCCTCTGCTCCGGCGTGAAGTGCTTCAGGCTCCGCTCGACCTCGCGGACCCGGATCTCCTCGAGGGAGCGGCGGATCTCCCCCACCAGCGGCTCCGCGGCCCGCGCCTCCTCGCCGAGGAGGAGGCGGGCCATCCCCTCCTCGATCATCGCCTCGACCTTCGCCACCTCGGCGAGCCGCTTCTCCCGGTTCTGCTCCACGAGCCGCTCCAGCGCGTCCACGTCGTGGAGGAAGACCCCCTCGAGGTCCCGGGCCCGCGGGTCCACGTTGCGGGGGACGCCGATGTCGAGGAGGACGAGCATGCGCCCCGCGCGGCGGCGGGCGGCGGCGCGGAGGCCCTCCAGGGTCAGGACCGGCTCCTCGGCGCGCACGGCGCAGAGCACCACGTCCACGTCCGCCAGCGCCCCCTCCAGGCAGTGCCAGGACCAGGTGGCGGCGTGGACCTCGGTGGCGAGGTCCACGGCGCGGCCCGGCGTGCGGTTGGTGATCCAGAGGGCCCTCGGCCGCTCCCCCGCGAAGAGCTTCGCGGAGAGGCGGCCCGCCTCACCCGCCCCCACGACCAGGACCCGCTTGTCGCGGAAGTCGGAGAAGTGCCTCTTCGCCAGCGCCATGGCCGCCGCGGGGACGGAGGTGACGCCGCGGTGGATCCCGGTCTCCTCCCGCGCGCGGCGGGAGATGCGGAGTGCCGCGGGCACCACGCGGTCGAGCATGGGGCCGACCGTCCCCGCCTCGCGGGCGATGCGGTGGGCCTCCTTCATCTGCCCCATGATCTCGCTCTCGCCCATGATCATGGAGTCGAGGCCGCAGGCGACGCGGACCATGTGGCGGACCGCCCCCTGCCCGTCGGCCCGGTAGAGGAGCCCCTCGGCGTCCACCCGGACCGCCGGCCGCGCCGCCGCGAGGCGCCCCGCCACCCCGCCGTTCCCCGCCGCCGCCGGGCCCGGCGCGGCGTAGAGCTCCGTGCGGTTGCAGGTGGAGAGCAGCATCGCCTCGGTCCAGACCTCCTCCCTCCGGCCCCGGGCGAGGAAGTCGGCGGCCTCCTCGGGGTCGAAGGCGAGGGTCTCCCGCACGTCCACGGGGGCGGTGTGGTGGCTCAGGCCGACGACGCTGAGGGCCATCGGACGGGACCCGCGATCGCCGCTCACGGCCGCCCCGTGAACCGGTGGAAGGTGTCGAAGACCCTCCCGACCAGGAGCATCGACCCGAGGAGGAGGGTGTAGCCGGCGAGGTTGAGGGAGACCACGCGCCAGCCCCCCCACTTCCCGAGGAACCGCCCCCCGAGGGCGACCCCGTAGACGGCCCAGACGACGAAGGTCGCCCAGATCTTGGGATCGGCCATGGAGAACTCCGGCGTCCGGCTGACCCAGACGTCGCCGAGGCCCACGGCCAGGGTGAGGAAGACGAAGCCGACCTCCACGGCGTGCAGGCTCATGGCCGCCAGCACCTCGAGGGAGGGCATGCGGTCGGTGAAGGAGCCGAAATCCCCGCGCTTGAGGAGGCGGTACATGACCAGGAAGAGCCCCCCGTAGACCGCCCCCACGGAGAGGGCGGCGACGGCGAGCGCGGCGGAGATGGAGTGCCAGGCGAAGAGCGGGTTGCGGAGGACCTCCGGCACCTCGTAGGCCTCGGGCCGGCCGAGGCTGGCGCAGGCCTGGAGGAGGAGCGCCAGGGAGAGCGGGAAGACGCCGGTGTAGGGGTTCCTCCGGCGCCACTCGACCCAGAGGTAGGACCCGGTGAGGGCCATGGCCGCGAAGGAGAACAGCTCGAACTTGTCGGCGATGGGGTGGTGCCCCAGCCAGAACCCCTCCCCGATGACGTAACCCAAGTGCAGGATGAAGGTTGCGACGAGGAGGCGGGGCCCAGCCTTGCGGGCCCAGGGGAGGTCGCGGGCCAGCAGCACCCCGTAGATCGCCGCCAGCCCCCCGTAGAGGAACGGGAGGAGCGCGTTCAGGACGGAGAGCAGGGAGTCCATGCCGGTCAGGATCCTCCAGGGGAGCCCCGGGGTCCCGGTTTCCGGACCCCGCTCGATCCGTGACTCATGGTCACGGACACGACATCGGTCAAGCGATTGGCGTGCCGGAAGACTCCCCGGGGGGAGGGGGGATTCCAAGGGGGAATCGAGCCCGACCCCCCTTCCCGGCCCGCCTCCCCGTGCGAGAATGGACCCGGTCAGCCGGAGAATCCCCCGCCCATGATGTGCACCGTGGCCTTCGACCTCCCGGGCCTCCGGGAGGCCCGCCGCCGCGGGGACGTCCTCGTCCTGGTGGACGTCCTCTCCTTCTCCACCGCCGTCGCCGCGGGGACCGCCCGCGGGGTGGTCTTCCTCCCCGCGGGGAGCGCCCGGCGGGCGAAGCTCCTCTCCCTCGAGGAGGACGCGGTCCCCTCGGTGGGCCGGCGCGAGGGCGGTCCGGGGAAGTACACGCTCTCCCCCTCCTCCTACGACGGGGCGCCGGCGGGGCTCCGGGTGGCGCTGCGCTCGCCCAACGGGGCGCGGCTCGCCGTGGCGTCGCGGGGGGCTCCGGCGGTGGTGGTGGCGGGGCTCGTGAACGCGTCGGCGGCGGGGGCGGCGGCGGGGGAGGGGGCGAAGGCGTCGCGGTGCGGGGTGACGGTGCTCGCCGCCGGGGAGCGGACGGCGGGGTCGCGGCGGCGGCGGTACGCTGCGGAGGACTTCCTCGGGGCGGGGGCGGCGGCGGCGGCGGTGGATCTCCCGCGGACGGGGGAGGCGGAGGCGGCGGTGCGGGCCTTCGAGGGGTGCCGGGGGGATCTCGAGGCGGTGCTGCTGCGGACGGCCTCGGGGATGGAACTCGCGGGGGCGGGGTTCGCGGCGGACGTGGCCTTCGCGGCGCGGGTGGACGCGCTGCGGGTGGTGCCGCTGCTCATGGGGCGGGAGATCCGGGGGAGGTAGGCTTTCCTCCCCGGGGATCGACGGGGAGGGCGGGGATGCCGAGGCCCGCGAAGGCCTCCTCCTGGTCCCCCCGGCTCCCCGAACGGAAGAGACGCGAGCGCTGGAGGCGTTCGAGGAGCCGGAGACTCCCCCTGTAGTCACTCCACCGGCCTGCCAGGAACCGCAGGGCGAAGACGGCGACGATGGCGGCGAGGGTCCAGGCGAGCGGGCCCCTCCAGGCCGGGACCGCGGCCAGGAGGAGGGGCGGGAAGGCGGAGACCGCCAGCAGGATGCCCGTGAAGCGGAGGGGCGCAGCCGCGGTCCACCGGGCCGGAGGAGGAGCGGGGTTCGGAGGTGCGGGGGCCGGCGGAGGCGGCGCCCCCGCCGCGTTCGGGAAGAGGCGGGCGTAGTCCCGGGATCCGAGCAGGACCGCGCCCTGGCGCGGGAAGTGGGCCTCGATTTCGTGGAGGCACTCCCGATCCCGCCGGAGTTCAAGGAGGCAGCAGACGCGCCACGCCCGGAGATCGTCCTCCACTCCTCCTCCGGGCGGGAGCAGGGCGGCGTCGCAGAGGGCGAGGGCGCGCTCGTGGATCCTCCGATGGCCGAGGAGGTCGGCGGCGCGGCGGAAGCGGGGATTCCCGGAGCGGGCCAGCGCGCTGGAGAGCCGGGTCCGGGGGGAGGAGAGGAGGCGGGAGGCCTCCCGGTATGCCTCGCGGCCGGACCCCCGGGGGGGCCCCGCCTTCGGCGCCGCACCTTCCTGGAAGTGGGGCATGGCCGGGCTCCTCCGGGCACCGCAGGGAGCCATGATGGTACTTCCCGATCCGGGTCGTGGGGAGGCCCAGTCCCGGATGACCCCGGGCGAGCATCCGGTTCCACACGTCGGGCTCGACCCCCCCCGGGGGGGTGAACTTCGTGGCGCCGGTGAAGGCGTCGCGTCTCCCGTTCCCTCACCGCCGAGGTTGCCCGCGGGTTCCCCTTCCGGGTACATTGGGACGAGCCATGGACAGGGAACCGCAACGACCGTCTCTCCTGGCCCGGCATGCCGGGTCCGCGGACCGCGGGCATTACCCTCGGCGGACTCCCGCCCACGGAGCGAGGTCCTAGGAGTGCCGACTCCCCCCCTCCCGAGCGTCAAGTCCCTGGTCCTCGCGGACCAGGTCTTCCGACAGGCGGAGACCGGGAAGTTGTGCATCATCGGGGTCTTCGACAAGATCTTCTGCTCGCGATTTCCAACCCTGCACCCCTCGCTGGGGCTCTTCATCCGGGTCGAGGATGCGGAAGGGGAGTACGGAGTCCGGATCGAGTTCCGCGACTCCGCGGACAGGGTGCTCGGCTCCTTCGAAGGCATGACGCTTCAAGTCAACGACAGGCTCGCCTGCGTCAGCTTCGGGTTTCAAACGGAAGGGCTCCCCCTGCCTGGACCGGGCCGGTACTTCTTCAAGTTGTTCTTCAACGACCAGGCCACGGTGGATGTCCCGGTCGATGTCCAGCAGATGCCGCCACCGGGAAGGAGCCAGCCTTGAAGGTCCTGGAGGAAGTACCGCACTTCGTGGTCTCGGAAGGCTCGGCCCCCAGGAGGCCCCCCCTGCCGCCGGTTGCGGTCAGGACACTCCGCGGATCCGGCCGGTGGCTCACCCCGGGAGTCCACGTCTTCCAGGCGGTGGCCGGCAGGCCGGAGGTCCGGATGGTCGTCGAGAGACTGGAGAAGGACCGCTACTCCGTGTTCGTGGTTCTGGACAGCGACCCGGAGGATCTCCTCGACGCCATCTTCGACGCGGAGAGGGAGTTGTACTCCCGGTCCGGGGGACTCCCCTTCGACGTCCGCGTGATGCGCCCCGGTCCGGCGTGGTCCCCCGCCGATCTCAGGACGGACTCCATCTGCCACTTCGACCGCGCGGACTTCCATGGGCACGTCTGACGCGGAGCCCTACCTGCGCCTGGTCGAGCATGATCTGGAGGCCCTCGACCTCATCACCGCGGCGGCGCGCGGGAGGACCCCGACGGTGGACGTTTCCGACTGGCAGTGCACCCTGGTCTACTACATGGCCTGCATCTACGTGAAGGCCGTCGGGAGGGCCCGGGGGAAGGACCTCCAGGACCACTACCAGCTCAAGCAGTGGATCAACACGACCACCGACCTGGTCCCCATCACCCGCCCGTACCGCAAGCTGGAGGAGCGGTCGCGGGATGCCCGGTACGAGGGAAGGCGTTTCACCCGGCCGGAACTCATCGAGACCATCGGGTGGTTCGCCCAGGTCCGGGACCATCTCGTGGGCGTCCTGAAGGAGGAGGGAGTGGAAGGGATCCCCGTGGTCGATCCCACCCGGTTCGTTTGAGGCCGCGCCCCACTTCCGTCACCCTCCCCTGTGACCGCCGTCAGGAGAATCCCTCCCTCTACCCCCCTCCGATTCGGCAGGATCTCCGCGGGCCGGCGCCGTCCGCCGCCCCGTCGCGCACCGAGGAAAGGGCCAGGATGGATCCTCACCCCGTCACGAGCCGCCGTTCCGTCGCCGGCATCCTCCGCCCCGGCCTCGGCTTCCTCCTCGCCGCCGCCGCCGCCCTCCTCCTCCGCTCCCCCCTCGCCGCCGCCCCGGCCGAGGATCCCCCCCCCGCCTGCATCGAGTGCCACGACGACGCCGCCGCCTCCTTCGCCGAGGGCAGCCACCGGATCCTCCCGAAGTCCCTCCGCACCGACCCCGCGGGCACCTGCGCCCTCTGCCACGGCCCCGCCGACCCGAGGCACGCGGAATCCGGCGGGAAGGAGGGCGTCGTCGGCTTCTCGAAGATCGAGCCCGACGCCATGGCCGCCGCCTGCGCCCGCTGCCACACCCACCACCCCGACCACGTGAAGGACTGGAAGACGAGCGAGTACCGCGAGAACGGCCTCGCCTGCGCCGAGTGCCACAAGGTCCACGAGAAGTCCTCCGCCGGGATCCACCTCCCCGTCGCCGACGCCGGGCGCGGCGTCCTCGGCGCCGAATCCTGCCGCGTCTGCCACGTGGACGTCGTCGAGGCCGCCCCCGCCTCCCTCCACGGGAAGGTGATGGCCGACCCCCACCTCGACTC
>JAKLKS010000290.1 GCA_023150535.1 Planctomycetota bacterium
CTGGGGGCCCTTCCCGGCCCAGGGGGCGGGCGGGGACCGGAGGGCCGCGCCCAGGCGGAGGCGGGCGGCGGCGGCGGCGCAGGCCCCGGCGTGGGCGAGGAGTACGCGCCGCTCGGCCCCCGGGGAGGCGCCCCCCGCCGCCGCGCCCGCCGCCGCCGATCCCCGCACCTCCGCTGCGCCCATGGCCGCATCTTCCCCGACCCCGTGCCCGGGCCCGACGCTTCCCCGGGGCCGCGGAAGGAACTCCCCGCGCCCCCGGGGTTCGGATAGATACCTCGGGACGGCGGAGGTCCGCCCGGGGGGAGTCCACGCGTGTGCGGCATCGCCGGGATCGCAGGGCCGGGCGCGGAGCGCCACGAGGGGCCCCTGCGGGCCATGGTGGCCGCCCTCCGCCACCGCGGGCCCGACGAGGAGGGGTTCCTCCTCCTCCCCGGCTGCGCCCTCGGCCACGCCCGCCTCAGCATCGTGGACCTCGGGACCGGCCGCCAGCCCATGGTCGGGCCCGGGGGGCGCGGCGCCGTCGTCTTCAACGGGGAGATCCACGGGTTCCGCCGCCTCAGGGAGGCCCTTGCCCCCCGCCCCTTCGCCACGTCCTCCGACACCGAGGTGATCCTCGCCCTCCACGAGAGGGACGGCGAGGAGGCGCCCGCCTCGCTGCCGGGCATGTTCGCCTACGCCCACTGGGATGCCGGGTCCTCGACCCTGACGGCCGCCCGGGACCGGTTCGGGGAGAAGCCCTTCTTCCACGCGCGGGGGCCCGACGGGCTCCTCCTCTTCGCCTCGGAGATCGGCGCGCTCCTCGCCTCGGGGCTGATCCGCCCCGGGCTGCGGCGGGCGAGCCTCTCCGGGTACCTCCAGCGCGGGTACGTCCACCCGCGGACGACCCTCTTCGAGGGCGTGGAGACCCTTCCCCCGGCCCACCGCCTGAGCTTCCGGGCGGGGGAGGTCCGGGTGGACCGGTACTGGAGCCTCCCCCCCCCGGCGGGGGAGGTGGACCCCGACGAGGCCGCCGGGAGGTTCCGGGACCTCCTCGGGGCCGCCGTCGAGCGGCAACTCGTGGCCGACGTCCCCCTCGGCGCCCTCCTCAGCGGGGGCCTGGATTCCACGACCGTGGTGGCCACGGCGGCCCGGCTCGCCCCGGGGCTCCGCACCTTCTCCTTCGGGATCGAGGGGGCCGGCGACGAGCTGCCCCTGGCGAGGGAGACGGCGCGGATGCACGGGACCGATCACCTCGAGGTGCGGGACGTCTCCCTGGACGTCCCGGCGCTGCTCCGCCGGACCGCCGCCCTCCTGGACGAGCCCCTCGCCGACACCTCGGTGATCCCCACCTTCGTGGTCTCGGGGCTGGCGAGGGAGCACGTGAAGGTCGCCCTCACGGGTGACGGCGCCGACGAGCTCCTGGGGGGGTACTGGTACCTCCCCCCCCTCCGGGACATGGAGGAGGCGCCGGCGGAGACCGCCTGGAGGTGGATCCTGGCGCGGGCCCTCGCGCGGGTGGCCCCCGGGGCCGCGAAGGGGCGGGCGGCCCGCCGGGTGCGGGGGCTGGAGATGCGGCGGAGCCACGGCACCCTCAGGGAGGCGCGGGCCGGGCGGGCCCTGCGCCTCCCGGCGGAGGACCTCGCGCGGCTCGGGCTCCCTCCCGCCGACCCGGCGCCGGACCTCGGACCGGGGACCCTGGACGACGTCCTCAGGGACGACATCGAGGATCAGCTCCCCGGCTGCTTCCTCGTCAAGACCGACCGGACGGCCATGGCCCACGGACTGGAACTGCGGGCGCCCTTCCTCGACGTCGAACTCGCCTCCTTCCTCGTCTCCCTGCCGGTCTCCCTCAAGGTGCTCCCGGGGGAGGCGAAGGTGCTCCTGCGGAGGGCCTGCTCGGGGCTCTGGCCGGAATCGGTGCGGACCCGGCCCAAGCAGGGCTTCGGCGCCCCCGTGGACCTCTGGCTCCGCAGGCCGGACGTGGAGGCCCTGCGGCGCGAGGTGCTCGGGGATCCGGGGGCCGCCCTCTTCCGGCTCCTGCCGCGGGAGGAGGTGGAGAGGTCGGCGGCCCGGGGCCCGCTGGCCGCATGGACCCTCCTCGTCCTCGCCCTCTGGCTGGAAGCCCGGGGGCGCTGAGCCCCTACCGGCCCAGGCCGCGCTTCAGCCTTCCCATGGCCCTGCGCAGAAGGGACTCCTCCGGCGGCGGCGGGGCGGGGACGGGGGCGGCCGCCTCGAGGGCGCGCCTCCTCTCCGAGCACCTCCCGCGGAACTCCGCGAGGGCGGCGTCGAAGTCCTCCCCGGGGTCGCCGGGCCGGTAGGCGTGGGACCGGAGGTACTCCCAGTTCTCCGCGCAGGCGGAGGGCACCTCCCCCTCGCCCCCTCCCGCGTGGTCGAGTTCCCGGGAGACGAACTCCGCGATGGCCGGCGGATTGGGGTCGAGGCCGAGCCGGACGGCGGCGGCGCAGACCGCCCGGACGTAGGCGGCGGGGTCGGAGAGGTCGAAGGCGAGGAGGGGGAAGGGGCGCTCCCGGTGGAGCCGGAGGAGGGCGCCGTTGTAGGCGTTCCAGAGGGCGAGGGCCTCCTCCGTCCCCATGCCGTCCCGCCGCTCCAGGGAACGCGCCACCGCCGAGGGGTGGCGGAAGGTCCCGATGCGGGCGCAGGATCCCGCGGCCGCCTCCCAGGCCTCCGCGAGGAGGAGGGTGCGGGGGTCCTTGACGCCGGCCCTCCCGCGGGCGGCGAGCCTCTCCACGATGGCGCGGAGCGAGGCCACCTCCTCCGGCGCGGGTGGGAAGGGGGGGGGCGGGGACCGCCAGCTGCCCCCGGCGCGCCGCAGCATCCCCTCCTGGAGCGCCACGAGGTCACCCGCCTCGTGGTTCCCGCGGAGGTTGTGGGGGTTGGCCCGGCTGACCTCCCCGAGGAAGACGCCGCATCGCTCGAGGCAGCCCGTGAGGCAGCTCGTCCCGCTGCGGTGCATGCCCAGCACGAGGAGGAAGTCCGGCCGCCCGACCCCCTCGGTCCCCGGTCCCCGGCCCTCCAGCCAGCCGGCGAAGCGGTCCCGGAAGCGGAAGAGGAGGGAGGCGGATTCGTCCCGCAGCAGCCGGCTGTCCTCCTCCATCAGCCGGCGGCGCTCCGGGCTCTCCTTCACCTCGTCCCAGAAGGCCATGTTGGTGCGGGAGCCGGCGCCGTGGTGGTAGATGGCCCCCCCGTAGACGGCCCCCATGAGGCGGTGGAAGGAGTTGCGGTTGGACCGGAGGAGGCGGGCGGCCTCGAGCCCCCGATCCTCCACGGCGTCGGTGAAGGCCGCCAGCGTGTCGCAGATGGCCCTCCGGGGGGAGCGGAAGCCGTCGAAGCGGAGCCCCGCCTCCTCGACGAACCGCACCGTGACGGCCAGGCCGCAGGGGTGGACGTAGGGGAGGACGTCGGGGGCGAGCTCGTCCCTCCAGACGCCGGAGAGGGGGACGCGGGGCCCGAGGGGCCGCAGGAGGTCCTCCAGCCATCCGTCCCGGACGGGGAAGGAGTCGCTGTCGAGGGTGACGATGACCGCGGCCCCGTCGGCCCGGGCCCGCTCGTAGAGCCGCTGGAGCGGGACGGCGTGGGGGTGGGAGAGCGTCTCGGCGGGGTCGGCCTCGACCAGGACCGCCCCCGGGAACGAGGCCAGGAGCGGGCGGACCCGGGGGTCCGACAGGTTGTTGTTCCAGGCGTACACCCGGGCGGCCCCCGCGGGGGTGTGGCGGCGGACCGAGGAGAGGCAGATCTCGAGCCAGGAGCCCGCCTCCGGGTCCTTCCCGCCGTTGACCACCAGGATCGCGACCGGTCCGTCCATGGGTCCCCCCGACCCCGCTCGGGGCCGTGATTCCCCCATGGTAGACTGCGCCCTCCCCCGCCTTCCGGAGAATGCCCGCCGCGCCCCGGGAGGGATTCGGGGGGGGACCTCCCGCAGGAACGGACACCAGGGATGAACCCGCCGACCCGGCCCCCCCGCCCCGCCTTCGTGCTCGCCCTGGACGGCGAGAACCTCGAGCTCCTCGAGCGGTTCGTCGCGGCCTTCGACATGCCGGTCCTCGGCGGCATGCTGGCCCGGGGGAGGCGCGGGCTCCTCGACCCCTGGATCAACCCCCTGACGCCGCCCTCCTGGACCTCCTTCCTCACGGGCAACTGGTTCCCCCGCCACGGGATCCACGGCTTCGTCCTCCACGACCCCGGGACGAGGAGGGACTCCCTGGCCCGCCTCGCGGACGTCCGGTGCGAGACGCTCCTGGAGGCCCTCGACCGCCAGGGGGCCCGGACCCTGGTCCTCAACATGCCCATGACCTGGCCGCCTCCCCGCCTCCTCCACGGGTCCGTGGTCTCGGGCTTCGACACCCCCGGCCGGGAATCCCCCTTCGCCTGGCCCGCGGCGCTGGAGGGGAGGATCCGGGAGCGCATCCCCGGCTTCGACGCCTCCCTTCCCGCCCGGAGGAGGGAGGGCGGGGCCGGGGTCTCCCGGCGGGAGTACC
>JAKLKS010000291.1 GCA_023150535.1 Planctomycetota bacterium
CCCCCCCTCCGCCCTCCCTCGAGGATCCGCGCGTGCCTGTGGGCCGTCTCCAGGGAGAGGACGTTGAGGGCCGTCGAGTAGATCCGCCCCCCCTCCTCCCCCCAGGGGTCCTTCGGATCCCAGGAGCCGCGGCGGTGGTCCCCCGCCGCCCGCCGCTGGTTGCCGAGGAGCCCCGTCCGGAGGGCGGCGTGCCCCTTCCGCCAGGGCTCCCCCCCGACCTGGAACAGGGCGGCGCTCCCGTAGTACCAGTAGTAGTAGTCGATGGACCCGTCCTTCTCGTTCCAGACGGGCAGCACGTCCAGGCAGAGCCCGACCCCGCGAGCGACGACCGCAGCGTCCCGGCGCTGGCCGGAGTGGATGCGGGTGAGGATCCCGATGGCGGTGAGGGACTCCGATCGGTCCGCCCAGAAGACCTCCAGCAGGTGGGAGGGCCGCCCCGGGCCGTTCCCCCGCTCCGTGTATCCCGTCCTTCCCGACCCCGGGTCGGTCACGGCGTCGAGCCACTTCCGGGCCCCCGCGAGCCCTGCCTGGTCCACCGCGAGCCCCGCGTCCGCGGCGGCCCGCAGGGAGGACGCCATCCAGCCCGTCACCGAGGTGTCGTTGTCGCCGGGACGCACGCCGTAGCGCCAGCCGCTCCCGGGGTTCTGGCAGGCCAGGGTGAACCGCACCGCCCGCTCCGCGGGCTCCCTGAGGGCCTTCGAACCCGTGGCCCCGTAGGCCTCGCAGAGGGCGAGGGCGCCGATGGCGTGCCCGTAGACGAAATGGGTGCTCCGCCGATCCCCGACGCACCCCTCCCCGTCCTGCACGGAGAGCAGGTACCCGAGCCCCGCCCGGACCACCTTCCCCCACCGCGGCGTCCGGTGGGTCTCCCCGTTCCCGAGGAAGGCGAGGACGGCGAGCCCGGTGACGCCCGTGTCGTAGAGGGGGGCGCCGGCCCCGTCGCAGGGCAGGGAGCCGCAGTTCGCGGGGAAGCCGTCGGCGTCCCAGGAGCCGTTCGCCGCCTGGTGGGCCGCCAGCCACTCGAGCCCCGCCTCCACCGCCGCCCCCGCGGGCGTCCCCGCCTCCGCCGCGCGCGCCGCCCTCCTCCCCTCCGCGTCGGCGAAGATCCCCCGGTCCGAGGGCCGCGGCCGCACCGTCCCCCCCGGCGCCGCCACCATGGCCCGCGCCTTCTCGAGGAGAGTCCGGGCCTCGGCCCCCCCCTCCCCCGCGAGTCGGTAGGCGAGCGCATCCGCGGAGAGGACCTCCAGGGCCCCGGGCCCGTCCCCGTCCACGAGGTGCGAGGAGGCCAGGGCGAGGGCGTCCTTCCACTCCCTCTCCGTGACGCCGAGGGGGAGGAGCACGGGGAACTCCCAGCGGCAGGCGCGCCCCTCCACCGTGCCCGAGAACCAGAGGAGGAGCGGGAGTCGCGCGGGCCGCCGCTCCGGCACGTCGACGGCCGAGACGAGGAAGGCGCGGGTGAAGGAGGTGCCGGGGGGGACCGCGGCCGCCCCGGACGGGGGAGCCCCGGGGGGATCCTCGACGGCGAGGAGGGGGGAGAGCGGCAGGGCCCCCGCCGAGGGCCCCTCGACGGGGACGTCCCCCGCGTCGAGGAAGGAGCAGGAGACCCGGGCCCTCTCCCCCGGCTCGAGGACCCCGTTGTCGTTCCCCTTCCCCGGCGGGAGCGGGCCGTCCTCCACGGTGAGGAGCCCCTGCAGCACCGGCGGGATCCCGTGCACGCGGAGCGTGAAGGGGACGACCGTCGTCGCGCCGCCCTCCTCCTCGAAGGCGAGTTCGAAGGGGACCCGCCGCCCCGCGGGGCAGGCGGGGAGGAAGGTGATCGTGAACCCGCTCCGCGGCCGCAGCACCGTCCCGGGCGGGTGGCCCGCCTGGAGCTTCCCCGAGAGGTCCCGCGTGGCGTAGGTGACCTCCTCCTCCTCGACGCGGGCCAGGGGGTCGAGGGAGCGGAGGCTGCCCTTCGCCAGACGGACCGGCCCCCTCGGGGAGACCGTGAGGGGGACCTGCAGGACCACCGTCTCCCCCGCCTCGGCGAAGCCGTTGCGGTGGCCGGCGAGGCCGGCATCGGAGAGGATCCGCGCCTCCCCCGGGTCGAGCACCACCGCGCCGGAGTGGGGACCGGCCTCCAGGTCGGCCCCCGCCGGGGTCGGCGTCTGCTCCGCGGCCGCCGCCTCGCGGGCGAGGTGGCCGAGCAGCAGCGCCTCGCGCGTCTCCGGGTCCCCCTCCCCGGCGAGGAGTTCGAGGAACAGGGCCCGGTTGCGGCATGAGGTCCGCAGCGCCCGCAGCCGGGCGGGATCGACCGCGGCCGCGGCGGCGCGGGCGACGGCGGCCGCCGCTTCCTCCCTCCTCCCCTCCGGGAGGGGACGGCCGGAGACCCCCTCCGCGAAGGCGGACTGGAGGCCCGCGACGGCGGCGGCCGCCGCGGCCGCCTTCTCCCCTCCCCCGGGCCCCGCGGCCTTGGCCAGGGTCTCCGTCGCCAGGGCGAGCCGCTTCCATGCCTCCCGGGCGGCGGCGTCGGCGTCCCCCGCCGGGGCCGCGGGGAGGGGGGCGGCGAGGAGGAGGAGGAGGAGGAGGAGGAGCCCGGCCCGGGGAGCGCCGGGACGGCGCCGGCCCGAGGCACCGTCCCCTGCCGCCCTCACCCGTTCCATCCCGCCCCCCGTTCCCCTTGCCGGACCGGGGGCGATGATCCGCGGAAGGGGGCGCGGGGTCAAGCCCGCGCGGGAACGGAGGCGGCCGGCCCCTCCCCCGTCGGGGGGAGGGAGGCCGGCCGCGGTGAGGGAGCGGTGGGCGCGCCTAGGCGCAGAGGACGGCGGCGGCGACGACGGTGGTCCAGATCCCCTTCTTGTGCCCCACCGCGGTCTGGGTGACGTTGAGCGTGCGCACGAGCTTGCCGCTCATCTTGTAGACCTGCTCCTTCTCCTTCCAGGTGAGCGCCTCCCCGGCGTCGAGGCCGAGGCTCGTCGCGAGCATCTCCGCGGCCAGCTCCTCGGCGAACTCGCCGGCCTTCTCCTCGGTCTCGCCGTAGGAGTGGTGCTCGGAGAGGTAGCCGTAGGTGTTCTTGTCCTTCGGGATGGCCACCCCCACGGAGGAGGCGACGAGCCGGTTCGGCTCGTTGGTGGCGTTGTCGGCGAGGACGATGAAGAGGATCTGCCCCGGGTCGAGCAGCTTCACCCCCTGGTCGCGGGAGATGATCTTGCAGCGGGGCGGGTAGATGCTGGTCACCCGGACGAGGTTGTACTCGGCGATGCCCGCGTCCCGGAGCGCCGCCTCGAAGGAGGCGAGCTTGGCGTTGGCGCGGCCCACGCCCTTGGTGAGGAACATCTTCGTCGGTACGCGCATGGGGGAATCCCCTCCACCTTTCGAACGGCCGTAGCCCCGTGCAGAGCCGCGGCGCCCGCCGCGGACGGCGACAGTCTAGGGCGCGCCGCCGACGGGTAAAGGATTCCGTCCCGCGGGGAGCGGATTCGCCGCGGGACCGCCCGCGGCCCGGGCCCGGACCGCCGCGAGGAAGGCGGCGAAGAGCCGGTCCGAGGAGCCCGGCGCGCAGCCCTCCCGCTCCGGGTGCCACTGGACTCCCACCACGAAGGGCTCCCCCGGGCGCTCGATGGCCTCCACGACCCCGTCCGGGGAGCGGGCCGTCACGACGAACCCGCGCCCGGGGCGCTTCACGCACTGGTGGTGGTAGGAGTTCACGGTCATGGTGCCCGCCCCGAGGACGGAGGCGAGCCGGGTCCCCGGCTCCACGGCGACCGGGTGGAGCGTCCCGCCCCGGTGGGCGAGGGCCCCCTTCACCATGGTCGGGATGTCCTGCACCAGGGAGCCCCCCGCCGCGACGTTCAGCGTCTGGGCCCCGAGGCAGATGCCGAGCACCGGCAGCCCCTCGGCGAGGACGGCGCGGGCGAGGATCATGTCCATGCGGTCCCGGGGCGGGTGGACCTCCGTCACCTCGGGCACCGGCTCCTCGCCGTAGAGCTCCGGCGCGAGGTCGTCGCCGCCGGAGAAGACCCAGCCGGAGACCCGCGCGAGGAGGCCGGCGAGGTCCCTCTCCCCCCCCGGCCGGACCGGGAGCGGCTCCGCCCCCGCCGCCTCGAGGCTGCGGAGGTACTTCTCCTCCTTCTCGGCGTAGCCGAGCTCCACGCTTCCGAAGGAGATGCCGACGACGGGTTTCCCGGGCAAGGTCGTCCTTTCGCTGGGGGACCACCCATCCTATCGTCCCGGGGGGACGGGAAGGCGAGGACGACCCCCTGGTCCCCGGCCGGAACCTGATCAGTACGAAACCCGACCCGTTTCCGTCAGTCTGATCAGTACCGAACCCGACCCGTTTCCGTCAGTCCGACGATTCCGGGTCGTGATCAGTACCGAGATGGGATGAGAAGGCCAGTCCCTCCGACGCAGTAGCGTCCGTCCGGTAGGGCGGTCGCTCT
>JAKLKS010000292.1 GCA_023150535.1 Planctomycetota bacterium
CGAGGGCGGCGGAGTGCTTGAGTGTCGGTACCGGACACCCGCGGCTCAGGCGAAGGCATGGAAGACGGCCCGGGCGCGCTGGGCGGACTCCCGGAACGGGCGGCGGCCGATGGCCCGGAACCAGGCGGCCTTGGCGAGGCGATGGGGCAGGCCCGGACTCACCCCCACCAGGCGGACGTCCCGGAAGCCCACCGCCCTGAGCATGCCCTCCACCGCGGCCGGGTTCGGGCCCCACCAGTTCGTGGGGTCCCCCATCAGCTCCGTGGAAGGGTAGAAGGCGGCGGCGGGGCGCCGGTGCCACAGGAGGTCCACCTCGGTCTCCAGCACGAGCCGCTTGGCCGTGACGTCGCGGACCCGGCGGAGGACGCCCATCGGGTCCTCGAGGTGGTAGAGCACGCCCAGGAAGAGGACGAGGTCGAAACGGCCCACGGCATCGGCGGACAGGTCGCCGGGCGCGATCAGCCGCTCCTCCACCCGGGAGCCCAGCGCCGCCCGCGCCAGGTCGAACCCCGCCTTGGAGCCCCACGTGCGGCCCGACCAGACGAAGGAGTCGGTCGCCAGGACCCGGCTCGCCCCCCGCCGCTCCGCCTCGAACGAGAAGAACCCGTCCCAGGCGCCGACGTCGAGGACGCTCGTGCCGGTGAGGTCCGCGGGCAGGTCGAGTCGGGCGAGCTTGGCCGGGGTGTCGTCGACCCCCGGGGTCACGATCCCGCCGGGGAGGCCGATCCGGTGGAACCACCGGACGGCCTCGACGGCCCGCCGGAGGTCCGCGGGATCGCCGAACCCAGGCTCCTTCGCGTTGCTCTCCATCGCCCGTGCCTCCGACGCCAGCATCCGCCGTCGCGCCGGGCGATTATACGCGCCCCCGGCGGTCCCGCCGCCGGGTGTCCTGCCCGGCCCCGCCCGCCGCCTCCGGACGTCCGGGCGGGAGGGCCGAAATGTGGAGGTGTGGGTGCCTGCATCCCGGGACTCCTACTCCGGGATCTCGGCCTCCACCAGCTTTGCCAGGAGCGTGAGGGACTCCTGCCAGCCGAGGTGACATGCCTCGACGGGGATTACATCCGGGATCCCCTCCTGCACGATGCTGACGTCCGTCCCCACGGAGACTTTCCCGAGGGTCACCGTGACCTGCATCTCGCCCGGCAGGTTCGGATCGTCGAAGGCGTCCGTGTAGCGGATCCGCTCATGGGGGACGAGTTCGAGGTACCGCCCACCGAACGAGTGGCCTTTGCCGGTCGTGAAGTTGGTGAACGACATCCTGAACCCGCCACCGACCCTGGCGTCCAGGTGGTGGACCCTGCCGGTGAAGCCGTTGGGCGGCAGCCACTTGGCCATCGCGTCTCCATCGAGGAACGCACGGTAGACCCGTTCAGGAGGTGCCCGCAGCACGCGGTGGAACCGGACGGCGTTCGGCATCGCATTCTCCTCCGACGAGGCCCCGCCTCGATCGGCCTGAAGGGGGTACTTGGGTCCCTGTCACCCGACGTCGGGGGCGGATCGTCCGCGAGCCACCCCCGCACATGCGCCTGGCCGGGCCGTCGCGCCGATCCCGGTGGGGTGTCTCCGGCCGTGCCGTTCCTCGGCACCCTCCCGCCCACCTCCTGGCCACGGGGCGCACCCGGGACCCGAGAGCGGATTCCAAGGACCCGCCCGCCACGCAGGAGCGTAGACTACGGTCGGGCCCGGCGGGCTGTCAAGGCGGACGATCCCATGGGCGAGATGTAGAAGTGGAGGTGCCGGACACCCTCGGACACGCTCGGACCATGGGCGAAATGTAAAGGGTGCGGCTCTTCTCGGTCGACGCGAGGTGGAACCGGACCGTGGGGGAGGGGAGTCGGTGGATGAAGGGAGCGCCGTAGGCAGCGAATCGGAAGAGTTGCTGACCGGTGACGGGACAGCAAGTCGTTGTGGAATCAAGGAGTTGCGAGGCGGGAGGGGTGGGATACGGGGGGCGATCCGGGGTATGTAGGGGTTGCGAGACCAACCACACACTCCCGGAGGCCCCCCGTGGCTCAAGTCTATAGCACGTCTTCCGCCGACGCTTCCCTCTTCGCAGCGGCGGATGCTCAGTACGCCCGGATCAAGGAGGAGCTGGTGTGCTCGGGCTTCCGCGAGAAGCCGGAAGCGGAGATCGAGCGGTGGCTGGCCGTCGAGCAGCGAGCGCTGATGCGCTGCCTGCTTCAGTCCCACGTGACCCTGCGGGGTGAGGAGCAGGCGGTGGGTCCGGTGATCGGGGAGGACGGGGTGGAGCGCACCCACGTGCGGCCGGGCCGGGTCCGGCACCTGGAGACGGTGTTCGGTACGGTGGAGGTGGCCCGCACGGCGCACGCGGGCCGTGGGCAGTCGGCGCTGTACCCGGTGGACGCGAGGCTCAACTTGCCTGAGCACCGGTACTCGCTGGAAGTGGCGCGCCAGGTGGCCCAGGGGGCGGCCCGCCTGTCCTACGACGCCACCTTGGGCCTGCTCCAGTCCATGACCGGGGCGCGGGTGCCCAAGCGCCAGGCCGAGGAACTGGTCCGGCGGGCCGCCGAGGACTTCGACGACTTCTACGCCACCACCACCCTCGACCCCCAGGCGCCGACCGGCCCGCTGCTGCTCCTGTCCCTCGACCAGAAGGGCGTGGTGCTGCTGCCCGAGGACCTCCATCCGCGGACGCAGAAGGCCGCGGCGGAGGCGCCCCGCAAGCTGGAGACCCGGTGGTGCAAGGGGGAAGCCGCGCGCGGGCGCAAGCGCATGGCGATGGTGGCCGCGGTGTACACCGTGGCGCCGCACGTGCGCAGTCCGACCGAGGTGATCGCAGGGCTTCGGCATGTCCGCCCGGCGGACCCCTCGCCGCGCCCTCGACCGGAATACAAGCGCGTGTGGGCCAGCCTGTCCCGCAGCCCACAGGACGTCATCCACGACGCCTTCACCGAAGCGGAGACGCGCGATCCCCACCACCAGAAGCAGTGGATCGTGCTGGTCGATGGCGACAACAAGCTCACCCGGTGGGTCCAGGCCGAGGCCCAAAGGCGCGGCATCTCGGTGACCCTGGTGCTCGACTTCATCCATGCGCTGGAGTACCTGTGGCGGGCGGCCCACGTCTTCCACGACGAAGGGACGAAGGAGGGCGAGGCGTTCGTCCTGGAGCGCCTGGAGCGGATGCTGGAGGGCAAGACCAGCCACGTGGTGGCCGGCTTGCGGCGGATGGCGACACAACGGGGCCTGAGCCCCGCCGCCCGAGCCCCGGTCGACAAGGCCGCCCAGTATCTGCTCAAGCGCACGGCGATGATGCGCTACGACACCCTGCTGGCGACCGGCGCGCCCATCGCCACCGGCGTCATCGAGGGCGCCTGTCGCCACTTGATCAACGACCGACTCGACGTCACGGGCGCCCGGTGGCGGATCCGCGGCGCCGAGGCGGTCCTGCGCCTCCGGTCCCTCCTCGCCAGCGGTGACTTCGACGACTACTGGCGCTTCCACGAAGGAGCCGAGGCCTTCCGCAACCACGAATCACGCTATGCGGACTGCACCGTGCCCCAGCTCACCTCCACCCGACCGGGACGCCACCTCCGCCTCGTCACCCCCGTCGACTGAAAGGAGCCGCACCCAAATGTAAAAGTGTTGGTGCCTGACACCCTCGGACACAACCTCTCGTGGGGTCGCGACATGTCGGGCGTTCACTGGCGCACCGACAACGACGGGGGCAACCTCATCGGCGAGAACGTGGCCATCCGGATCCTGAAGGAGGACCGTCTGACCTACCCCGAGCGCTTCGACGGCTTCACCCTCCACCGGTTCGACGGGACCACGATCACGATCTGATCCCCGGATCCGGCGAGGGACGAGCCGCGCGACCACCGCGGAAGCGATGTCGCCGGTGAGGTCCCCCGGCGCGATGCGGCCCTCACGGGCACGCCTCCAGCGGTCTTCCCCCTGTCCAGGTCTTGCCTGAGCCATCCAGCACACCGCGCCTGGGCGAGGGGGCACCGCTCGGGGGGCCGAGCCCGGGGATCC
Source organism: Planctomycetota bacterium (assembly GCA_023150535.1). GTDB lineage: Bacteria > Planctomycetota > JAJSAM01 > JAJSAM01 > JAKLKS01 > JAKLKS01. The sequence continues at coordinate 3,997 of JAKLKS010000292.1, forward strand.
GCGCCGTTCCGGGGCGGAGGCGGGGATGGCATGGGACTTGCCGTCGGGCCCGGTGCTCCCCGCGAACCCGGAGGTGCCCGTTGCTGCCCTCGCGCGTGATCCCGCTGCTCGCCGCCGCCCTGCTCGCCCCCGCCGCCGCCGGGGCGGCGGATCCCCCTCCGGGCCCGCCGGCCATCGTGCTCGCGCCCGCCTCGGGGGGCCCGAAGGTGGCGTTCCAGCTCTCCGGCGAGGAGAGGGCCCGGCTGGACCTCCCCTCGGACAAGACCTTCGACGGGGACCTCGCCCCCACGTGGTCGGTGGGCAACCGAGCCCGCGCCGGGCTGCGGGTCACCGTGGACGACCGGGTGGGCGTGTTCTTCCAGGTCCAGGACGTGCGGACCTGGGGCTCCGAGGTGGACCCGAACACCGGGGGCGACGGCAC
>JAKLKS010000293.1 GCA_023150535.1 Planctomycetota bacterium
CACCGCGGAGGCGGACCTGCCGCTGCTCGTGCTCTCCGCGGACTGCGTGGTCGCAGCCCTGGCGCCCGACGACGGCCGGGCCCTCGCGGTCTTCCACGCCGGGTGGCGCGGGGCGGCGGCGGGCATCCCGGGGGCGGCGGTGGCGGCCCTCGCGGGGAGGTCCGGCGCGCCCCCTTCCGCGATGCGCGCGGTCCTCGGGCCCGCCATCGGGCCCTGCTGCTACGAGGTGGGGGAGGAGGTGGCGGCGGCCTTCCCGGGGTTCCTGCGGCCGGGCCGCGGGGAGAGGCCCCACCTCGACCTCCCCGGAGCGGTGCGCGGGGCGCTGGCCGCGGCGGGGGTGCCGGAGGAAGCCGTCGCGGCGGCGGGGGGGTGCACCCTCTGCGGGGAGGGGTGGTTCAGCCACCGCCGCGGCGACGCCGGGCGGCAGGTGCTGGCGGCCTGGAGGGTCGGAGGGCGGACGGGCTCCTGACCGGTGCGGGGCCGGGCTCCCCCCGGCCCTACTTCCCCTCCCCCCCGTTCCCGGGGAGCGGCGGGTCGGCGTCCGCCGGGGGGGCCTCGAAGACCTTCCCCAGGAGCGACCGGTACTGCGGGATCGCCGCCGGGTCGGTCCCCGCCTCCTCCAGCGCCCGGAGGATCGCCCTCTGGAGCTGGCTGTCGAGTTCCCAGTCGGCCAGGAGCGGCGCCCCCCGGAGGTCGCTGGCGCGCAGGCGCAGCCGCGTGCGCAGGATCCACCGGACGTCCATGGGGGTGAGGGGGGTCCCGAGGGAGGCGTGGAACTCCGCGAAGCCGGGGTAGGAGGCGACGTCCCCGCCGTCGGCCTCGGCGAGGGCCAGCGCCCCCGCACGGTCCGTCTCGAAGAGCCGGTCCACGTAGGCCTTGAAGAGGGGGTTCTCGGCCAGGAGCACCGCGGCCTCGACCTTCCAGCCCTCGGGGATCTCGTCCTTCACCGCGATGTCCGGCTCGATGCCGCCCCTCCAGATCTCGCGGCCCCGGGCCGTCTTCACCCGGACCCGCTCGGGGGAGGTGCCGTCGGGGAGGTGGTACTTGTAGACCGTGACCTTCACCGCGGGGCTGTCGAAGCGGCCGTTCCCGTTGCGGTCCTCGTAGGGCTCGGCGTCGTCGAACCGCCCGTTCTGGTTGCGGTCGAAGAAGGGCTCCTGCGGCCCCCGCTTCCCGTCGCCGTCGAGGTCGTCGAAGTCCTCGGCGAAGTCGTAGCGCCCGTTCCTCGCCCTCTCCCCGTCCCGGACCGTGTCGGTCCAGGGCTCGCAGAAGGGCATCACCGGGAGCGGCAGGACGACCTGCACCGATCCCTTGCCGAAGGTGCGCTCGCCCACGAGCTTCGCCCGGCCGTGCTGCTGCAGGGCCCCGGCGAGGATCTCCGAGGCCGAGGCGCTCCCCCCGTTCACCAGGACGACGAGGGGGGCCTTCGCGAGGGCCCCGACGTCGGCGACCTTCTCCGTGGCCTTCGTGTAGCCGCGGTAGGTCCTCCCCTTCGTGGAGACCACGGTCTTCCCGGGGGGCAGGAACAGGGAGGCGAGCCCCACGGCCTGGTCGAGGAGGCCGCCGCCGTTCCAGCGGAGGTCCATCACGACGGCCTTCACGCCCGCCTCGCGGAACCCGGCCAGCGCGCGCGTCACCTCCTCCGTCGCCCGGGCGCTGAAGTCCTCGAGGAGGACGTAGCCGATGTCCCCGGGGAGCACGGCGCTCCAGGTGGAGGGAACGGTGATCTGGGCGCGGCGCAGGGTCATGTTCCTCGCCTCGACCCAGCCCTTGCGGTGGACCTTGATCACCACGTCGGTCCCCGCCGGCCCCTTGAGGCGGGAGATGATGACGTCGATGGCCTCCCCCGAGGTGGCCCAGCCGTCGATCTCGAGGACCCGGTCGCCGGGCCGCAGCTCCGCGTCCCAGGCGGGGCTCCCGAACATCGGGCGCTTGATGGAGAACCAGCCGTCGGCGTCGATCTCGACGTAGGCGCCGATGCCCCCGTAGGACTCCCCCTGGATCCCCTTGATCCAGTCGTCCCGCTCCTTGAGGTCGAAGAAGGCGGTGTGGGGGTCGATGCCCGTGACGATGCCGTGGGCGGCCCCCTCGAGGCGCTCCCGGACCCACTTCTCCCGGGCCCCGGGCTCCCGCCCGCCGGGGGCGGCGTCGGCCGCCTCGAGGAGGGTGGCGAGGATCTCCTCGAGGAGGGAGGTGTCGAAGCCTGGGACCCCGGAGCCCGCGGGGGCGGCCCCGGGCGCGCCGGCGGCGGCGGCCTTCTCGGCCTCCTTCCTCAGGCGCCCCACCTCGTTGCGCAGCGCCATGGCGTTCTCCTCCATGGTCGCCCGGTCGAGCAGGGTGCGGGCGAGCCGGCCCCGCTCCGAGGGCTCGTCCTTCACGGCCTTGAGCAGGGGCTTCGCCGCGTCCACGAAGCCGGCGTCGGCGAGCAGCAGGGCCGCCTCGGTCCGGAGGTTCGGGTCCTCCGTGGACTTCATCGCCTCCTCGATCTGGCGCCTCCAGGCGTTCTCCTTCGTGATGCCGTAGAGGGCGCGCCAGGCGTGGATCCTCAGGCGGGGGTCGAGCTCCTCGGCCTGCAGCCTCGTGATCCTCTCGACGATGGCCTTCGGCTCCGAGAGGGAGTTGCCGGAGATCCCGAGCTGGTCGGCGGCGAAGACCCGCACGTCGGAGGGGAGCGAGGGATCGAGCAGGGCCAGGAGCGTCGAGCGGGCGAGCTCCGTCTCCTTGAGGCCCAGGAGCGCGCGGGCAAATCCGAGGCGCGCCCAGGGGGGGGCCGCGGCGAGCTTCTCCCGGATGACGGGGACGGACTCCGGCCCGAGGCCGGCGAGCCGCTCCGCCTGCTGCCAGACCCGGGGGCCCTCGGCGGCGAGCATCTGCTCGGCGGCCTCCCTCGCCGCCTCGCCCGGGGTCTCCCCGCCGTCGGCGGGGGCGGCCGGGGGGGGCGCCAGGAGGAGGCCGGCGGCCAGGAGGGCGGCGGCGGGGAGGAGGCGCGGGGCGCGACGGGACATCGAGGCTCCTTTCGGGGCCGCGGGGGGGCGGCCGGTCCACTGAGGATAATCCACCCCTTGGACGCGCGGCGAGGTCTGCGGCGCCGATGTACACCGGCCGGCATCACCGCTCCATGACCGGCACCTGCCACTCCGCCGCCCCCCTCGGGGTCTCGGCCCGCCTCGTCGAGGTCGAGGTGGACGTCCAGACCTCCTCCCGCCACGGCCTCGCCTTCGTCGGCCTCCCCGACGCCGGGGTCCGGGAGGCGGCCAACCGGGTCAAGGCGGCCCTGGGGAACGCCGGCTTCCGCTTCCCCTCCTCCTCGAGGGTGGTCATCAACCTCGCCCCGGCCGACCTCCGGAAGGAGGGGCCGGCCTACGACCTCCCCATCGCCCTGGCGGTCCTCTCGGCCACGGGCCAGGTGCGGGCGCCCCGCCTCGAGGACCACCTCGTGGTGGGGGAGCTGTCGCTCGACGGCCGGGTGCGGCCGGTGCGCGGGGTCCTCTGCGTCGCCGACCGGGCGGCCCGGTCGCGGCGGTGGAAGGGGATCCTCGTGCCCGAGGAGAACGCGCGGGAGGCGGCCCTGGCCCGGGGGCTCCCGGTGGTGCCGGTGGCGACCCTCGTGGAGGCGGTGCTCTTCCTCGCGGGGGCCCGGGAGGGGCGGGCGGCGGTCCCGTCGCCGGAGGGCGGCCCGGCCGCCGTCCCGCTTCCTCCCGGGCCGGACTTCGCCGAGGTGCGGGGGCAGGAGGGGGCGGTGCGGGCGGCGCTGCTCGCGGCGGCGGGGGGGCACAACCTGCTGCTGCTCGGCCCCCCGGGGAGCGGGAAGACGATGATCGCGGAGCGGCTCCCGGGGATCCTCCCGGCGCTGGACGAGGGGGCCTCCATCGAGGCGACGAAGATCCACTCCGTGGCCGGCCTCCTGCGGGGGGAGCCGGTGTCGGTCCCGCCCTTCCGCGCTCCCCACCACACGACCTCGGCGGCGGGGCTGCTGGGCGGCGGTCCCCGGGCGTCCCCGGGGGAGATCACGCTGGCCCACCGCGGGGTGCTCTTCCTCGACGAGCTGCCGGAGTTCGACCGCCGGGCGCTCGAGGGGCTGCGGGAGCCGCTGGAGCGGGGGGAGGTGAGCGTGGTGCGGGCGGGCTACCGGGTGCGGTTCCCCTCGCGCTTCCTCCTGGCGGCGGCCATGAACCCCTGCCCCTGCGGGAACCACGGGGTGCCGGAGCGGACCTGCGACTGCACGCCGCCGGCGGTGCTGCGCTACCGGGGCCGGGTGTCGGGGCCGCTCCTCGACCGGTTCGACCTCCAGGTGCGGGTGCCGCCGGTGCGGGCGGCGGCGCTGGCGGCGGGGGCGGCGCGGGGGGCGGGGTCGGCGGAGCTGCGGGCGGCGGTGGCGGCGGCGCGGGCGG
>JAKLKS010000294.1 GCA_023150535.1 Planctomycetota bacterium
TGGCCGCCCTCTACCGGGAGGTCGCGGCCGAGTCGGAGCGCATCGCCGGCGAGAAGGGGTTCCGGATCGTCCTCTCCATGGACGACGAGCCCATCGTCGTCGAGGAGCGCGGGCAGGTCATGGGCGCCAACGACCTCAAGCTCCAGATGGCGCTCCGCACGGTGGTCTGGTGCGACGGGTCCGTGGACATCACGAAGGACGTGACCGCGGCCCTCCAGCCGAAGTAGGCGGGAAGGGGGGCGGCATGCGCCTCGAGGAACTGGCGGCGCTCGTCGGCGGGAGGCTCCACGGCGACGGCGCCGTCGCGATCACCGGCGCCGCCGGCCTCCGCGAGGCCCGCCCCGGGGAGATCTCCTTCCTCTCCCGCCCCCGCTACGCGCACCTCGCCGCCGCCACGGCGGCCTCGGCCCTCCTCGTCCGGGAGCCGCTCCCGGGGTGCCCCCTTCCCCAGGTCGTCGTGCGCGACCCGGAGGCGGCCATGACGCGGGCGGCCGCGGCCCTCGCGCCCCCGCCCCCCTCCTTCCCCCCCGGCGTCCACCCCTCGGCCTCCGTGGATCCCTCGGCGGTCCTCGGGGAGGGGGTCTCCGCGGGGCCCCTCGTGGTGATCGAGGCGGGGGCCCGGGTGGGGGCCCGGTCGGTCCTGCGGGGGGGCTCCTTCGTGGGGCGGGGGGCGGTGCTCGGCGAGGAGGTCCACCTCCACCCGGGGGCCCGGGTCCTCGACGGGGTCCTCCTCGGGAACCGGGTCGTGGTGGGGGCGTCGGCGGTGATCGGCTGCGACGGCTTCGGCTTCCTCCCCGCGGGGCCGGGGAAGGTGCCGGCCCGGGTCCCGCACCACGGGACGGTGGTCGTGGGGGACGACGTCGACATCGGCGCCTGCACGACCGTGGCCCGGGCCCGGTTCGGGCGCACCACCATCGGGCGGGGCGCGAAGATCGACGCGCAGGTGCAGGTCGCCCACAACGTGCAGGTCGGCGAGGGGGCCATCCTCGTCTCCCAGGTCGGCCTCGCCGGCTCCACGGTGGTCGGGCCGCGGGCCATCTTCGGCGGGCAGGCCGGGGCCTCGGGGCACGTCGAGGTGGGGGAGGGGGCGCGGGTGGCGGCCGGCGGCGGGGTCACGCGCGACATCCCCCCCGGGACGGACGTGGCCGGGTTCCCCGCGATCCCGCTGGCGGAGTGGCGGCGGCAGACGGCGGCCCTGCGGCGCCTGCCGGAGGCCCTGGAGCGGATCCGCGGCCTCGAGCGGGAGGATCCCCCCGGGGACGCGGCCCCCCCCGTTTGACGGGGCCGGCGGGCGGGGCGCTGATACCCTCTTGCCCAGCGTGCGCAACCAGAGGACGGTACAGGGGACGGCGGAGGTCCGCGGCGTCGGCCTCCACACGGGGGCGGCGACCACCCTGCGGGTGGGGCCGGCCCCCGCCGACGCGGGGGTGGTCTTCGTCCGCACCGACCTCCCCGGGCGCCCGCGGATCCCGGTGGACGGCCTCCACGTGGTGGACCGCGGGAGGCGCACGGCGCTCGCCGAGGGGACCGCCGAGGTCCACACCGTGGAGCACCTCCTCTCCGCCTGCCACGGGCTCGGCGTGGACGACCTCGTGGTGGAGATCGACGGCGTCGAGGTCCCGGGGATGGACGGGAGCGCGCTCCCCTTCGTGGAGCTGCTCCGGAGGGCCGGGATCGTCGAGATCCCCGACGCCCCCCGGCGCGAGCTCTCCCTGGCGGACGCCGTCGGCGTCGTCGAGCCGGGGAGCGAGGCCCCGCTCGCGGCCCTCCCCCGGGAGAGCGGCCTCCAGGTCTCCTACACGCTCGACTACGGCCCCGCCGCGCCCTTCCCCCCCCAGCACGTCACCGTGGCCGTGAGCGAGGACTCCTACGTCCGCGAGATCGCCCCCGCCCGGACCTTCGTGATGGAGTCCGAGGCGAAGGCCCTGCGGGAGAGGGGCCTCGGCAAGGGGGCCACCCACGAGAACACGCTGGTCGTCGGCCCCGAGGGGCCGATCCGCAACGCGCTCCGGTTCCCCGACGAGTACTGCCGCCACAAGCTCCTCGACATGATGGGGGACCTCTTCCTCCTCGGCGCCGACCTCCGGGCCCACGTCTCGGGGCTGCGCTCCGGGCACGCCGGCAACGCGCTCCTCGTCCGGCGCCTCGCCGCGCTGGTCCGCGCCGAGGTCGACCTGGAGGAGCGCCGCTCCCGCCGGCTGGACATCGGGGAGATCCAGCGCATCCTCCCGCACCGCTACCCCTTCCTCCTCGTGGACCGGGTGCTGGACGTGGACGGCTTCCACCGGGCCGTGGGCGTGAAGAACGTCACCATCAACGAGCAGTTCTTCCAGGGCCACTGGCCCGGCACGCCGGTCATGCCCGGGGTCCTCATCATCGAGGCCATGGCCCAGCTCTCCGGCGTCCTCCTCCTCCGGAAGCTGGACAACACCGGGCGCATCGCGGTGCTCCTGAGCATCGACCGGGTGAAGCTCCGCCGCACCGTCGTCCCCGGGGACCAGCTGATCCTCGAGGTGGAGACCCTCAAGCTCAAGGCCCGCACGGGCCGCGTCCGGGGGCGCGCCACGGTGGAGGGGGAGCTCGCCGCCGAGGCCCGCATCAACTTCATGCTCGTGGACGCATGAGCGCCGCCGTCCACCCGCAGGCCGCCGTGGACCCGTCGGCGAGGCTCGCCGACGGGGTGAAGGTGGGCCCCTTCGCCGTCGTGGGGCCCGGCGCGGAGATCGGCGAGGGGACCGAGCTCCTCCCCCACGCGGTGGTCCAGGGCGGCACCCGGCTCGGCGCCGGGAACAGGGTCCACCCCTTCGCGGTCATCGGCGGGGACCCCCAGGACCTCTCCTGGCGCGGGGAGCCGGTGCGCCTGGAGGTGGGGGACCGCAACGTCTTCCGCGAGGGGGTGACCGTCTCCCGGGGCACGATGAAGGAGAGGGGGCTGACCCGGATCGGGAGCGGCTGCCTGCTCATGGCCTGCTCCCACGTCGGGCACGACTGCGTGCTGGGGGACGGGGTCGTCATGGCGAACAACGTGCTGCTCGCGGGGCACGTGCACGTCGGGGACCGCGCCATCCTCAACGGGGCCGCCGCCGTGCACCACTTCACCAGCGTCGGCAGGCTCTCCTACGTGGGGGGGCTCTCCCGCATCGTCCAGGACGTCCCCCCCTTCATGATCGTGGAGGGGCACCCGGCCCGCGTCGTGAAGGTGAACGTGGTCGGGATGAAGCGGGCCGGCCTCGACGAGGAGCGGATCCGGGCGGTGCGCGAGGCCCACCGGGCCCTCTGGCGGAGCGACCAGCTCGTGCGGGAGAAGACCCTGGACCGGCTGGAGAGGGACGACCCGACGGCGGAGGTCCTGGAGCTCGTGGGGTTCCTCCGGCGCCAGGCGGCCGGGAAGCAGGGGCGGGCGCGGGAGGCGGAGAGAGGCTAGCACCTCCCCGGCCCCCATTTTCGTGGCGCGACCGGGGGCCGCGGCTATCTTCTGGAGGTTTGCCCCCGGCCGGGGAGCCGGAATCCCCGGGGGGCGTCCCGACGCGGTCCGCCGCAGGCTGGAGGAACGGTCTTGCCCATCGTCACGGTCCAGGAACTCATCGACAACGGGGTGCACTTCGGCCACCGGGCGTCCCGGTGGAACCCGAAGATGGAGCCCTTCATCTACGGCAAGCGGAACACGGTCCACATCATCGACCTCCGCGCCACCGTCCGCGGGCTCGTCCGCGCCTCCAACTTCCTCCAGCGGGTCGCCGGCGAGGGGCGGGACGTCCTCTTCGTCGGGACCAAGCGCGGGGCGAAGCAGGTCGTCATGGCGGCCTCCAACATCTGCGGGATGCCCTCGGTGACGGAGCGCTGGCTCGGCGGCACGCTCACCAACTTCGAGACCATCCGCAAGCGCCTCGCGCGCCTGGAGGAGCTCGAGACCCTGGAGGCCTCCGACGAGTTCGCGGCCATGAGCAAGAAGGACCTCTCCCGCCACAACCGGGAGAAGCGCAAGCTCACCAAGAACCTCTCCGGCATCCGCCGCATGTCCTCCCTCCCCGGGGCGATGGTCGTCATCGACCCCCGCCGCGAGGCCATCTGCGTGAAGGAGGCGAACCGCGTCGGCATCCCGGTGGTCGCCCTCATCGACACCGACTGCGACCCGGACCTCGTGGACATCGCGATCCCGGGCAACGACGACTCCATGCGCTCCGTGGAGACCATCCTGAAGCGGCTGTCGGAGGCGGTGGCCCTCGGCGCCAAGAGCGCCAAGGCGAGGGGCATCCAGACCACGGCCGCCCCCGGCGCGCGGGACGACGCGCTGGCCGACGCCATGCGCGTGGCCGGTCCCGGCGGGCGGGGCGGGAAGAAGGTCGTCGTCCGCCGCCGCACCG
>JAKLKS010000295.1 GCA_023150535.1 Planctomycetota bacterium
CGGTCGGTGGAGGCCGAGGCCGCGGCCCGGGACGCGCGGGCGGAGGCCGCCGCCCTGGCCGGGAGGGCCCGCGGGGACGGGGACCGGGTGGCGTCCCTGGAGGCCGGGGTCCGGGGCCTGGCGGAGGCCGCGGCGCGGCTCGCCTCGGGGCTCCAGGCGCTCCGCGAGGAGGCGGCGCGGGGGCGCGAGGAGCAGGAGGACCGGCTCGAGGGGGTCGAGCGCTCCCTCGCGACGGTCCTCGACACCCTCGAGGGGGTGCGCCGGGAGGTGACCGCCCTCCAGGGGAACCCCCCGCTCACGGAGGAGGAGGAGCGGGCGGCGCTGGAGCGCCTGCGGGAGCCCAACGCGGGCGCCCGCTTCGAGGCCCTCTGGATCCTGCAGAGGGGATCGGGGACGGCGGCGCGGCAGGCGGCGGTCCTCGGCCTCGACGACCCCGAGGACGGGGTGCGCTACCAGGCGGCGATCCTCGCCCGGGAACTCGGGGTGCGGGAGGCGGTGCCGGCCCTCGTGCGCTGCCTCTCCTGCCCGGGCGCCGCCGTCCGTTCGGCGGCGCTGGAGGCCCTCGTGGCCCTGGAGGGGACGGACCTCGGCTTCGACCCCCTGGACCCGTCGGAGGAGTCCCGGTCCGAGGCGATCCATCGCTGGGAGGAGCGGATCCGCCCGCGGTAGGATCCCCGCTCCCCGGGCCGGTCGGGGCCGGGCGAGGCGCGAACGAGGAGGCGGCCGTGAAGATCCACGAGTACCAGGCCAAGCAGGTCCTCTCGAGGTTCGGCGTCCCCGTCCCCCGGGGCTTCCCGGTGGAGACGGCCGCGGACGCGGAGAGGGCGGCGCGCGAGCTCGGCACCCCGGTGGTGGCCGTGAAGGCGCAGATCCACGCGGGCGGCCGCGGCAAGGGCGGCGGCGTGAAGATCGCGAAGTCCCCGGCCGAGGCCGGGGCGATCGCGCGGTCCATGCTCGGCATGATGCTCGTCACGCCCCAGACGGGGCCGGGCGGGCAGAAGGTCCGGCGCCTCCTCGTCGAGGAGGGGACGGACATCCGGAAGGAGACCTACGTCGGGGTCGTCCTCGACCGCTCCCTCGGCCTGCCCGTGGCCATGGCCTGCGCCGAGGGCGGGATGTCCATCGAGGAGCTCGCGCGGGAGCGGCCGGAGGCGATCCTCCGGGAGCCCGTCGACCCGGACCGGGGGCTCCTGCCCTTCCGCGCCCGGCGCCTCGCCGCGGGGCTCGGCCTGGAGGGGGAGTCGCTGCGGAAGGGGCAGAAGTTCCTCTCGGCCCTCTGCCGGGCGTGGCTCGCCACGGACGCCTCCCTCGCCGAGATCAACCCGCTGGTGGTGACCGGGTCCGGGGACGTGATCGCGCTGGACGCCAAGATCAACTTCGACGACAACGCGCTCTTCCGCCACCCCGACATCGCGGAGATGCGGGACCCGGACGAGGAGAACGCCGCGGAGCTCCGCGCGGCGAAGTTCGACCTCTCCTACGTGGCGCTGGACGGGAACATCGGCTGCATGGTGAACGGGGCCGGCCTCGCCATGTCCACCATGGACATCATCAAGCACCACGGGGGGGAGCCGGCGAACTTCCTCGACGTGGGCGGCGGCGCGACGCTGGAGAAGGTCACCGAGGGCTTCCGCATCATCCTGGAGGACCCGAAGGTGAAGGCGATCCTCGTGAACATCTTCGGCGGGATCATGAGGTGCGACGTCATCGCCGAGGGCGTGGTGGCGGCGGCCCGGGAGCTGGGGCTGCGCGTCCCCCTCGTGGTGAGGCTCGAGGGGACCAACGTGGAGAAGGGGCGGGCCATCCTCAAGGGCTCCGGCCTCGATCTCATCGCGGCCTCGGACATGACCGACGCGGCCTCGAAGGTCGTCGCGGCCGCGCGGGGGAGGTAGCCATGGCGGTGCTCGTCGACGGGGGGACGAAGGTCGTCGTCCAGGGGATCACCGGCTCCGCGGGCTCCTTCCACGCGAAGCAGTGCCTGGAGTACGGGACCCGCATCGTGGCCGGGGCCACGCCGGGCAAGGGCGGCACGCGGTGGGAGGGGGCGGTGCCGGTCTTCGACACCGTCGCCGAGGCCGTCGCGGGGGCAGGGGCGGACTGCGCCCTCATCTTCGTCCCGCCCCCCTTCGCGGGGGACGCCATCGAGGAGGCGGCCTGCTCGGGGGTGAAGCTCGTCGTCTGCATCACCGAGGGGATCCCGACCATCGACATGATGCGGGCCATGGAGACGGTCCGGGCCCGGGGGGTCCGGCTCCTCGGCCCGAACTGCCCCGGGATCATCACGCCGGGGGAGGCGAAGATCGGGATCATGCCCGGCTACATCCACCGGCCGGGGCGCGTGGGCGTGGTGTCCCGCAGCGGGACCCTCACCTACGAGGCGGTCTGGCAGCTCTCCGAGCGCGGCATCGGGCAGTCCACCTGCATCGGCCTCGGGGGCGACCCCGTGAACGGCACGAGCTTCATCGACGCGCTCGGCCTGTTCGAGGCCGACCCGGGCACCGACGGGGTCGTCATGATCGGCGAGATCGGCGGGACCGCCGAGGAGGACGCCGCCGAGTTCATCCGGTCGCGGATGAGGAAGCCGGTGGCCTCCTTCATCGCGGGGGCGACGGCCCCCCCGGGGCGGCGCATGGGGCACGCGGGGGCGCTCATCAGCGGCGGCAAGGGCACGGCGAAGGCGAAGCAGGAGGCCCTGCGGGCGGCCGGCGCGGCGGTGGCCGATTCCCCGGCCGACATGGGCGCGGCCATGGCGCGCATGCTGCGGGACCGGGGGCTCCTCCCCGCGGGCGCGAAGGTCTGACGGGGGGATGCGCCGGCTCGCCGGGCGGGCCCTCATGGCCCTCGGGCTCGTCCTCCTGCCCGTGGGGCTCTGGCACGGGGTCGTCCGCGACGAGGGGATGACCACGGAGCTCGCCCTGCTAGCGGCCGGCGCGCTGGCCTTCCTCGTCGGCCGGGCCCTCCAGGACGGGAGGCCCTGAGGCGGCCAGGACGGCGGCGGCGACGGCGGCGGGGGCGATGCGGCGCATGCAGGCGCGCTCCTCCTCGAAGTGGCACCGGCGCTTCCGGCAGGGGGCGCAGGGGAGGCCCGGCCAGGCGTCCACCACCCGGGTCGCCCCCCCCAGGGGGCCGGTCCGGGCGGGGTCCTGGGGCCCCGCCAGCAGGACCACCGGGAGCCCGACGGCGGCCGCCAGGTGGGGGAGGAGGGTGTCGGGGGAGACGAGGACGTGGGGGATCCCGGCGGTCCTCCGCTCCGCCGCCAGGAAGTCGAGCAGCGCCAGCAGGCCCCGGAGCGGGATCCCCGCGGTGAGGTCGAGGACGCCCCCGGCGAAGAGCGCGCGGAAGAGCGCCTCCGCCTCCGCCGGCCGCGCGGGGTCGGGGCCCTCCAGCGCGACCGCGAGCCCCCGGGCCCGCAGCGACCGGGCCAGCCCCGCGATCCCCTCCGCCGTCCAGGCGCGCACGTCCCGCAGCTTCCCCGGGTGTATCACGACAAGAGACTCTCCCCGTCGGAGCCCCGCCCGCCGGAGGAGCCCCTCCGCCTCCCGCCGCTCCAGGTCCGTGGCCCGGAGCCCGTGGTCCGGGGGCCCCGCGGGCGGCTCGACGCCCAGGGCGCGGAGGAGCCCGAGGTTCCGCCGCGCCGAGTGGGCCTCCCCCGAGGGGGGCGCCCGGAGCGTGGTGAAGGCGAGGTTCGACCACTCCCGCACGTCCTCCTTCGCGAAGCCGAGGATCGGCGCCCCCCGGGCCGCGAGCCGGGCCACGGCCCCCGACTTGGCGTTCCCCTGGCAGTCGATCACGAGGTCGGCCCCGAAGGCCCGCAGCGCCGCCACGGCCTTCCCCCGGGCGGCGAGCCCGCCGGTGCGGGGGACGCGGATCGGCTCCAGGTCCGCGGGGTGGTCGAGGAGGAGCGGCGCCGCGTCGGGCTCCACCGCCCAGGAGATGCGGGCCCGGGGGTGGAGGCGGCGCAGCTCCACCGCAAGGGGCATCGCGCAGACCACGTCCCCGATGGAGGAGAGGCGCACGAGCAGGATCCGGCGCGGGGAGGCCGGGAGGCGGGAGGAGCCCATCCCCCGAGGGGAACCGAGGGGGCCGCCGCGGACGGAGGAATACCGAACCGGGGGGGCCCCCGGCGGTTTTCCCCCCGGCCGCCCGGCGCGGTGGCAGGATGTCGGGGGACGCGGGACCACGGGAGGACGGGCATGGACAGGACGGCGACGGGGCTGGCGGCGGCGGCGCTGCTCGTGGGGGGGGCGGGGCTCCTGCTCGCGACGGGCGCGCGGGACCGGGCGGATTCCGCGGCCGCGGAGGCCTCGGGCGCCCTCTCCGCGCTCGCCGCCGCCGAGGTCCACGTCGAGGAGGCCCGCCGGGC
>JAKLKS010000296.1 GCA_023150535.1 Planctomycetota bacterium
GCGCGGCACGGCGCCGATCTCGGGGTCCTCCGCCCCGCGGAGGCCACGCTCCGCTTCATCGACCTCCGCGTGGACGCCTTCCGCGGCGCGGGGGTCACCGACGCGGAGGCCTGGCGGCGCTGCGAGCGGGCCATGGACGGGGCCGAGGAGAGGATCCGCGACGGGGAGTCCTTCGCCGACGTCGCGAAGGCCGTCTCCATGGGGCCCGAGGCGCCCCGGGGCGGCCTCGCCGGCCCCTTCCGCAGGGACTCCCCGCTCCGCGAGGAGTTCCTCGCCTGGGCCTTCCGCGAGGGGCGGAAGGACGGGGACCTCTCCCCCCGCTTCCGCCTCCCCTCGGGCCTCGTCCTCGTCCGCATGGAGCGCCTGGAGCCGGAGCGGACGAGCCCCATCGAGGAGTGGGCCCCGGCCGTGAGGGCCCGGCTCGTCGATCTCAAGCGCACCGTCGCCTGGAACGACGTGCAGATCGATCTCCTCGAGGAGGCCTCCGTCTCCCCCCCCGAGGTCCGGGCCCTGCTCCTCAACCAGCTGCGCTCCAACAACCGCCGCCTCCGCGACGACCTCGAGGGGATCGCGGAGACGGCCGGCAGCCGCTGAGGATCCGCCCCCTCCCGCGAACCGCCGCGCCCCCCGTCCGTTCCCGGTGATCGCCCGCCGCGGACGCAGAGGAAGCGGGGGCAGGCCCGGGACGACCGGGGGAGGAGCCCATGCAGGACCGCGCGATCCGTTCCCTGTCCCTCATCCCCTCGAAGCACCACGAGGAGACCTTCGAGGAGTCCCTCTACCGCCACCTGAGGGCGGCCCCCTGGTGGCTCGCCTCCACGGGGATCCACGCGGCCGCCTTCCTCGTCCTCTCGGTCCTCGTCGGGAGCGGGGGCGCGGAGCGGGCCCTGGGGCAGACCCTCCAGGGGGAGGTGGCGGCGCCGGAGGTCGTCCTCGACGAGGAGCCCCTGCCCCCGGAGGTGGACCCCACCCCGCCCGTCGACGAGGACGAGAAGGTGAAGGAGGTCGTCGCCATCGACGAGAGCCGGAGGGAGGACGAGGCGGAGACGGACCCCTCCATGGTCGAGGAGGAGGACCGGTTCGAGGACCCCCGGCCCGACAGGGGGCTCTTCGAGGGGAGCGGGGACAACCTCCTCGCGGGGATCGGGGGCAACGCGTCGAGGTTCGGATCCGGAAGGGGGTCCGGCCACAGGAACCTCAAGTGGATCGCGGGGGACGACCGGTGGGAGCCCTCCATGGACGCCGGCCTCCGCTGGCTCCGCCGCCACCAGGGCCGCGACGGCGCCTGGGACGGGGACGGCTTCGAGGCGAACTGCACCGGGAACCGCTGCGGCGGGGCGGGCGCGGCGCTCTACGACCCGGGCCTCACCGGGGTCTCGCTCCTCGCCTTCCTCGGCGCCGGCGAGACCCACAAGTCGGAGAAGCACGGGACCGTGGTCCGCTCCGGGCTGCGGTACCTCATGGGGATCCAGGACGCCGAGGGCTGCTTCGGCCCGCGGACCTCCAGCCACTTCACCTACAACCACGCCATCGCCGCGCTGGCCATGACGGAGGCCTACGGGCTCACGGGGTCCCCGCTCTTCCGGGCGAAGGCGCAGGCCGGCATCGACTTCGTCACCCAGTGCCAGAACCCCTACCTCGCCTGGCGCTACGGCGTGAAGCCGCAGGACAACGACACCTCGGTGACGGGCTGGATGGTCATGGCGCTCAAGTCGGCCGCGGTCGCCGGCCTCGCCGTGGATCCGGGCTCCTTCGACGGCGCCCGGGCCTGGCTCGACAGGGTGACCGAGCCGGAGTACGGCCGCGCCGGCTACACCGCCCGCGGCAACGGCCCCGCCCGCCCGCAGGAGCTGATGGACCGGTTCCCCGCGGACCGCTCGGAGTCCCTCACCGCGGTCGCCGTCCTGACCCGGATCTTCTGCGGCGCGAAGGAGGGGGACGAGATGGTCCGCAAGGGGGCCGACCTCCTGCTGCAGTGCCTCCCGGTCTTCGACGAGGCGGCGGGGACCGTGGACCACTACTACTGGTACTACGGGTCCCTGGCCATGTTCCAGGTGGGGGGGAGGCACTGGGACGCCTGGAGGAAGGCCATGGCGCCGGCCATCCTCGAGACCCAGCGCCGCGACGCGGCGGACTGCCGCTACGGCTCCTGGGACCCCGTGGACCCCTGGGGACCCGAGGGCGGCAGGGTGTACAGCACCGCCCTCAACACCATGGACCTCCAGGTCTACTTCCGCTACGAGAAGGTCTTCGGCGCGAAGTAGCCCGGCCGGGGACCGCGGGCTTCGACCGCAACCCCCTGCGATGCAGGGGGTTGCGCGATTCCGCGGGAATCCGGGAGCGGGCCCCGGAATCCCGGGAATCCCGCGAACCCCGTGAACCGGTTTCCGTTGATAGGGGGGCGGGAACGCCTTAGGATGGACCTCTTCCGGGCGGGATCCCGTGGCCGCGGCACGGCCGTGGCGGAACCGGCGACAGCGCCCGTGGACGGCGTACAGGAGGCCGACATGCCCAAGCACTACGAAGTCCTCTCCATGAAGGAGCGCGGCATCGAGGCCCACAAGGCCGACTTCAACGAGGTCCTCTACGAGAGCCTCAAGCAGACCCCCTGGTGGCTCGCCTCCATCGCCTTCCACATCGTGTGCGGCCTCATCCTCACCCTCATCATGGGCGAGGGCGGCGGCCTGGGGAAGGGGAAGGTCGACATCCAGGCGAGCGTCGCCAAGGACGACGTCGAGATGGAGGAGGAGATCGAGCCCGACGTCCTCGAGACCAAGCCCATCGACGAGGAGGAGAAGGTCATCGAGCAGCCGGTGATCGACGAGTCCAAGGTCGACAACGAGGCGGAGACCGAGGCGCAGGAGGTGCAGGAGAACCTCGGCGACCCGCGCTTCAACTCCGACGCCCCCTTCGAGGGCGCGGGCCAGAACGCGGACATCGGCATCGGCGGCGGGGCGGGCGGCATGTTCGGCGGGCGCCGCGGCGGCCACCGCAACCTCAAGATGGAGGGCGGCGCCGGGACCGAGGGGGCCACGGAGGCCGGCCTCGAGTGGCTGAAGAACCACCAGTCCCCGGGCGGCTACTGGGACACCGACGGCTTCGAGGCGCTCTGCAAGAAGAACAAGTGCGGCGGCCCGGGCACCGCGCTCTACGACCCGGGGAACTCCGGCCTCGCGCTGCTCGCCTTCCTCGGCTACGGCGAGACCCACAAGACCCCGCGCTACGGCCACGTGGTGCGCAACGGCCTCAAGTACCTCAAGGGCATCCAGGACGCCGAGGGCTGCTTCGGCCCCCGCACCAGCACCCACTTCACCTACAACCACGCCATCGGCGCGCTGGCCATGGCGGAGGCCTACGGCCTGACCCAGTCCCCGCTCTTCAAGGCGACGGCGCAGAACGGCATCAACTTCGTCGCCCAGTGCCAGAACCCCTACCTCGCCTGGCGCTACGGCGTGAAGCCGCAGGACAACGACACCTCGGTGACGGGCTGGATGGTGATGGCGCTGAAGTCCGCCGTCGGCGCCGGCCTCGACGTGGACCCGGGCACCTTCGAGGGCGCCAAGGCCTGGCTCGACAAGGTGACCGAGCCGGAGTACGGCCGCGCCGGCTACACCGCGCGCGGCAACGGCCCCGCCCGGCCGCAGGAGCTGATGGACAAGTTCCCCGCGGACAAGTCGGAGTCCCTCACCGCGGTCGCCATCCTCACCCGCATCTTCTGCGGCGCCACGAAGGACGACGAGTACGTGAAGAAGGGCGCCGACCTCTGCCTGAAGTCCCTGCCCGTGTGGGACGAGGCGGCGGGCACCATCGACTTCTACTACTGGTACTACGGCACCCTCGCCATGTTCCAGGTCGGCGGCCAGCACTGGGCGAAGTGGAACGAGTCCATGAAGAAGGCGATCATCGACCAGCAGCGCATGGACAAGAACGACGACCGGTACGGCTCCTGGGATCCCATCGACCCCTGGGGCCCGGAGGGCGGCCGCGTGTACTCGACCTCCTGCAACGTGCTGTGCCTCGAGGTGTACTACAGGTACGCCCGGGTGTTCGGGACGAAGTAGGCCTCCGCGAGGAGGCCGCGGGGCCGGGCCGCCCTCGGGCGGCCCGGCCCTTCCGATTCAAGGGGGGGAGGGGAGGCGGCCTTCCGGGAAGAGCCCGGTCCCCTGGCCCTCCCGGGTCCACCGTCCCCGCCGGGGGAGCCCCGCGGGGGCCCCACCGTCTCGTGCGTGAACCCATCTCCGCATTCGCGGCTTCCTCCTCCCGCGGTTCCGCGCCTCCTTCGTCGGCGCGGGGCTCCCGCCTCGCC
>JAKLKS010000297.1 GCA_023150535.1 Planctomycetota bacterium
GGAGGGGACCCGATGCTCCCCGCCCCGCCGCCCCCCCCTCCCCCCCCGCCGGGGAAGGTGCCGGCCGCGATCCTCGCCCTGCCCGATCTCCCCGCGGCCCCGCCCCCCGCGGGGGAGTGGCGGTGGACCCTCGGCTCCTGCGGGAGGCCGGTGGCGGTCGCGTTCCGGGAAGACGCGGAGGGGTGGACCCTCCTCGGCGAGGGGGCGCTGGCGGCCCTCGGCGCGGCCGGGGCGGAGGCGGCCATGGAGGGCGCGGACCGGCGCCTCGAGGAGGAGGACGCGGAGGACGGGGAGCGCCCGCCGGGGGAGGGAGGGGCCGCCGCCTTCACGCTCCGCCTCTACCGCCTCGCGGGGGAGGGAGCGGGGCCTGCCCCCCGGCCCGCCGTCGCGGCCACGGAGGGGAGGGGGGACGCCGCCGTCCCGCCCCTCGACGGGGACCGCCTGCGCCTCGGCGCCGCGCGCCTGCGGCGCACCCGCGGGTGAGCGGGGCCTGCGCTACACGCTCCCCCCCCGCACCAGCAGCGTCGCCAGCCCGAGCAGCGCCCCCATGCTCACGACGTCGGTGGCGGTGGTGAGGAAGATGCTGGAGGCGGTGGCGGGATCGAAGCCGAGCTTCTTCAGCGTCAGGGGCACCATCGCTCCGGAGACGCCGCTCGCGACGCAGGAGAGGATCATCGCCACGAATACGACGAAGGAGAGGACGAGCGCCGCGGGGTTCTCCTGCCCCGTCGCGATGACGTACATCCCCAGGGCCGCCGCCACCCCGACCCCGGCCCCGTTGAGCATCCCGAGCCAGGCCTCCTTCCGCACGAGGGACCGCTGGGTCCCCGGCTTGAGCTCGCCGAGGGTCATTCCCCGCAGCGTGACCGCCAGCGCCTGGCACCCGGTGTTCCCCGACTGCCCGGCGAGCACGGGCAGGAACAGCGCGAGGATGACGAGCCGGTCGATGGTCCCCTGGAAGGCCCCCACCACCGCCGCCGCGAGGAAGGCGGTGAGCAGGTTGAGCTGGAGCCAGGGGTGGCGCATGCGGAAGGCCCGCTTCCAGGGGGTGCCGAGGCGCTCCTCGTCGTCGAGGCCGACCATGCTGCCGGCCTGCAGTGTGATGTCCACGGCCTGGGCGACGAACATCGTGTGCCCCCGCACGAGCCCGACGAGCCTCCCCTCAACGTCCACGGCCGGGTAGACGGGGTAGTGGCGGTCGAGGACGGTCTTCATCGCCTCCTCGGCCGGCATCTCCGCGTGGAGGACGAAGGGGTCCCGGAGCATCACCTCCCCGAGCCTCTCCTCCTTCCCCCGGAAGAGCAGGTCCCGCATGGTGACGACGCCGAGGAGGCGGTCCTTCCCGTCCACCACCCAGATGTAGGTGACGAGGACCTTCTTCACGAGGTCCCGCAGGGCCTCGATCGCCTCCCCCACGGTGCGGTCGGGGGGGAAGGCGCCGAGGACAGGCTCCATCATCCGCCCCACCGCCTTCTCGTCGTAGGCCGCGTTGCGCCGCCACTGGAGGGCCTGCTCCGGGGGCGCCGCCGCGAGCACCGCCTCCCGGACCTCCGCCGGCAGGTCCCCGAGGAGGATCTGGCCGAAGCGGGGGGGGGACTCCATGAGGGCGGCGGCGGCGGCGGCGGGCGCCATGGGGAGCAGGAGGGCCACGGCGGCCGCGGCGTCGCGGGCCCGGACGGCCTCCTTGAACGTCGTCGGCGAGGGCGAGGGTGCGGCCTCCTTCGGTTCCGGCATGGGACCTCCCGCGGCGGGCGCTCCCGCGCGCGGGGAGAGACTACACCGGGGGTCCCCGGAGGCCCCCTCCCGGCCCGGCTATCCCGGCCCCCCCAGGTCCCGGTGGCGCGGGCAGTCCACCGGGTGGTCGTTCACCATGCCGACCGCCTGCATCGTCGCGTAGCAGATGGTGGATCCGACGAAGGTGAAGCCGCGGCGCCGGAGGTCCTTCGAGAGGGCGTCGGATTCCGGCGTGGTCGCCGGGATCTCCCGCAGCGACCGCCGGCGCGGCTGGAGCGGGCTCCCGCCCACGAAGCCCCACAGGTACCGGTCGAAGGATCCGGCCTCCTCCCCCACCGCGAGGAAGGCCCGGGCGTTCCGCACCGCCCCGGCGACCTTGAGCCGGTTGCGCACGATCCCCGGGTCGAGGAGGAGCCGCTCCACCCGCGCCGGGGTGAACCGGGCCACCGCCTCCGGGTCGAAGCCCTCGAACACCTCCCGGTAGCGCTCCCGCTTCTTCAGGATCGTCTCCCAGGAGAGCCCGGCCTGGGCCCCCTCCAGGACCAGGAACTCGAAGAGGCGCCGGTCGTCGTGCACCGGCACCCCCCACTCCTCGTCGTGGTAGCGGGCGTAGAGCGGGAGGTGGCTTCCGAAGCAGCGTTCCACGGGGGGTTCCTCCGGGGGCCGGCGGGTCGAGGGTACCGCGCGCCGGCCCCGTTCCTCCTCCTCGACAGGACCGCGGGGGACCGTGTACTCTCTCCCGCCCGCGGGAGGGCGCGGAAGGGGGGGGAGCGGGATGGCGGGCCGACTCGTCGTCGTCGTCGGGCTTCCCGGCTCCGGCAAGAGCCGGTGGCTGGAGGAGCGGGCCCGGGATCTCCGGGACGCGGGGCGGCCGCCGGCGGTGGTCCTGCCCGAGTTCCTGAGGGGCGCCCGGTTCCGCCGCAGCGCCCCCCCCGTCAGCCCCTTCCTCGGCGCCCTCCGGGAGGCGCTCGCCCGGGGCGGCACCTGCCTCGTCGGCGGCGTCGCCTTCACCCGGGAGGAGCGCCGCCGGGAGTTCGCGGCCTCCCTGGCCGACCTCCCCGGCCTGCGCATCGAGTGGGCCTTCTTCGCCAACGACCCGGAGACCTGCCGGGGGAACGTCCTCTTCGACGAGCGGTTCCGGGGCCGCCCGGCCGCCCACCGGTGGAACGAGATCGCCCGGAGGGCCGGCACCTACGTCGTGCCGGCCGGGTTCGAGGCGATGCCCGTCGTCCCGGCCGGGGAGGCGTCCGTGCCCGAGGCCGCTAGTCGACCTTGAGGACCCCCGCCCAGTACTCGGCGATCTCCTTCATGCCGGGGCAGGCCTCCCCCTGCTTCTTGAGGAGGGCCTCGATCTGGACGAGCCGCGCCTGGCGGTCCTTCCTCGAGAGCTTCTCCTTCGGGTACTCGATGCCGCCGAGGATCTTCTCCAGCGCCTTCTGGGCCGCCAGTTCCGCCGCCGAGTCGCGGGCGAGGACCGCCGAGCGCTCCGCCGCCGTCTTCGCGGCCTCCGTCCCGGCGTGCTCCTTCGCGATCCGGTCGAGGAGCTGGACCGCCTGGAGCACCTTCCTCTCCCCGGCCAGCGCCTCGGCCCGCGCCAGGACCTTCGCCGCCCGGGCCTCCCTCTCCTCGGCCGTGGGGGCCTTCACCTTCTTCAGCTCCGCCTCGACCAGCTTCGAGGGGGGCGCGCCGTGGCCCTGCCAGGCGACCTTCCCGTCGGCGGCCACGACGAAGCAGTAGGGCACGGTGCCCGGGCTCTGCATGCCTCCCGAGGAGCCGCTCGCCATCTTGTAGCCGATGGCCGCGGTGTTGCCCGTGGCCAGGAACTTGGACAGGACGTCCTTCGACTCCCCGGTGATGCCGAAGATGACCAGCCCCTTCCTCCCCATCTCCTCCTGCTCCTTCGTGAAGGAGGGGATGAGCCCGCGGCAGGGGCCGCAGGTCGTGGCCCAGAGGTCCACGATGACGACCTCGCCGCGGTGGTCGGCCACCGTGGAGCGGCCGTCGTCGTTCAGCACCCAGGAGAGCTGGATGTCGGGGATGTCCTTCCCGACCTCCTTGCCGACGACGAGGGGAGCGCCGTCCTTCCCCTTGGGGAGGGCCCCCTCGGAGGCGGCCCCGCCGCCGTCCCCCCCCGCGAGGACGGAGGGGGCGAAGGCGGCGCCGGCCGCGGCGAGGGCGAGGGCGGGGAGGAGGAGGGGGAGCCGGGATCGGAGGAGCATGGTCGTTCCTTTCTTCCCCGGGGGGCCGGGGATCGCTGCGGGGACGGCGGCGCGCCGCCCACCTCCCCGATCATGGCGTCCCGGACCGGGAATCACCCGATTTTCTGATAACTGAAATCACTTTGTTCTATCTCTTGTTCGATGGCCCCACCCGCGCGTCTCCTTCCCGGAGGGGACGAGTCCCTCCCGGAGAGGAGGCGCCATGGCGGGCGGAACGGGGCGGGCGGTGATCCTGGCGGGATTCGCGGGCCTCCTCGGGGCGGCGGCCTGGACGGGGCTCCCGGCGGCGCGGGCGGGCGGCGACGCCTGCCGCGAGGCGGCGG
>JAKLKS010000298.1 GCA_023150535.1 Planctomycetota bacterium
GCCCCACCCCCCGCCTTCCGCATCCCGGGCGCCCCGCCCCCGGAGATCGCCCGCGAGATGGAGGAGGCCCTCCGGGGGACCTTCGAGGGGGACCCCTCGGACCCCGCTGTGGTCCGGGCCCGGGACGCCGCCTTCGCCCGCGTCGAGGCCCTCACCGCGCGCTGGGCCGCCGCCTCCGGCCGCCACCCCCTCGCCGCCGCCGCCTGGTGGAGGGCCGCCCTCGCCCGCACCCTCTCCCCCCGCGCACCGGCGCCCGCGGGCTGGGCGGCGGAGGAGGTCCCCTTCCTCGGGGAGCGGATCCCCTTCCGCGTCTCCACCCCGCCCGCCGCCGCCGCGGGGGCGCCGGTCCCGGGGATCCTCGCCTTCGTGGACGCGGTCCTCGATCCCGAGGCCCTCCTCCGCGACCACTACGGCCCACTCCTCTCCACCCACGCGGTGGTCGCCGTCCTCCTCCGCCACCCGCGGCAGGAGGAGGACGACCCGGTGGTGCGGGACCCCCGCACGGCGCTCCTGGCCCTCTCCCGGGCGGCGGGGGGCCGGGCGATCGACCGGGACCGGGTGGTCCTCGACGGGTTCGGGAGGGGGAGCGGGCTCGCCTCGCTGCTGGCCGCCGACGGTCCGCGCCACTTCCAGGGGGCGATCCTCCGCTCGCCGACCGCGGTCGGCGAGCCCGCGGAGAACCTGGCCTCGCTCCCCCTCCTCGTCCCCGGCCCCGCGGAGCCCGCGGGTCCCATGGCGGCCGCCTTCGCGGCGATCCGCGCCGCCGCCCCCGGGGCCCGCTTCCTGCCCTCGGGGGACTTCGCCGAGGCCTACCTCTCCGAGGCGGGCGCGATCCGGGAGTGGATCGCGGCCCTGCCGCCGCGGGCGGCGGCGGACCCGCGCCGCCCCTTCGCCTTCGCCTCCGTCACCGGGGACCGGTTCCTCACCTTCGGACAGCACTTCGTCGTCCGGCGCACGCCGGGCTTCGGCCCCGGCCGCACCGTGCGGGTGCGCGTCTCCCGGGACCCGGCGCGCAACGCGGTGGTGCTCGACACCGAGGAGGCGTCGGAGATCCTCCTCCTCCTCTCCGACGAGGGGCTCGACCTCGACCGGCCGGTGACGGTGATCGCCAACGGCCGGGTCCTCGGGGAGAGGAAGGTCGAGCGGAGCCTCGCCGTCCTCCGGGCCTGGGCCTCCACCGGGGACCGGGCCCTGCTGGCCACCGCGGAGTGGACGGTGAGGATCGACGAGTGACGGCGGAGGCGGGCGACCGCCCGGGGGCGACGGCGGGGGCGGAGCCCGCGGCCCGCCCCGCGCCGCTCCCGGTCCCCCTCCTCCTCGTCCTCCTCGCGCTCGCCGCCTTCGGCGCCTGGGCCGTGGGGCTGGCGGTGACCGTCTCCCGGCAGAGGTCGGATCTCGAGGCGGTCGTGGAGGCGCTCACGCGCCTCGAGGAGTTCCGCGCGGAGGCCTCGGGCTCCTCGGATCCGGACCGGCTGCGGGAGGCCGGGCGGCGGCTCCTCGCGGGCCCCCCCTTCGAGGAGTTCCCCCTCGACGGTCGGGGCATGGAGGAGGCGGCGTCGCGGGCCGCGGACCTGCGGGCGGAGCTCGGGCGGCCGGGGGCCGGGACGCTGGAGGCGCTCCGCCGCACGGGGGATCTCGTCGCCGCGCTGCGGCGGCGGGCGGCCTTCCTCTCGGGGCGGCTCGGCGATTCCTGGTCCCACCTGAACCTGCTCGTGGCGGCGAGCCTCCTGCTGGCGGCGCTGGCCGGCGTCACGCTGGTGGCGGTGAGGGCCGGGAGGCGCCGCGCGGAGCGGTTCGCCGGGGAGCTGCGCGGGGCGCTGGAGAGGCTCCAGGAGAGCCGGCGCGAGGCGGAGGAGGCCAACGCGGCGAAGTCCCGCTTCCTCGCCAACGTGAGCCACGAGCTGCGGACCCCCATCCAGGGGATCCTCGGCGCGGCGGAGCTGCTGCAGACGGCCCGCCTACCGGCCGAGGCGCGGGACCACCTGGACATCGTCCGCCGCTCCTCGGAGCACCTCCTCGACCTCGTGAACGACCTGCTCGACCTCTCCCGCATCGAGGCGGGGCGGCTGCGGATCCTGCGGGAGCCCGTGGACCCCGCGGCCGTGGTCGAGGAGGTGGGGGCCCTCGTGGCCGGGCTCCCGCGGTCGCCGGGGGTCGCCCTCTCCACGCGGGCCCGGCCCGGCGTCCCCGCGCGGGTCTGGTCCGACGGGGGGAGGCTGCGGCAGGTGCTCGCCAACCTCGCGGGCAACGCGGTCAAGTTCACGGAGAAGGGGCGCGTGGACATCGAGGTGCAGGCGCTCCCCGGTGAGGGGGGGCGGACGCCGCTGCGGTTCTCCGTCTCCGACACGGGCATCGGGATCCCGCCGGAGGAGATCGGGAGGCTCTTCCGCCCCTTCGCCCAGGTGGAGAACTCCACGGCCCGGCGCTACGGGGGCACGGGGCTCGGGCTGGCCATCTCGCGGGAGATCGTCGAGGCCCTCGGGGGCCGGCTCGAGGTGGACAGCGCGCCGGGGCGGGGGAGCGTCTTCCACTTCACCCTCGCGCTGGAGGAGGCGCCGGCACCGGCGCCGCGGACCGCCGCGCCCGCCGGGGCGGAGGGGGCGGCGCTGCCCGCGCGGCGCGTCCTCGTGGTGGACGACGAGGGGGTGAACCGGGTGGTGCTCCCGGCCATGCTGCGGCGGCTCGGATGGGAGGCGCGCGCGGCCGCCTCGGGGGAGGAGGCCCTGGCCATCCTCGAGGGGGGCGGCTTCGACGCGGTGCTCCTCGACGTCCAGATGCCGGGGCTCGACGGGCACGGGACCGTCCGGCGGCTGCGGGAGCGGGAGGCGGCGGCGGGGGCCCCGCGGCTCCCGGTGCTCGCGGTGACCGCCTCGGCCATGGACGAGGACCGTCGGCGGGCCCTGGAATCGGGGATGGACGGCTACCTCGCCAAGCCGGTGCGGCTGGCCGACCTCGAGGAGGCGCTCGCCTCGCTGCCCGGCCTGCGGGGAGCGTGACGGGGCCGGCCCCGGGGGCGTATCCTCCCGGGATGAACGACCACCCCCTCGACGCCCTCGTCCGGCCCCACCTCGACCGGCTCGTCGCCTTCCGCAGGGACCTCCACCGCCACCCGGAGCTGAAGTACGAGGAGCACCGGACCGCGGGGAAGGTCGAGGAGGCGCTGAAGGCCGCCGGCTACGAGACGCGGCGCTGCGCCGGCACGGGGGTGATCGCCGACGCCGGGCCGCCGGGCCCGCGGACGGCGCTGCGCGGGGACATGGACGCGCTCCCCCTCGAGGAGCGGAACGGGTTCGACCACCGCTCCACGGTGCCGGGGCGGATGCACGCCTGCGGGCACGACGGGCACACGACCATCCTGCTCGGGACGGCGCTGGCCCTGGCCTCGCGGGGGGGGACGCTGCGGCGCGGGGTGCGCTTCCTCTTCCAGCCCGCCGAGGAGGGGGGCGCGGGGGCGAAGCGCATGGTGGAGGAGGGGGCCCTCGACGGGGTGGAGAGGATCTTCGGGATGCACAACTGGCCGATCTTCCCCGTGGGGACGGTCGGCGTGCGGCCGGGGCCGATGATGGCGGCGGCGGCCCTCTTCGAGATGAAGGTGGTGGGGAGGGGGGGGCACGGCTCCCAGCCCCAGGAGGCGAAGGACCCGATCCTCGCGGCGGCGCAGGTGGTGACGCTGGCGCAGGCGCTGGTGTCGCGGGAGACGCATCCGCTGAAGCCCGCGGTGGTGACCTTCGGGACGATCCACGGGGGGACGGCGACGAACATCATCCCGGACTTCGTGACGCTCTCGGGGACCATCCGCACGCTGGACGACGCGCAGGCCGACCGGCTCGGGGCGCGGGTGGAGGAGGTGGCGCGCGGGGTCTGCGGCGCCTTCGGGTTGTCGGTGGAGTTCCGCTACCACCGGTACTACCCGGTCACGAGCAACCACCCGGAGGAGGCGGCGCTGGTGGCGCGGGTCGGCGAGGAGCTGTTCGGGAAGGGCGCGGTGTCCGGGGAGCAGCTCCCCACCATGGGGGCGGAGGACTTCTCCTACTTCCTCCAGAAGGTCCCCGGCGCCTACTACTTCCTCGGCGGCTCCGCCCCCGGCCGCACCAACGCCATGTGCCACTCCACCGAGTACGACTTCAACGACGACCTCCTCCTGCCGGCGATCCGCATGTACCTGCGGCTGGTGGAGGCGTAGGGGACGCTCCTCGGTTACTCGGTTGTTTGTGGATAAGTCCCTGCGGTCAAAGACCGCAGGGACTTATCCACAAACAACCGAGTAAC
>JAKLKS010000299.1 GCA_023150535.1 Planctomycetota bacterium
CCCTCGGCCGCCACGCCCTGCGCATCGCCCGGGAGCGCGGCCTCGCCCCCGCCCGCGCGCGGGCCGCGGCCCGCGCGCTGCGGTAGACCGGGTTCGGGGCCCCGCCTCCGGGTGGGGGACCTCCCCCCCCGGGACCGATACAGGGGGAGGTGACCCTCCACCTCCACCCCGCCGACCTCGTCGTCCTCGGACTCTACCTCTGCATCCCCCTCGCCATCGGCGTGGCCCTCCGGAACCGGGGTTCGAAGGACACCGGCTCCTTCTTCCTCTCCGGGCGCTCCCTCCCCTGGTGGCTGGCCGGGACCTCCATGGCGGCGGACACCTTCGCCTCCGACACCCCCCTCTACATCGCCGGCATCGTCCGGGGGGGCGGGATCGCCGCGAACTGGGAGTGGTGGTCCTTCGCCTTCTCGGGGATGCTCTCGGTCTTCGTGCTGGCCCGGCTCTGGCGGCGCTCCGAGGCGGTCACGGACATCGCCTTCGTGGAGTTCCGCTACGAGGGGCGGTCCGCGGCGGCCCTGCGGGGGATCAAGGCCTTCCTCCTGGCGGTGCCCTTCAACTGCATCGTCCTCGGGGGGCTCCCGCTGCTCGCCATGGCGAAACTCCTCCTCGTGATGGGAGGGGTCGATCCCGGGGACGAGGCGGCCCGGGGGATCGCCAAGCTCGCGGCGATCCTCGTCTGCCTCGGCGTCGTGCTCGCCTACTCGACGGTGTCCGGGCTCTGGGCCGTCGTCTGGAACGACTTCGTCCTCTTCTGGCTCGCCCTCGCGGGGGCCGTCGTCCTCTGCGGCTACGCGGTGTCCGAGGTCGGGGGTCTCGCCGCCCTGCGGGAGGGGATCCTCGCGGCCGATCCCCCCGGGATGGCGCGCCTCGACTTCGTCCCCTCCCCCGGGACGGCGGCCTTCAGCGCCTTCCTCGTCTTCATGGGGGTCCAGTGGTGGGCCCACAGGACCGTGGACGGGGGCGGGGTGAACATCCAGCGGATGCTCGCCTGCCGCAACGAGGGGCACGCGGTGGCGGCGAGCCTCTGGTTCAACGTCATCAACTACGCCGTCCGCACCTGGCCCTGGATCCTCACCGGCCTCGCGGCGGTGCTCCTCTACCCGGAGATCGCCGACCGGGAGGCCGCCTACCCCATGGCCATCCGCGACCTCCTCCCGGCGGGGGTGCGGGGGTTCGTGGTCGCCTCCATCTTCGCCGCCTTCATGACGACGGCGGACAGCCAGCTCAACTGGGGCGCGTCCTACCTCGTCAACGACCTCTACCGGAGGTTCGTCCGTTCCGACGCCGGCGAGGAGCACTACCTCCGCGTCTCCCGCTGGTCCGTGCTCGGGCTCGCCGCCGTGACGGCCGTCGTCGCCTTCGCGGGCACCTCCGTCGAGCAGACCTTCAAGTTCCTCATCTCCTTCTCCGCCGGGACCGGGACGGTCTTCCTGGCCCGCTGGCTCTGGTGGCGGGTCAACGCCTGGGGGGAGCTGGCCGCGGTCCTCACGGCCGCGGCGGCGAGCGTGGCCTGGTTCCTCCTCACGGCGACCTCCGCCGACCGCCCCGTCCCCCTCCTCGACGTCCCCGGCCACTGGAGGGTGCCCTCCGGGGCCGCCGCCACCATCCTCGCCTGGGTGACGGTCACCCTCGCCACCCCTCCCGTCTCCATGGCCCGCCTCGTGGAGTTCTACCGCAGGACCCGCCCACCCGGGTTCTGGGGCCCGGTGCGGGCCGCCTCCCCCGATCTCCCCCCCTCCGCCCCCATCGCGCGGGACCTCGGCCACGCCGCCGCCGGGCTCGCCCTCGTCCTCGGGGCCATGCTGGGCACGGGGAAGATCCTCCTCGGGGAGCCGGGAGCGGGGATCGCGTTCCTCCTCGCGGCCGCCGGGGGCGGGATCGTCCTGTGGAGGGCCTACCGGGACCCGGCGCCTCCGGGGGCCGGCCCGGGGGTGTGACCTCCGGAGTCCTCGCTGCTTCGTGTGGGTTGCTCCGAGAGAGTTGCGGGCCCGGCGGGAGCGTTGGGGGAGTCCCCGGGGTTGGAGCCCCGTCGGCTTCCCATGGGGAGGAGGGGGGTGGCTCTCCCTCCCGGGACGGGGAGGGTGGGCCACGCCGGGTTCCGGGGACCGGGAGAATCGACCGCTCCCGAGCCACCCCCACCAGGGACCCGGGAAGGGGGTCCACCTCACCGGCCGTTGGAAAGCACCCGGGAGGGGATCGTCCCATCCTCCCGGGACGATCCCCTCCCGGGTGCCGCGCGCCGCCAGGCGCGCAACTCCATCGGAGCAACCCACACGAAGTAGCGGGGAGCCGACCTCCCGGTCCGCGGGGGGTTCCCGAAGCGGTAACGGAGGATCCCGGAGGGGATCCAGGGCTCCCCCTTCCCCCTCGGGCGCTTGCGACCCTCCCGCTCCGGCGCCTTCCCTCTCCCCTCGGTCCCGCGTGCCGGGCAGGCAGGACTCCCCCCGCCGCCCCCCGAATCGAACGGGGCCGGCGGTCGCCCGCCGGCCCCGTCTTGCTTCGCTCTCGGGCTACTTCGTGTCGATCTTCAGCCCCGCGTCGTAGACCTCGGGCAGCTGGTAGAGAGGAGCGACCGGAGGCTTGAGCTTGAAGACCATCCGCCAGAACTTGTACCCGTCCGCCGCGTCCGGCACGGCCAGGCCCTGGGTGAGAGGCGTCACGGCGAGGTTCTGCGAACCGGTGAAGGTCGTGCTCTGCAGGCCCGTGACGGGGTCCGCCATCGCCCCCTCCAGGAGCGCATCCACCGTACCCTGCTTCGTGAGGCTCGAGGTGTGGAAGTCCGGGGCCAGCCCGGCCGCCGTCTGCCAGGTCGTGACGCCGGTGTCGCCCGTCTTGTAGGTTGCCGTCGTCAGGGAGCCGGTCGTGGCGGAGTAGCCGAGGATCCCGCCGGTGTTCAGCATGCTGAAGGGGCTGACCGACTCCAGGCGGATGGCGCCGAGGCCGCCGTCGCCGCCGTTGTTGCCGTAGTCGTAGTTCACCGAGTTGTAGGACTTCGTCCCCGTCCCGCCGGTGGTGTTGATGACGGCCCCGGTGGAGTAGGAGATGGAGTTCGCCCGGATGAGGACGTTGCCGCCCGAGCTGCCGGCACCGCCGCCGCCGGTGTAGGAGGTGTAGCCGAACCCGCCCGAGGCGCCCAGCACCTCGATGCGGGAGGCGGAGCCCATGGTGAAGGTGCCCGCGGTCTCGATGCCGATGCCGCCGCCGCCACCGCCGCCCGAGCCTCCGCCGTAGCCGTAGTTGTAGTTCCAGCTCATGGATCCGCTGTAGCTGTAGCGGTTGTAGCCGCCGTTGGCGCCCGCACCGCCGCCGAAGCCGCCGGTGAGGTTGGCCATGGTCATCGCGCCCGGGTCGGTCGCGCCCGAACCCGCCGCGCCCCCGGCCGCGGTGCCGTAGTAGCCGGCGGCCCAGGTCTCCTTGCCGCCGGGACGCCCGGGGTGGTTCAGGAGGTTCGAACCGCCGCCGCCGCCCGACCCGCCGTACCAGTACTTGTAGCCGTAGCCGCCCCAGGAGTAGGCGTAGGCGATGATGTACCCGGAGGCGACCTTGCCGCCCTTGCCGCCGCCGGCGCCCGGCGCCGCCGGGGCGTCCGCCAGGGTGGAGGTGGCGCCGCTGTTCGGGACGCCGCCCGTCGTGCCGCCCGCCCCCGCCGTCCCGCCGCTGATGGCGGCGAAGCCGGAGGAGGAGTACTGCCCGTTCTGGCCGACGCCGCCGTTGGACCGCAGCACGCCGCTGATGGAGACGTTCCCCGTGAAGCGGAACTTCGCGGCCGTGTTCCCCGTCAGGGTGACCGTCGTCCCCGCCGGGATGCTCATCGTCGAGAAGTTCGCCACCCCGTTGACCTTGGGCAGCGTGTCCACGTTGACCGTCGAGGAGGTCGGGAAGGTGCCGAGCGAACCGTTGCCCCCGTCCAGCGTCCCCGACATCGGGTTCCACTGCGCCCCGCCGATGAAGTTCGTCGTCGTCGTCCCGACGTTGGGCCCCTCGATGCGCACCCGGCCGGCGGCGCCGTGGCCGCCGAAGGTCCCGTAGCGGACCGGGCTGCCCTGCGCGTAGGTGCCCTTGTAGTAGTGCGCCTCGCCGCCGCGGCCCGGCCGCACGTCGATGATGCCGCCGAGGGAGAGATCCCCGCCGCTGACGATCCAGACCGACCCGCCGGAGGCGCCGCCGCCGCCGCCCGCGTACTGGTAGCCCCAGCCGTTGCCGCCGTCGCCGCCGGAGGCGTCGATGACCCCCGAGCCCTGGAGCTGGAAGGTGCC
>JAKLKS010000029.1:0-9911 GCA_023150535.1 Planctomycetota bacterium
TGGACAAGTCCGGGCATGCCCTCGGCGTGCCCGGACTCATCCACAAACAACCGAGAAACCGAGGAGCGTCCCCTTACTCTTTCGCGATGCGATCCCGAGGGGACTTCCTCGAGCGGCTCCGGACCTCCGTCGTCGTGGCGGACGGGGGGATGGGGAGCATGCTGTACGCGAAGGGGATCCCGCTGGACGTCTCCTACGACGGGCTCAACCTCGCCGACCGCGCGGTGGTCCGGGCCATCCACGAGGAGTACGCCGCCGCGGGGGCCGAGGTGCTGGAGACCAACACCTTCGGCGCCAACCGCACGCGCCTCCACCCCCACGGGCTCGGGGAGAAGGTCCGGGCCGTGAACCTGCAGGGGGCCCGCCTCGCCCGGCGCGCCGCGGGGAGGAGGGCCTGGGTCGCCGGTTCCATCGGCCCCCTCGCCCGCCCCCTCGACGGCGAGAAGGAGCTGGCCCCCCCGGAGAAGGAGGCGGTCTTCCGGGAGCAGGTGGAGGCCCTCGCCGAGGGGGGGGTGGACCTCTTCATCCTGGAGACCTTCCTCGACCTCGAGGAGCTGCTCGCCGCGGTGCGGGCGGCCCGCTCGGCGACCGGGCTCCCCGTCATCGCCAACCTCGCCTTCTTCGACGTGACCGGCACCACGGGCGGGGTCCCCCTCCTGCGCGCCGTCCGGGCCCTGGAGGCCGCGGGGGCCCACGGGGTGGGCGTGAACTGCGGGCGCGGCTTCTCCGACGCGCTCAAGGTCGTGCAGGAGCTGGTGCGGCGGACCGGCCTCCCCGTCGCGGCCCTCCCCAACGCCGGCCTCCCGGAGTACGTGGACGGGCGCTACGTCTACCGGGCCACGGCGGGCTACATGGCCGCCATGGCCGTGAAGATGGCGGACCTCGGGATCAACATGGTCGGGGGCTGCTGCGGCACCACGCCCCCGGACATCGCCGCCATCGCCGCCGCGGTGAAGGGGAGGGCGGTGGCGGCGAGGCCCCCCCGGCTCCCCGACCCGCCCCCCGCGGTGCCGCGCGCGGCGGAGGTGCGCGCCGGCCGGCCGGAGGGCTTCCTCGACGGCATCGGCCGGGACGAGCCCCTCTTCGTGGTCGAGCTCGACACCCCCCGGGGCTTCGGGACGGAGAAGGTGATCGGGCAGGGGAGGATGCTCGCCGCCGCCGGGGTCCAGCTGGTCTCCATGGCGGAGAACCCGCTGGCCACCGTCCGCATGGGCAACGTCGCCATGGCGGTCCTCATGAAGCGCGAGGCCGGAGTGGAGCCCCTCGTCCACTTCACCTGCCGGGACCGCAACCTCATCGGGCTCCAGTCCGACATCATGGGCGCGGCCGCGCTGGGCGTCCGCAACGTGCTCGCCATCACCGGCGACCCCGCGGGCACCGGCGACTCCATGGGCGCGAAGAGCGTCTTCGACGTGAACTCCATCGGGCTCGTCGAGGTCATCGACGCGCTCAACCGGGGGACCCTCAAGACGGGCGCCCCCATCGGGCGGCCGGCGGGGCTCACCGTGGGGGTCGCCTTCAACCCCAACGTGAAGAGGCTCGACACCCAGCTCCGGCGGCTGGAGCAGAAGGTGGAGGCCGGCGCCCACTTCGCCATGAGCCAGATCGTCTTCGACGCCGACAAGGTGCGGGCCATGTACGAGGCGGTGGGGCCCACGGGCCTCCCCGTGCTCGTGGGGGTGATGCCGCTGCGCTCCCTGCGCAACGCCGAGTACGTGGCCAACGAGGTCCCGGGGATCACCGTCCCCCCCCGCGTCCTGGAGCGCATGCGCATCGACGACCGTGAGGAGGCCCGCCGCGAGGGGCTGCGCATCGCGAAGGAGATCGTGGACGTGGCCCTGGACTGCGGCGCCCCCGGGGTCTACGTCGTCCCCCCCTTCAACGCGGTGGAGACGGCGCTGGAGATCGTCGGGCACGCGCGGTCCCGCTGGGCCGCGCGCCGCCGCAAGTGACCGGCGCCGCGGTCCCCGTCCCGCGGGGGCCGGGGGTCGGGTAGGCTGGAACGACCCCCCCGGAGGCCCCCATGCGCATCCTCCCCCTCGCCGCGCTCCTCGTCGCCGCCTCGGCCGCCTCCTCCTCCGCCGCCGCCCCCCCGGCGCCCGCGCAGGAGGACCCGCTCGTGCTCCGGATCAACCCTTTCCGCAAGGGGATCGACGACTGGGAGCGCACGGGGTCGGAGAAGGCCATCGTCTTCTCCGCCCTGGAGTCCACCCTGACGTTCAAGGGCCAGTCGGGCAAGGAGGTGCCGCGGCTCCTCCTCCCGAAGTCCTCCCTGGATCGCTTCACCCTGACCATGCAGGTGAAGAGCGGGACGCGCAAGGTCGGCCTCGTGCTCCTGCCCGCGCCCGACGGCGAGCCGGTGCGCCTGGAGATCCCGCGCAACGCCGTGAAGTCGGGGAAGTGGGGGGACCTCTCCCTGAAGGTCGGGCCGGGGAAGGCGGAGCTCCTCGTGCCCGACGGGGAGGGGGAGAAGGCGGTCGCCTCCGCGGACCTGCCCGCGGGCCGGACCTTCCGCACCGGCTTCGAGGCCCCCTCCGGCGCGGACGGGGCCGTCAGCAACCTCAAGCTCGTGCGGAGGTACGAGAACGACCCGCAGATCTGCGAGGAGGGCTTCGAGTCCACCTTCCCCGGGGATGCGCTCGGCGCCTGGGCCCCGGCCCGGATGGAGATGTCCCACATGTTCCGCGCGGAGAACGGGATCCTCGTCGGGGAGGTGAGGACCGAGGACGTGGGCTGGCTCGCCCTCGGGAACCGCTCCTACATGGCCTACGAGCTGCGCATGCGCGCCCTCTGGCCCACGACCCACCTGGAGATCCGCGCCCTGGAGACGCCCGGGCCGGGCGGGCAGATCAACCGCCTCGATTCCGTGCACGTGAACCTCACCGACCAGCTCGATCCCGACGGGACGAGCGACATCGTGGTGCGCCTGGCGGAGGGGACCTGCACCATCACCGTCAACGGGAAGAAGGTGATGGACGGGAAGGTGAAGCCGGACCACCAGGCCACGATCATCTCGCTGTTCATCGGCAAGGGGAAGCGGGCCTACCTGCGGGACCTCCGGATCAGGGACCTCGATCCCTCGGCGGGGGGCGCGGGCGTCGGCCGGGCGGCGCCGCCGCCGCCGAAGGCGGAGGAGAAGCCCGCCGCGCCCCCGAAGCCCGGGTGGAGGGCGACCGGCGGCTTCGTCGAGAAGGACGGCGCCTGGACGGTGGAGGAGGCGGAGCAGGCGGGGGCGGGCCTCCTCCTGGGGGCGTCCCCGGCCTCCTACGAGCTGACCTTCAAGGTGGGCAGGGGGGCCGAGGGGCTGACCGTCGTCCCCCGGGCGAACCGCGGCATCGCGCGGGCCTCGGGGATCCGCCTCGCCGAGGCGCTCTTCGAGAAGGAGGAGTGGACCGAGGTCGTCGTCCGCATGAACCTCCTCACCTGCACCGTCTCCATCGCGGGGGAGAGGGTCGGCTCGCTGGAGGTCGAGGAGAGCGTGGGGCCCCCGGGGTTCCGGGTGTCCGGCCTCGGGAAGGCGGCGCTGAAGGACCTGGAGTTCACGCCGCTGAAGTAGGGACCGCCGGCTTTCTCCTGCCGGGGCCCCCGCCCCCTCCCGACAATCGGCGCCATGTTCCCCGCGATCCGGGCGTGGCTCCGCCGCCTCCCCCGCGCGGCCTTCGTCCGCGACCCGCGGACGGTGCCCGCGGGGACCCTGGTCTTCGCGCCGATCCGGCGCGCCACGCTGCACTGCGGCCTGGCGGGGTTCGTCGAGGTCGCGCGCCCCGAGCCGCTCCGCGCACCGCGGCCCGGGGAGATCCTCCGCCTCGCCCGGGAGGCCTCCGCGGTCCCCGTGCGCTCGCTGGCGGAGGATCCGGGGAGGCTCCCCTCCTACGGCGGCGGCGACGCCGTCCCCGCGGCCCTCCTCGAGGCGGCCCGCACCCTGCGCCGGCCCGCGGTCGTCGACCTCGGCCCCGCCCTCGCCCCGCTGGAGGAGGAGGCCGCGGCGGCGGCGGCGGCGGTGCGGGGGTTCTGCGACGCCGAGGAGGCCGCCCTCGAGGAGGTCGCCGCCCGCCTCCCCACCGCCGTCCAGGAGGCCGTGGCCGCGCGCCTCGTCGTCCTCAGGGACGCCGCCTGGAGCCTGGAGGCGGAGTTCCTCGGCATGCTCGCCCGGGCCCGTGAACTCGCCGGGCCGGGCGCCTCCCCGAAGCTCCTCCGGGAGATGCGCAAGCTCACCTCCACGCTGGAGGCCATCGACCGCATCGAGGTGCGCGGCCGGGACTCCGCGGGGGTGGTGGTCATGGCGGCCTTCCCCTCGGACCGGGAGGTGGCGGAGTTCCGCCGCTCGCTGGCCGCCGCGGGCCTGGAGGGGGAGTTCGACCGCCGCCGGGGGAGCCGGGACCTGCCCGACGGCGCCATCGCGGTGTCCGACCCCGACGGGGGGGGCCGCCCCGCCGCCGTCTCCTTCGTGCGCAAGGTCGCCGCCGAGGTCGGGAAGCTCGGCGACAACGTCGCCTTCCTCCGCGAGCGGTTCCGCGGGGACGCCGTCCTCCGCCTCGCGCTCTCCCGCCCCGACGTGCGGACCGTCGTCCTCGGGCACACCCGCTGGGCCAGCAACGGCGTCATCCACGAGCGCAACGCCCACCCCGTGGACAACGCCACCGTCCCCTCGGGGGAGGGGGAGGCCGCGGACGAGGTGCGCGCGCAGGGCGCCCCCCACCCCGTCTACGGGCGGGCGCGGGGGCGGGTCTTCGTGGCCCTCAACGGGGACGTGGACAACCACATCCCCCTCCACGACGAGTACGAGGGGGCCACGGGGCTGCGGGGCTCGCCGCGGGTGACGACCGACACGAAGGTCATCGCGCTCCGGGTGGACCGCCACCTCCGCGCGGGCCTCGCCCTCGAGGAGGCCTTCCGCCGCGCCGTCGCCGACCTCGACGGCTCCGCCGCGGTGGCCATGGTCTCCGACCTCGAGCCGGGCCGGGTCTTCCTGTCGCTGCGCGGGAGCGGGCAGTCGCTCTACGTGGGGAGCGCGCCCGACGGCTGGGTGGTCTCCTCGGAGGTCTACGGCCTCGTCCACGAGACCTCCTCCTACGCCGCCCTGGAGGGGGAGCGGGAGCGGGTCCCCGGGGAGCGCCTCTCCCGGGGGACCGTCGCCGTGCTCGACGCCTCGGGGGCCGTCGGCCCCCCCCGCCTCCTGACCTTCGGCGGCGACCCCGTCGACGGCGAGGCCGCCCCCCGGGCGGCGCAGATCACCACCCGGGACGTGGACCGCGGGGCCTTCCTCCACTACTTCCGCAAGGAGATCGAGCAGTCCCCCCTCTCCGTGGCGAAGACCCTCCGCGGGAAGTTCTCCATCGAGGGGGAGGGCGGCCGCCGCCTCCGCTTCAACCTCGGGTCGGAGATCCTGCCCCCCGCGGTCGAGGCGAGGCTCCGGTCCGGCTCCGTCCGCCGAATCCTCTGCTGCGGGCAGGGCACCGCCTCGGTCGCCGCCGCCGCCGTGGCGGGGATCCTCGACGAGGACCTCGGCGCCGCGGGGATCGCCGTGCGGGCCGAGAAGGCGAGCGAGATGTCCGGCTTCGGGCTCCGCGAGGACATGTCCGACACGCTGGTGGTGGCGGTGACCCAGTCCGGCTCCACGGCGGACACGAACCGGGCCGTGGACCTCGCCCGCCGCCGCGGCGCGGCCGTCATCGCCATCGTCAACCGCCGCAACAGCGACATCACCCGCCGCGCCGACGGCGTCTTCCACACCTCCGACGGCCGGGACGTGGAGATGAGCGTCGCCTCCACGAAGGCCTTCCACTCCCAGGTCGCCGCGGGCGCGGTCCTCTCCCTCGCCTTCGCGCGGATCCTCGGGACGATGCCCGAGGCGGAGGCCGCGGACAGGGCGCGGGAGCTGAGGGCCCTCCCGGACCTCCTGCGCAGGGTGCTCTCCCTCGACCCCCTCGTCGAGCGGGTGGCCGGGGAGCACGCGCCGACCCGGCGCCACTGGACCGTGGTCGGGAGCGGCCTCAACCGGGTCGCGGCGGAGGAGATCCGGATCAAGTGCAGCGAGCTCTGCTACAAGTCCATCGCCTCCGACACCGTGGAGGACAAGAAGCACATCGACCTCTCCTCGGAGGCCCTGATGCTCGTGCTCGCCGCGGGCAACCCCGGCACCGTGCAGGCGGACCTCGCCAAGGACGTCGCCATCTTCCAGGCCCACAAGGCGCTCCCCGTGGTCTTCGCGGACGAGGGGGACCCCCGCTTCGATCCCTACGCGGCGGCCGTGGTGCCCGTCCCGAGGGCCGCCCCCCGCCTCTCCATGCTCGCCAACGTCATGGCCGGCCACCTCTTCGCCTACCACGCGGCCCGGGCGGTGGACGAGGGGGCGCGCTTCTTCTCCCGGCTGCGCGCCGCCGTCGTGGCCGGGGAGGGGGGGGCCGCCGGGGCCGGCGCGGGGGCGTCGGCGGCGGAGGAGGGGGCGGCGGAGGCGGCGCGGCGCCTGAGGGCCGGCCGCTTCGAGAGCGCCCTCGGCCCGTCGCGGGCGGCCGACCTCCTGCTCGTCCTCCACGCGGCCGCCGGGCACCTTCCCCGGGAGGCCCTCCCCGGCGCCGGCGCCGCCTCCGCCCCGGGTTCCGAGGGGCTGCGGGACCTCCTCGTGGAGGCCCTCACCGACGCCGTGCGCGAGCTCGAGAGGCCCGTGGACGCCATCCGCCACCAGGCCAAGATCGTCACCGTGGGGACGAGCCGCACCGCCGAGCGGCCGGAGGGGCCGGTCTTCGACGCGCTGGACGAGGCGGAAGTCCCGCTCGAGGCGCTGCCGGACTCGAGCCTCGCGGCGCTGCGCTCGCTGCAGCCCGCGCTGGCCTCCGTGGAGGGCTGGGCGCGCTACCGCGTCGAGGGGCTCGAGGCGGACGGCAGCCCGGGGCCGGGCTCCCGCCTCTTCATCGAGCGGCGGGGCGGCGTCTCCGCGGTCCTGCCGAGCCGCGCGGTGGGGGGGACCCTGCTCCGCGGCACCAAGCGCGGGGTCGTCGGCGGCCGCCGCCACTTCATCGGCATCGGCGCCAAGGACGGCCGCACGCTCGCCATCCTCCCGCTCCTCGACCCGCGCCTGCACTGCACCGCGATCCTGCTCCTCCACGTCGGGTTCCGCGACGCGATGCCGGTGGAGGGGAAGGTCGCCGTCCTCGGCCCGAGGAAGCTGGAGGAGATCGTGAACGGGGTGACCGAGGCCGACGTCCCCTGGACCGACGCCCTGCTCGGGCCCGTCCCGCCGAAGCACCTCGTCTGCCACCCCGCGGAGAGGGTGGTGGAGGAGATCGTGGCGCGCGCCCGCGGCGCTCAGCCGCCCGCGGGGTAGGACCGCAACGGGGCCGCGGCGAGGGCCTCCTCGAGGAGCGTCCCCCAGGCCACCGCCGCCTCCATCTCCTCGACCTCGCGCAGGCGCGCCTTCGTCGCCGGGTGCGGGGAGATGAGGAAGGAGCAGCAGTCCTGGTGGGGGAGGCAGGAGGCCTCGAAGGTCCCCACCCGCCGCGCGTCGGCGATGATCTCCTCCTTCTCCGCGCCCGACAGCGGGGCGAGGACGGGGCCGGGGACGGCGGCGTAGGCGCAGGCGAGGTTCTCCAGGGTCTGCGAGGCGACCTGCCCGACGGAGTCCCCGGTGACGAGCGCCCGGGCGTTCTCCGACTCCCGGATCCGGTCCGCGAGGCGGAGCATGGTCCTGCGGTAGACGATCATCCGGTGGTCGGCGGGGACGGCGGCGACGATGGCCCTCTGGATCGCCTCGAAGGGGACGACGCGGAGGTTGAGCCTCCCCTGCCACCGCGCGAGGGCCTCCCCGAGGAGGTCGAGCTTCTCCAGGACCCCCTCGCCCCCGGCGGCCCCGTTGAAGAAGTGGACCGCCAGCACGCGGCAGCCGCGGCGCATCATCCGCCAGGCGGCGACGGGGGAATCGATGCCGCCGGAGAGCAGGGCGACGACCCTCCCCGAGGACCCCACGGGGAGCCCGCCCGGGCCGGCGCGGCGGGGTCCGAGGACGAAGGCGCGGTCCGCGGCGATCTCGATGCCGAGGGTCTCCGCGGGGCTCCCGAGGTCGACGGGCCGCCCGGTGGCGGCGACGACGGCGGCCCCGACGCGGCGGTTCACCTCCATGGAGGTGAGGGGGAAGGTCTTGTCGGCGCGGCGCGTGTCGACCGCGAAGGACCCGGCGGAGGCCCGGGCGCGGGCGACGACGAGGGCCTCGATGGCGCCGATGTCCCGGGGGGCCTCCTCGGCGGCGGCGAACCAGGCGACGCCCGGGGTGCGGGAGACGGCGCCGCAGGCGGCCTCGAGGGCGGCGGGGGAGGGATCCGCGAGGGCGACGACGATGCGCCCGCGCTCGCGGCGGACCGACCCGGGGGCGCCGGCGGCGCGGAGCGCGTCCTGGAGGTTGTCCTTGAGGCGGCCCTCGAACCAGCCGCGGTTCTCCCCCTTGAGGGCGATCTCGGCGTAGTGGAGGACGAGGAGGGAGGGGGGCACCGGGGGATTATCGCCGGGCGGCGGGGCGGGGGTGCAGGAAGGGGGCGGGTGAGCGCGGCCCTGCGTCCCCTCCTCCCCTACCGGAACCCCACGTACCGGCCTCCCGTCCGCTCCGCGAGGGAGCGGAGGAACTCGCTCCCGGCCACCTCCCCGATGCCGACGGCGTGGAGGACGATGCGGCGGGCGCGGGCCCGCGCGACGGCGTCCTCGAGGAGGGCCGGGAGGTCGGAGAGGCGGCCGCGGTTGGGGTTCCCGTCGGAGAGGAGGAACACGGTGTCCACCGCGAGCCCCCCCTTCGCCCCCTTCGCCGGGACGGCGAGCGGCCCCGCGCCCGCCTGGTCGAAGGCCTCGTCGAGGGAGTCGGCGATGTTGGTGACCCCGTTGGGCTTCAGGCCGTCCACGAAGGCGTGGGCCTTCGCCTTCGCCGCGGGCGACGCCTCCACCATCGAATCCTGCCAGGACTTGTAGGACTCGCTGAAGACGACCAGGTTGAAGACCGCGTCCTTCGGCAGGGCCGCCACGGCGCGGTGGAGCTGCCACTTCGCGACGTCGATCCGGGCGTTCCCCTTCGGCGCGGCGTACTCGTCCCTGCCGCCGGTGGCGGTCGGGGGGCGCGCGACGGAGGGGTCCTCCATGCTCTTCGAGATGTCCACGACGAAGAGCACGCGGCGGCTCGTGGTGTCGATGCCGTAGAAGGAGGAGGTGGGGTTCCCCGGCTTCCCGCCCCCGTCGGGCGCGTCCGGCTCCCTCCCCGCGGCCGCGGGCGCCTCCCAGGATTCCGGCGGCCCGAGCGGCCGGTCCCGGTCGGGCGAGGCCGCCGCCGCCGCCGTCCGCTCCTCCACCGCCGGCCGGTTCTCGTCGAGCCACCGCCGCCAGAGGGCCGCGTCCCCGACGAAGCTGACCCCGTGGAGCGCCCGCAGCGCCTCGTCGAGGTCCCTCCGGAGCCGCCCGCCCTCCTTCCCGAGGGCCGCCACGAGGGCTTCGGTCGCCTCGAGGACCTTCCCCCGCGCGCAGGCCGCCGCCGCCAGGGCGCGCACCTCCCAGGCGGGGTCGCCGAGGGCGGCGACGAGGTCGTCCTTCACGAGCGCCAGGTTCCAGCGGAGGAGGGCCGCCAGCGCGGCGGCGCGGACCGCGGGGACGGCGTCGTCCCGGGCGCGGTTCCGCAGCGGCGCCAGGAAGGAGGCGTCCGCCCCGCCGCCGAGGCGCCCCGCGGCCCCCGCCGCCGCCGCGCGCAGCGCGGGGGATCCGTCGTCGAGGGCCGACAGGACCCCCTGCACCCGGGCCGGGTCCCTCGACCGCGCCAGCGCCTCCGCGGCCCGGGCGGCGACGGCT
This sequence comes from Planctomycetota bacterium, assembly GCA_023150535.1. GTDB lineage: Bacteria > Planctomycetota > JAJSAM01 > JAJSAM01 > JAKLKS01 > JAKLKS01. The sequence goes on from JAKLKS010000029.1 coordinate 9,814, forward strand.
CCGTTGCGGAGGGCCAGCGACCGGTAGAGGGGGATGAGGATCGCGGCGAGCTTCCGCGCGCGGTGCTGCTTCTCGCCGGATTCCATGTAGCCCGCGTC
>JAKLKS010000029.1:9921-26835 GCA_023150535.1 Planctomycetota bacterium
CCTTGCGGCGCGCTTGCTGGGCTGCTCGCTTGGGGTCGCTGACCTGGGTCCGCTCCGACTTCCGACCGTACAGCTGCCGCTCAAGCTGGTCGATGCGCTCCTGCTTGACCTGGAGCTGGGCCCGCAGGTCGGCGTTCTCCGCCTCCATCCCGCGGACCGCCTTGCCGATGTCGGCGCCGGACCCGGGGGCTGCCCCGGTCTCCCCCATGACGCGCTCGCGCAGGGCCATCCGCTCCTCGACCGGCGCGCGGAGCCGCCGCACCGCCTCGTCGAAGGGCCCCGGCTCGACCACGATCCCCTGCGGGAGGAGGGCCGTGGCGTCCTTCTCGACCTTCCCGGGGGGGCCGAGCCTCTCCGCGAGGGTGCCCGAGAAGGCCTCTCGGAAGCGCTTCGCCGCCTCGGCGGCCTCGTCGGCGGCGGCGGGGGAGGGGAGGAGGGCCGCGGCCAGGAGGAGGGCGGTTCCGGTCCGGCGGGCGGTCGGGGAGGGCGGCGGTCCCATGGCGGGTCACGATACCAGTCCCGGCGGCGGGGGAACGCAGGTACGGCTCGCGGCCCGGGGTTCGTCACATCCGCGGCCGGTGCGGTGACGGAAACGGGTCGGGTTCGGGATGTTCGGGTTCGGGACGTTCGCGGTGACGGAAACGGGTCGGGTTCCGCCCTCTCCCCGCTACAGGATCCGCGTCCCCACGAACACGCCGTCCCGGATGGGCAGGATCGACCCGACGAGCCGCTCGTCCGCCATGGCGAGGCGGTTGTGCTCGCGGAGCGCCAGGGTCGCCTCGTCCCGCGCCCGGCCGTCGGTCACCCGCCCCGACCAGAGGCAGTTGTCGGCGACGTAGACCCCGCCCGGCCGCAGGCGCGCCACCGCCGCCCTGAAGGCGCGCGGGTAGCCCTCCTTGTCGATGTCGTTGAAGACGAGGTCGAACTGCCCCGGCACCACCGACAGCGCGTCCACCGCGTCCGGCGTCACGTGGAACTTCACCCGGTCCGCGAAGCCGGCCCGGTCGATGTAGACGCGCGCCTCCTCGGCGAAGGCCTCCGACCGGTCGGTGTAGTGGATCTTCGCCTTCGGGTGCGCCCCGAGGCAGATCCAGAGCGTCGAGTACCCGATGGCCGACCCGAGCTCGAACACCCGGCGCGCCCCCGTCGCCGCGGCGAGCGACGCCAGGAGGCGTCCCACCTGCGGACCCACCACCGGGATGTCGCGCCGCTTCGCCTCCCGCTCCATGGCCGCCAGCACCTCGCCCCGGGCCGGGAGCAGCGATTCCAGGTAGCGGTCGATGCCGCGGGCCAGGATCTCGGCCATCCCTACACCTCCACGACGATGTCGCCGCCCTCTTCGCGGACGGGGAAGCAGGACTGGCCGCCCCCGGGGAGGTTCACGCACTTCCCCGTGCGCACCTCGAAGCGCCACCCGTGCCAGGGGCAGGAGACGATGCCGTTCTCCACGGCCCCCTCGCCGAGGGGCCCGCCCCGGTGGGGGCAGACCCCGTCCATGGCGTGGAGGACCCCGCCGATCCGGAAGAGGGCGATCTTCCGGCCCGCCGCCTCGACCGCGCGGGCGCCCCCCTCGGGGACGTCCGCCGACTTCCCGACCTTCACCGCCTGCGCCACGCCGTCACCTCCCGGTTGGTGCACCGCACCCGGCCAGCATACAGGAGCGGGCCGACGCCGCCGGCCCGCCGGGGGGCCCCGGCGTCACTTCCCGGCCTCCGCCGGGCCGAGGGCGCGGAGGGCCTCCCCGAGCGCCGCCCGCGCCCGCTTCCCGATCTCCTCCGAGGCCGCCGTCGCCCGCCGGAGGGTCGCCGCGTCCCACTCGATCCGGGAGAGGACCGCCAGCGGCGCCGCCGCCAGGGACTCCTCCTCCCCGGCGAGGCCCTGCGCCACCCTCACCTCGAGGGGGGCCGCGGCGGCGGCCGCCGCCCCGGGATCGCAGAGCCAGAGGCCGTCCAGCGCCCCCGCCGCGACCAGGGGGTCCCGGTCGCCGGCCCGCGCCGCCAGCGCCTTCGCCGCGCCCGGGAGGGCGTGCCTCCCGAGGAGGCGCAGCGCCGCCGCCCTCTCCGCGGGGCCGGAGGCGTTCCCGAGGGCGGAGCGGACCTCGGCCGCCTCCCTCTCGATGGACTCCTCGGCCCGCGGGTCGTTCACCTGCACGTAGACGAGGGCGGTGAGGACCTCGCGGGCCCTCCCCTTCGGCGGCGGCCCCGGCGGGGCGGTCCGGTCGGGCGGCGGCCCCGTGCCGGAGTCCCCCCTCCAGCCGTAGTACCTCCAGGTCGCCGCGCCCGCCGCGTGGGTCAGGTGCGGGTTCACGAGCGCCACGCGGTGGTCGCTCTTGCGGAGGAGGTACCTCCCGAAGCGCTCGTCGAGGCTCGGCGTGGGGATGGTGAGGGAGGCGGCGACGTAGTTCGGGTTCCCCCGGCCCCGGGAGGGGGGGCCCTTGGGCATGTTGTAGAGGACCAGGGGCCAGCCCGAGGCGAGGCGGACCCTGTCGGCGATGGTGGGGCCCCCGGCGCCCCCGGGCCCCGCCCCGGGGAGGAAGTGGAGGAGGTCGCCGAGGCCGGTCCGGCGGGAGACCGTCTCCTCGTAGTGCCGCGCGAGGTCCGGCAGCTGCTCCCGCGCCGCCCGGGCCACGCACTCGAGCCAGGGCAGCTCCGGCAGCCCCTGGCCGCGGCGGAAGGCGTTCATCCGGTGGAAGAGGTACCGCTCCAGGCGCAGGGGCGATTCCTCCGGGTCGACGTTCGCCCACTCCGCGTCGCCGGCGGGGAGGTCGATGTCCCGGTCCACCTCCTTCCCGTCGGGGCCGAGGCCGAGGATCCGGAAGCGCGCCGCGTACTCCATCCCCCCCGGCCCGTCGGCGGCGAGGGCCACGCGGTGGGTGCCTCCCCGCGGGTCGAGGCGGAAGGAGAGGTCGTAGGTCCTCCCCGCGCGGGCGTCGGGGGCGAAGTACCGCGCGTCCCCGTCGGGGAAGACGACCACGAGCACCGGGGAGCGGTAGGGGCCCTTCATCGTCACCCGGAACCTCGCCGGGGCGCCGCGGGGGAGGCGGCGCTCGAAGGGGTCGAAGACGGCCATCCTGAGGAGGAACCACTCCCGGTCCTCCTCCCTCTCCTCCTTCGCCGCCGCGGGGGCGGGGGGGGGAGGGGGCCCCCCCTCGGGCGGGGAGGCGGCCGCCGGGCCGGGGAGGGACGCGGCCCCCCCGACGGCGAGGAGGAGGGCGAGGAGGGCGGCGGGGGAAGCGCGGGGCCGGGCGCCGGGCACCGGCCTATGATACCCGGGGCCGGGAGCGGCGGGCGCGGGGGGGACGCATGGGCGGAGGCCGGGGCGCGGTCGCGGTGCTCCTCCTCGCGGTCCTCGCGCGGGCGGTCCTGCTCGCGGCCTTCGACGGCGGGCCCGCGCGGCCGCTCGAGGGTGACGAGAGGGGCTACGCGGCCGTCGCCGGGTCCCTGGCGCGGGGGGAGGGCTGCGGGTTCACCGTCGCCGGCCTCCCGGCGGGGACGGGGGAACCCGTGGAGCGGCGGCTCCTCGCCTTCCGCGCGCCGCTGCTCCCCGCGGTGCTCGCCCCGGTCCACCTCGCCGCGGACGGCTCCCCCGCGGCGCTGCGGTGGGCCTGCGCGCTCCTCGGGTCGCTGGCGGCGCCCCTCGCCTTCCTCCTCGCCGGGAGGGTCGGGGGCGCCCGGGCCGCCTGGATCGCGGGGATCGCCGCCGCCCTCTGGCCCTCGCAGGCCTGGCTCTCGGCGCGGGTCCTCTCGGAGCCCCTGGACGCGGTGCTCCTGCTCGCGGCGGCCGACCTCCTCCTGCGCCGGCGGTTCGCGGCGGGGGGCGCGGCCCTCGGCCTCGCCGTCCTCTGCCGCCCCGGCGGCCTGCTGCCGGCGGGGCTCGCGATCCTCGCCGCCGCCTCGGTCGAGGCGCGGGGCGCGCGCCTGCGGGCCGCCCTCCTCGCGGGGGGCGCCTGCCTGCTCCTCGTCGCCCCCTGGGCGGCCCGCAACCTCCTCCTCCTCGGGAGCCCGGTGCTGGCGACGACCTCGGGGGTGACGCTCCTCGGGGGGAACTGCGACGCCGCGCTCGAGGCCGATCCCCCGGGGAAGTGGGTCCCGCCGGAGCGCGCCTGGACGGGGGAGGACCCGCCGGACCTCGGGATGTACGGCTGGTCGGGCCTGGACGAGGCGGCCTCCAGCGCCCGCTTCGCCGCGGCGGCGCGCGCCTGGGCGGCCGCCGATCCCCCGCGGGCGGCGCGCCTGGCGTTCTGGAAGGGGGTCCGGTTCCTCGACCCCGACACGCGCTCGGGGAAGGGGGACGCCGGGATCAAGGCCCTCGCCGGGTGGCTCTCCTGGGGGCCCGCGGGGATCCTCGTCCTCCTCGCGCTCCTCGCCGGGGCGCGGGGGCGCCCCCCCGCCTGGCGCCTGGGCCTCGCCCTGCTCCTCGGCCACCTCGCCGTGGCCCTCCTCGCCTACGGGGACGCCCGCATGAGGGCCCCGGTGGAGCCGGCCCTCCTCGCCCTGCTGGCCGCCTCCCCCGCCCCGGCCGCCTCCGCCCTCGCCCCGAAGTTCCTCCTCAAGGCCAAGGCCCTGAAGGAGGAGGTCCGCCTCGGCGAGTCCATCCCCCTCGAACTCGCCCTCCACAGCGCCTCGGCGAAGGCCGTCGCCGTCGCTCCGCTCGAGCTCGGCTCCCCCGCGGGCCTCGTCTTCTACGTGAAGACGGGGACCGGCGCCACCTACCAGGTCTCGAAGCTCCGGGGGAAGTACTCCGGCGCCGAGTTCAAGGGGGACGTCCTCCCCCTCACCCAGCTCAAGGGCGGGGCGAAGATGGAGGGGAAGGCCGACCTCCTCGCCATCCTCCCGGGGAAGCTCGAGATCACCGCCGTGTTCCTCGGCGTCAACCGAGCCGTCCAGCCCGAGCCCCTGGAGGCGAAGCCGGTGACCGTCACCGTGCTCCCCGGCAAGGACGGCGAGACCCGCGTCGGCGCCCGCATCCGCACCGTCAAGGGGAACATGACCGTCGCGCTGGAGCCGACGAAGGCCTACAACACCGTCCACAACTTCCTGACCCTCGCCCGGGACGGCTACTTCACGAAGCGCACCTTCCACCGGATCATGAAGGACTTCATGATCCAGGGCGGCTGCCCCAGGGGGGACGGATCCGGGGACCCCGGCTGGTTCCTCCCCGCCGAGTTCAACGACATCCGCCACGAGAAGGGGGTCATCTCCATGGCCCGCCGCGGCGACCACGTGAACACCGCCGGCTGCCAGTTCTTCGTCATGCACGGCACCGCGAAGCAGCTCGACGGCAACTACACCGCCTTCGGCCGCCTCGTCGAGGGGACCGAGGTGCTGGACGCCCTCGCGAACGTCCCCGTGCAGCGGAGCTCCGACCCGACCCCCTCCGACCCCGTCATCGACCCCTCCCTCGACGGCGTGGACCTGGTCCTCCTCAAGTAGGGAGCCCCCCCTGCACCGCCCCCTCCCGACGGCGGCCGCCGCGGCGCTGCTCCTCGGCGCCGCAGCCCTCCTCGCCGGACGCGCCGCCGTGCCCCCCAACCCGACGCGGGAGGGGGACGTCTACCGCTGGCGGGGGCGCCTCCTCTACCGGTTCCACGCCACCTACCGGGACGAGAGGCTCTTCGACCCCCGGGCCGACCCCTACGAGACCCGCGACCTCGCCCCGGAGCGCGGGGGGGAGGTCGCCCGCATGAGGGCCGCCTTCCTCGCGCGCCTCCGGCTCCGCTCCCTCGACGAGGTCCCCCGGTCCATGGAGGAGTGGCTGCGGCTCGCCGACGGCCTCGGCTACCTCTCGGGCGGCGGGGCGGACCGGTGACGGGGCCGCGGGCGCGGGCGGCGGCGGCGCTCCTCCTCCTCCTGGCGGCGGCGGGGGGCCTCTGGTGGATCTCCGGGCGGGGGGGCGCGCGCCCCGACATCGTCCTCCTCCTCTGGGACACCACCCGGGCCGACCGCCTCTCCGCCCACGGCTACGGACGCAGGACCACCCCCTGGCTCGAGGAGGTGGCGGCGCAGGGGGTCCTCTACGAGCAGTGCCGCGCCCCCTCCCCCTGGACGGTGCCCTCCCACGCGTCGCTCTTCACCGGGCTCCTCCCCCGCGTCCACGGGGCCGTGGACCTCCGCTCCCCCCTCGCCCCCACCCACCGCACCCTCGCCGAGCGGCTGCGGGAGGAGGGCTACGACACCGTCTGCGTGACGAACAACCCCCTGGTCCACCCCCAGACCGGCCTCGCCCAGGGCTTCGACACCTTCGTGCTGGTCCCCGACGAGAGGGGCGCCCAGGGGGGGTTCCTGACCCGGGACATCCTGGCGCGCCTGCTGGCGGAGAGGAGGGCGAGCCCGGCCCGCGCCGCCCGGCCGCTCTTCCTCTTCGTGAACCTCATGGAGCCCCACCTCCCCTACGACCCGCCCGAGGAGCTGGAGCGGCCCTGGCGCCCGGAGGGGGCGGGGGAGCGGGAGGTGCGCGAGGCGCGGGGGGTCCGCTTCCCCGCGGACATGGCCCACAACCTGGGGCTCCGCCCCATCTCCCCGGCGACGCTCCGCATCCTCTCCTCCCTCTACGACGCCGAGATCGCCGAGGTGGACCGGGCGAGCCGGGCCATCGCGGAGCTCCTCGGGAGGGAGGGGGTCCTCTCGGAGGAGGACGGCGGCTGGCTCCTGGCGGTCACCGCCGACCACGGCGAGAACATCGGGGAGCACGGGCTCGTGGACCACAAGCTCTCCGTCGCCGACACGCTGCTGCACGTGCCGCTGGTGATCCGCTCCCCCGGGCGGTTCGAGGGGGGGCTGCGGATCCCGGGGCAGGTCCGGCTGCAGGACCTCTTCCCCACGATCCTCCGGGCCGCGGGGGTCCCCTTCGACGCCGCCGGGACGCCCAGGGCCGCGCCGCTCCCCTCCGCCCCCGGCGGGGAGCGGTTCCAGGTCGCCGAGTTCCAGGCCCCGCTCTCCTTCCTCGAGGGGATGCGCCCCTTCTTCCCCGGGGCCCCCGAGGAGGCCTTCCTCCCCTTCCGCCGGGGCCTCGTGACCGCCGTGGGCCCTCTCGAGGGGGGGAGGAGGCTCAAGTGGACGCGGACCACGGAGCAGGGCGGCGCAGGCCTCCCGGGCGGCGTCCGGGAGGCGCTCCACGACCTCGTCGCGGACCCCTTCGAGGCCCGGGACCTCCTCGCGGTCCCGGAGCCGGCGGCGGCGGACCGGGAGGCGGCGGCGAGGCTGGCGGCGGAGGCGGAGGCCTGGCTGCCGCCCCCGCGCTGATCAGCGGTTCGGGCCCGGGCTCAGCTTCTCCCAGTAGTTCCTGTCCACCACGCCCTCGATGGCAAGGTCGTCGATCCAGCAGGGCGTGTAGGTGACGATGCGGAGGCGCGGCGGACTGTCCCGGAAGTTCCGGTCCCGCAGCGGCGCGTCCCAGATCTCCCGCCCGTCCACGAAGAGCCGCAGGTGGCCCTGGTCCCACTCCACCTTGACCGAGGAGGCGCGGCCCGGCTCGAACTGGAAGTACCGCTGCCCCCGCTTGTCCCGGAACTTCGCCGGGTCGGGGATGGAGGCCACGTGGTCGTGGCGGTACTCCGGCGGGAACTCCTGGTCGGGGCTCCGCCAGTCCTCCTTCTGCCAGGCGTAGACCCCCCGCCCGCTCTCGCGGCGGCCGTCGTCCGTGAGGACCCCCACGTGGTTCCCGAGGAGGGAGACCTGGAGGTAGAGCGGCGCCTCCGAGAAGTGGGTGAAGGAGACGGCGACGTAGCGGCCCGGCTTGAAGGGGCACTCGATCACCAGGGGGGAATCCCGCAGGGCCCGGGCGGAGCCGTCCCCCGCCGGGCCCGGCTCCGGCGCCAGGAAGGCGAGGCGGCCGCCCCGGGGGGTCCCGTCGGGGCCGGCGTCGTCGGGGAAGACGCGGTAGAGCGGCGGCCCCCCGTCCTCGGGGGGGACGAAGCCCCGCAGCTGCGCCTCGTCGTCCAGGGACCACTCGATGCGCGTGATGCTGTCCCGGTTCGGCCCCGGCTCCCCGACGGTGACGCGGGAGCCCCGGAAGTAGGCCGCGAGCCCGAGGTTCTCGAGCATCGCCTCGGCGTCCCGCCGGAGGTCGAGGAGGTGCTGCCGGCGGTCCTGCGCGAACCGGGTCGTGCTCAGGGTCTTCGACAGGAGGAGGTCGAGGAGGCGGAGCGCCTCCTTGGGGTCCTTCCGCTGGAGCGCCTCGTCGGCGGCGCGGAGGGTCTCGCCGGCCATCTCCTCGAGCCGGTCCTGCTGGAGCGCCCGGGCGGCCACCGTCTCCCCGGCGCGGGCGACGAGGGCCCGGAGGGCGGGCTCGAGGAGGGGCAGCCCCTCGGCGGCCCCCTGGAGGAGGGAGACCGCCGCGGAGAGGTCCCGCGTCGAGGGGGCCGAGGGCCCCTCCCCCTCGAGCACGAGGAGCGCCCCCCGGGCGAGGGCCTGCTCGTGGGTGAGACCCGGCCCGGGGAGCCCCGCGTAGGTGAGGACGAGGGGGAGGGAGAGGCGGTGCAGGGAGCCCTGGAGGTCGGGCTGGTTCGGCGCGTCGAAGATCACGATCGGGCCGGGGACGCCGGGCCGGATGCGGACGCGGGAGACCTTCGGGTGGAGCTGGCGGGAGCCCTCCTCGAACTGGAGGCCGAGGGGGAGGTCCCCCCCGAGGAGCCGGTCCCGGAGGGCCGCGCCGAAGGCGACCCGGTCCACGATCTCCAGGAGCTGCCGGGCCGCCGCCAGGGCCTCGGCCACGCGCGCGTCCCCCCCGAGGGGGCCGGAGGCGGCCGCGGCCTCGTCGAGCCGGCGGGAGGCGGCGGCGAAGTCCCGCCGGCCCATCTCCTGGAGGACCGCCGCGAGCATCCCCTCCACCACCGCGCCCACCGCCTCGTCCGCCCTCCTCCTCTTCTCCTCGAGCGCGGTCCGCAGGGCCGCGGCCGGCTCCCGGAGGTCGGGGAGGCTCCTCCCCTCGGCGCTCTCCAGGATGGACAGCGCCTCGGCGAACCTCCCCCGGGAGGCCGCCTCCCCGGCCCGGGCGACCTCCCCCTCCAGCCAGGAGCGGCAGAGCTCCCGGACCCTCTGCCTCTCCCGCGGCACGCGGCCCCGGAAGTCCCGGGCGGCGGGGGCGGGGATCTCCTCGAGGAGGGCCTGGAGGAGGCCGTCCGCCCGGATCCGCTCCTCCGCCGAGGCCAGGAGGGCGTCGGCGGCCCCGAACTCCGCGCCGCGCAGCGCCCTCTCCACCTCCTCGCGGAGGCTCTTGCCGAAGTGGGACTCCTCGATGGTCGCCCGGGCCTGCCCGAGGGCGCCGAGGACGCGGTCGATCCGGTCCACGGGGGACTGGTACTCCGACTTCACGTAGCGGTCGAGGAGGAGGGCGCGGTCCCGGCGGAGCCGGTCCTCGACGACGCGGGCGGCGTCCGGCTCCACGGGGAGGGCGGCCGCGGCGGCGAGCCGCTCCCCGACGAACCGCTCCCCCTCCTCCTCCCCCTGGACCCAGATCTCGTCGGCCCGCCCCCGCAGCATCCGCTCCGGGTCGCGGCCCCTCGCCCCGAGCTCCCGGAACCCCTGGACCTTCCCCTCGATGTACTCCGCCGCCATCCTCCAGTTGCCCTGCTCCCGGAGCATCCGCTGCGCCTCCAGCAGGACCCCGGAGGCGTCGTCCCAGGCCTCCAGGAACTTCAGCGCGTTCTCCAGCTCCGCCTCCGCGGCGCCCCGCGAGGGGGAGCCCGCGTGGGGCCCCCGCAGGAAGGCGTCCAGGGAGTCCCGCAGCGCCTCGAGCCCCGCCCGGTCCCTGGGGCGGGAGCGGGTGATCTCGACCAGGGCCTGCTCCGCGGCCTCCTCCCGGCGGCGCCGCTCCTCCTGCCGCACCCTGTGCTGGAGGAGGACGACGACGCCGGCGAGGACCGCCAGGGCGAGGGTCCCCGCGCCGAGCAGGATCCGGCTCCGCCGCCGCACCTCGTGGACCTCGAAGTCCCCCTCCCAGTTGCGCGGGACGATGGAGCGGCCCGCCGCGAGCGACCTCAGGTCGCGGAGCACCTCCCGGGGGGTCCGGTAGCGGTGGCGCTTCTGCTTCGCCATCATCTTCTCGACGAGGAAGGAGGCCCCCGGGGAGACCCGCGGGTTCGCCTGGCGGGAGGTGCGCGGCTTCTCGTAGAGCACCTTCGTGAGCAGCCCCGCGAGGGTCTCGCTCGCGTGGGGGGGGATGCCCGTGAGCATGTGGTAGGCGGTGGCGCCCAGGGAGTAGATGTCGGTCTGGATGTCCACCCGGGAGGGGTCCCGCGCCTGCTCGGGGGAGATGTACTGGGGCGTCCCGATGGTGACGCCGGACTGCGTCAGGCTGAAGTCCGAGGGTCCCTTGGCGAGCCCGTAGTCGGTGAGCTTCGGGGTGCCGTCGGGGGTGACGATGATGTTGCCGGGCTTCACGTCCCGGTGGATCACCTCGCGGGAGTGGGCGTGGTCGAGGGCGAGGCAGACCTGCTCCACGATGCGGAGCGCCTCCGCCTCGGGGAGGGCCCCGCGCCGGCGCAGCAGGTCGCGCAGCGTCTCGCCCTCCACGAACTCCATGGCGAAGTAGTGGTAGGGGCCGTGCTGCCCCACGTCGAGGCCGCGCACGATGTTGGGGTGGTCGAGCCCCCCCACGAGGCGGGCCTCGCGGCGGAGCCGCTCCACGTGCTGCTCCTCGAGGCCGAGCGGGCGGCGCAGGATCTTGAGCGCGACGATCCGGTCCATGCCGAGCTGCTCCGCCCGGTAGACCGACCCCATGCCGCCGCGGCCGAGGCGCTCGAGGATGCGGTAGCCGCGCACGACCTCGGAGGGGTGGGGGGCCCGCGGCTCCTCCCCCGGGGCGCCCTCCCCGGCGGCGGCGGGCTCCGCCTCCCCGGCCACCGCCTCCTCGAGCTCCTTCCTCCGCTCCGCGGTCAGGAGGCCCCTCCGCACGAGGTGGTCGGGGAAGCCCTCCGGGCCCTCCTCCGAGGCCCACTCGCGGGCGGCCGCCTCCATCACCACGGCGGCGACGAGGCCGCGGCGGACCGCCTCCTCGGCGACGCGCCGCTGCAGGAAGGGGAGGCCGCGGGGAGCGGTCACGGCGCCCCGGAGCGCGGCACCCAGGAGAGCTCCACGCGCTCGCCCCGGCCGAAGAGGACGGCGTGGCTGCGGTCGCGGAGGTCCCTCAGGTGGAGGGGGGCCGTGATCCGGCTCCCGTCGACGAAGGTCCCGGCGCGGGAGAGGTCCTCGACGACGGCCTCTCCGGGGGCGGGCGCCCTGAGGCGGAAGTGGCGGCGGCTCACCCCCTGGCAGGCGGCCCGGAGCCCCTGGGGATCCCCGGACATCGCCCTGTAGCCGGCGGAGCGGGTGAGGGGGAGGGTCGAGCCCGACCCGCGGCCCAGGGTGGCCTCCTGGCCGGGGGCGAGCAGCAGGACCTCCCCGCGGAGCAGCCCCTGCACGCCCACGACGGCGAGCCAGCCGGGGCCGGGCGCGGCGGGTGCGGGCGCGGGGGCGGTCATCGCTTCTCCCTCGGGACGGCGGGAGGCTCCCCGGCTCCGTCCGAGAAGTCCTCCATGGTGAAGAAGGGGCGCCGGTCGAGCTCGGTGCGGAGGTCGTACTGCTCCAGGTAGACGCTGTGCTCGCGCCGGAAGCGGGTGGCGCCGCCGAGGCCGTCCTCTCCCCCGCCCCCGGCGAAGGGGTCGGCCCCGGGGCGGTAGGGGAAGAGGGAGTCGACCCCGAGGACCTGCTGCACGCGGAGGTTCGCCTCGTCGAGGATCGCCTGGCGGTGGGTCCGGCGGAGGCGGAAGAAGAGGTCCGCGGAGCTCGCCTCCAGCCACTCCGGCGCGGGGCGCTCCCTCACCGGCCTCCCCTCCTTCGCGTCGTCCCGGTCCCGGAGGATGAGGCCGATCTCGTCGAGGGCGCAGGTCATGTCGAACTTCGCCACCGTGTTCGTCTCCCCCTGCTGGAGGCGGCGCTGCAGGGCCTCGCGGAGGAGGAGGAGGTCGGCGGTCTCCCGCAGCTCCACGGAGGCGACGGCGGCGGCGGCGCGGACCGTGGCGACCGGGTGGGAGAGCTTCCCGACCAGGAGGCCGGCGACGCGCCGGTCGTCCATGCCCCCCAGCGCCACCACCGCGGCCGCGGCGACCTCCGAGGATCCGGGGGAGGAGGCGGCGCGGATCAGGGCGTCCACGGAGCGGGCGTCCTTCCTCAGGGTGAGGAGGTAGGCCGCCGTCCTGCGCTCCTCCCCCGTGGCCCGGACGCTCCCGAGGACGGAGGTGAGGAGGTCGGTGACCCGGTCGTCCGGCTCCGCCCGGGGCTTCCCGAGGGCGAGGAGGGCGACGCGGCGGACCTCGCGGTCGTCGTCGCGCTCGAAGGCGTCGAGGAAGACCCCGTCGAGGCCGTCGAGGCGGGAGACCGCCAGGGCGACGACGGCCGAGAGCCGCGGCCCCGCCCGGGAGCTGGCGAGGGCCTCCCGGATCGTCGCCGAGGGCACCCAGCTGCTCCCGTCCCCGGAGGGCTCGGCCACGCGCGACCGGAAGAAGCCGAGGGAGAGGAGCGCCGCGTTGTGCACCGAGGGGCTGGGGGTCGGCGCCGCGAGGACCTGCGCCAGCATGGCCCCCGCCTCCTCCGCCCGCCGGCGGTGGAGCTTCCCGAGGGCGAGGACGACGGCGACCTTCCGCTTCTCGTCGCCCCCGCGCGAGGCCAGGGAATCCCGGAAGGCCCTCAGCGTGCGGTCGTCGGCGTCCCGCATCCTCCCGAGGAGGAGCGAGGCGAACACGGGGGGCCACTCGGTGTCGTCCTCGGCGGCGACGGACCGCGCCGCGGGGAGCGCCCGCGGATCGGCCAGCCTCCCCAGGACGAGGAGCGCGTTGGAGCGGAACTGCCCGCTCCCCCTCTCGACGGTCCGCAGGAGGGGCTCCACGCTCCACCACCCGATGGCGTGGAGCGCGTCCCGCCCCGCCTCGCGGTTGTTGGGGGAGGGATCCCCGAAGCGGCCGAGGGCCTTCTCGATGGCCCTCGCGGTGGCCGGGTCCGGGTCCCGGAAGAAGACGGGACGGTCCCGCGGCGGCTCCCCCTCCGCCCGCGCGGGGTCCGCCCCCCCCGGGGAGGGGGCGGCGGCGAGCAGGGCCCCGAGCAGGAGGAGGCCCGCGGCGCGCCGGCGGTCAGTAGGTCTTCCGGACAAAGTCCCTCCAGCGGGCGTCGATGTCGTCCAGGGAGGCCCCGTACACCTGCGGCACCGCCTCCGAGGCGGGCATCCGGTCCTTGAGCAGGAGGACGAGCTTCGCGAACTTCTCCCGGTCCAGCGAGAGCAGGTAGTGGACCAGGGACCAGCTCTTGACGAGGTCGTGGGGGGAGAGGTCGTTGAGGCTCCGCGTCACGAGGTCGCGGAAGCGGAGGTCCCCGGAGGAGGCGACGAGCCGCTTCGCCTCCGCCTTCCAGGACTCCCCGATCCACTTCCCGTCCGCGGCGGGCTCCCCGTACCCCGTGGTGATGCAGAAGACCTGGCAGGAGCCGAAGGCGTTGATCTCCTGCACCTCCCCCAGCCCCTCCACGATCCACCAGTTCGGCCAGGAGGCCCCCTTGAAGTGCCAGCGCAGCAGCATCACGTGGGAGAGCTTGTGCACGACGGTGTGGCGGGTCTGCTCCTTGGGGAAGGGGAACTGGTAGCCCACGATCCAGCAGTCGGGGTCCACGAGGTAGAACCCCTTCTGCGTCTTCATGAGCTCCACCCGCTCGGGGCGGAGGACCTTGCGGAGGTCCTCGTGGATGCGGAGGAGCCCCTCGAGGAACTTCTGGTACTGGGAGTCCTTCTCGAGGATCACGATGGTGAGGGGGCGCCGCTTCCGGTTGAAGGGGTCGTCGAAGAGCCGGTCCTCCGGCTTCACGCCGAAGAGGCCCGAGAACTCGGCGTAGGCCTTCTCGGCGTCCTTGAGGACCTGGTCGGTGTCGGCCTGGGGGTACACCGTGGCGACGGAGAACCGCTCCGACCGCGCCACCGTGAGGGGGACGCCGGCCGCCTCGGCCAGGGCGTCCCGGAGGCGGAGGGACTCCGCCTCGTCCTTCGACACCCAGGCGCCCCGGTACTCCACCATCCCCTTCGCCGTCATCGCCTCGCGCTCGCTCATCCAGCGGCCGTCGTGGAGGACGAGCCCCCGCTCGAGGGCCGCCTTCTCCTCGGGGGTCACCCACCGCCCCCCGTGCTCGACGAGCCCCTCCTTCGCCCGGGCCCGGACCTCCTCGTCCTTCAGGGCGCGGTCCCGCTCCGCCGGGGTCATCCACTTCCCGCCGTGGAGGACGTCGCCCCTGGCCTCGCGGGCGCCGGCGTGGTCGGGATCGGCGGCGAGGACCTCGGCGAGGAGCGCCTCGTGCTGCCTGCGGAGCTTCAGGGCCTTCGCCTCGAGGGCGAGCTTCCAGAGCCCCTCCGCGTCCTTCGGGTCGAGGGCGGCCCTCCGCTTCGCGATCGCCTCCTCGGGGAGGTCCTTCCGCTCCAGGGAGGCGATCTCCGTCCTCTTCAGGGTCACGTCCCCGCCGAAGCGCAGGCGGAGCGTGACCTCCGAGGCGGTCTCCGAGAGGACCCGGCCCTCGAGGACGCGCCCGTCCTTCATCTTCACCTCGTCGGCGGGCGCGGGACGCGCCGCCGCGAGGGCGAGGCCGAGCGCGACCGCCGCCGCGACCGGGATGCCGATCCTCACTCCGCCTCCCCCTCCCCCTCGCCGTCCCCGGGATCCCCCGGGTTCATGCCGTACTTGTCGAGCTTCCGCTGCAGGGTGAACCGGCTGATGCCGAGGTGGCCCGCGGCCCGGGTCTTGTTCCCCCCGGCCATCCGGAGGGCCCGGGCGATCTCGTCCCGCTCGACCCTCTCGACGAGGGCGTCGAGGTTGCGCACCCCCTCCTCCACCGCGGGGGGCGGGCTCGGCCCCGTGCGGATGGCCTCGGAGAGGACCTCCGTCGTGACGATGCCCTCGCTGAGGGCCACCATCTTCTGCGCCTCGTTCTCCAGTTCGCGCACGTTCCCCGGCCAGTCGTAGGCCTCGAGCAGGGCCATCACCGGCCTCTCCACCCGGGGCACCGGGCGGCCCACGCGGGCGGAGTGCTTCTCGAGGAAGTGGGAGAGGAGGAGCGGGATGTCCTCCCGCCGGTCGCGGAGCGGCGGGAGCACGATCTGGAGGACGTTGAGCCGGTAGTAGAGGTCCTCCCGGAAGAGCCCCTCCCTGCACATCCGCAGGGGGTCCCGGTTGCTGGCGCTGATGATCCGGACGTCCACCGGGATCACCTCCTTGCCGCCCACGGGCCGGATCTCCCCCTCCTGCAGCGCCCGCAGGAGCTTCTTCTGCATGTCCGGGCTCGTCTCCCCCACCTCGTCGAGGAACAGCGTCCCGCGGTGGGCCTGCTCGAAGAGCCCCTTCTTGTTCCGGTCGGCGCCGGTGAAGGCGCCCCGCACGTAGCCGAAGAGCTCGCTCTCCAGCAGGGTGTCCGTGAGGGCGCCGCAGTTCTCGGTGACGAACCGCTCCCGCCGCCGGGGGCCGTTGTAGTGGACGGCCCGCGCGATGAGCTCCTTCCCCGTTCCGGATTCCCCGAGGATGAGCACCGGCATCTCGCTCTCGATGACGCGGTCGAGCAGGCGGAGCACGTCCCGCATGGCCGTCGAGGTGCCGATGATGCTCCGGTAGTTGTACTTGGTGGCCAGCTCCCTCTCGCGCACGCGGAGGGTCTCCCGCACCTCCTCCAGCTCCGAGGCCTGGCTGTTCACCACGGCCTGGAGGCGGCGGTTGAGGCTCTCGATGCGGAGGTTGGATTCCGCGAGCTCCGCCCCCTTCTCCTGGAGGGACTTGAAGAGGCGGGCCCGCTCGATGGCGGCGGCGGCCTGGTCGGCCAGCGCCTCGAGCATCCGCAGGTCCTGCCGGTTGAAGACCCCCTTCTGCAGGCGGTTGTCGATGTAGAGGACGCCCCGCACGCGGTCCCTCATGCGGAAGGGGAGGCAGAGGACGCTGCGCAGCCCCAGCACGCTGATGGACTGGATGTCGCGGAACCGCTCGTCCTCCACGGCGTTCACGGCGACGACGGCGGTCTCGTCGTCGAGGACGCGGCGCGCGATGGAGCGGGAGATCGTGTACTCGGGGCTGTCCACCGCCTCCTTGGCGAAGCTGCGGGAGCAGGCGAACTGCATCTCCTCCCCGTCCTCGGCGAAGAGGATGAGGAACCCGCGCTCCGCGTCGGTGAGCTCCACGGCGTGGTCGGTGATGATCTCGAGGAGGTGCTCGATCTCCAGCTCGCTGTTGATGGCGCGGGCCACGCGCTGGAGGCGGAGCAGGTTGGCGCGGTCCCGCAGCAGGTCCTCGACGCCGTCCCCGGGCTGGTCCGCGGCGCCCCGGGGGATCTCCATGGTCCGGCCCAGCTCCTCGGGGATCGGCTTCTCCTTCGCCGGGGACCCCGCGGGGGGCGCCTTCCCCGCGGCGTCCTCGAAGACGATCCGCGTGGCGCCGATCTCGATGACGTCCCCGGTGCGGAGGGAGCGCGCCGTGATGAGGGAGCCGTTCACGAGGGTCCCGTTCTGGCTCCCCTCGTCCACGATCCTCCAGGCGCCCCCGGACTCCTCGAGCCGGCAGTGGAGGCGGGAGGCCTTGAGGTCCATGACCGAGAGGACGTTCTTCGTGGATCGACCGATGGTGACGGGGCCCTGGCCGACGTCGAAGACGCGGCGGTTGCCGTTCTCCATCAGGATCAGGCGGGGCAAGGAACCTCCCGGGGTCGGGGGGGACGAGGGGCCCGTGCCCCTCCCCCTCCCGGCGATCATTCTACCCCCACCGTGCGAAAGCGCACGCCTGCCCGTCGAACCGGTGCGCAACCCCGTCTCCCGGAACAAGTTGGACCGGAGGGCGGGAGGGGGACGGGCTTCGGTTCTTCGGTGACTCCCACCCCGGGAGGGGAGGGGGGCGGCCGGACTCCGCCTCCCGGCGGGATCCCCCTGGCCCCC